>CANRIF010000039.1 GCA_947630645.1 uncultured Oscillospiraceae bacterium | reverse complement strand
GGCGAGAACATCATCATCGGCAACGTGGCCCTGTACGGCGCCACCTCCGGCGAGGCCTACATCAACGGCATGGCCGGGGAGCGGTTCTGCGTGCGTAACTCCGGCGCGAAGGCGGTGGTGGAGGGCGTGGGAGACCACGGCTGCGAGTACATGACCGGCGGCTGCGTGGTGATCCTTGGCTCCACGGGCAAGAACTTCGCCGCGGGCATGTCGGGGGGCATCGCCTATGTGATGGACGAGCGGCACGAGCTGTACCTGCGGCTCAACAAGGACATGGTCACCATGTCCGGCGTGACGGAGCGGGAGGACATCGCCCAGCTGCGGGCCATGATCGAGGCCCATGTGGCCGCCACCGGGTCGGCAAGGGGCCGGACCGTGCTGGAACACTGGGAAGAGACGCTGCCCCTCTTCAAGAAGATCACCCCCAACGACTACAAGCGGATGCTCGCGGCCATCGGACAGATGGAGGAAAAGGGCCTGTCCCGCCGGGAGGCGGAGCTGGAGGCGTTTTACAGCGTCCAGAAAGGAGCGGTGTGACCATGGGAAAACCCACGGGCTTTATGGAATACCGGCGGGAGGACCGGGCCACGGCGGCGCCGGCCCAGCGGATCGCGGATTTCGGGGAGTTCCACAGCGAACTGCCCGTGCAGCAGCGCCAGCTCCAGGGCGCCCGGTGCATGAACTGCGGCGTGCCCTTCTGCCAGTCGGACTTCGGCTGCCCGCTGCACAACTTGATCCCCGAGTGGAACGACGAGGTGTTCCACGGCAACTGGGGCCACGCCCTGGACCGGCTTTTGAAGACCAACGCCTTCCCCGAGTTCACCGGGCGGGTGTGCCCGGCGCTGTGCGAGTCGGCCTGCGTGTGCGGGCTGTACGGCGAGGCGCCCATCTCCGTGCGGGACAACGAGCTGGCCGTCATCGAGTACGCCTACGCCCACGGGCTCATCAGCCCCCACCCGCCGGAGGTGCGTACCGGGAAGAAGGTGGCGGTGGTGGGCTCCGGCCCGGCGGGCCTGGCCGCGGCGGACCAGCTCAACCGCCGGGGCCACAGCGTCACGGTGTTCGAGCGGGACGATAAGCCCGGCGGTCTTTTGATGTACGGCATCCCCAACATGAAGCTGGACAAGGCCGTGGTGACCCGGCGCATCGGGCGCATGGAGGCCGAGGGCGTGCAGTTCATCACCGGCTTCGACGTGGCGGCCCAGAGCGCGGCGGCGCGGCTCATGCAGGTGTACGACGCGGTGGTGCTGTGCTGCGGGGCCAGGGAGCCTCGGACGGTGCCGGTGGAGGGTTCCAGCCGGGACATGGTCCAGGCGCTGGATTACCTCACCGAGGCCACCAAGGCCGTCCTTGCCAGCCGGGAGAGCGCCTGCTCGGCCCGGGGGAAGGATGTTGTCGTCATCGGCAACGGCGACACCGCCACCGACTGCGTGGCCACGGCGGTCCGCCAGGGAGCGGTGAGCGTGACCCAGCTGGTGCGAAAGCCCGCGCCGGGGCCTGCCGCGCCCGTATGGCCCTACCACAGCCGGTCCGGCGCGCCGGACTACGGCCAGGAGGAGGCGGCCGCCAAATTCGGCCATGACCCTCGCCTTTACGAGACGAGAGCCACGGGCCTCGTCACCGACGAGGCCGGCGCCCTCACCGCCGTGACCATCGACACGGCGGGCCAGAGCCGGACCATCCCGGCAGGGCTGCTGCTGGTGGCGGCGGGCTTCTCCGGGGCGGAGACGCCGGTGGCGGCGGCCTTCGGCCTGACGCCGGACGGAAAGGGCCGCATCCCCACCGGGGCGGACGGGTTCTCCACGGAGCGGGAGGGCGTGTTTGCCGCCGGGGATATGCGCCGGGGGGCCAGCCTGGTGGCCGTCGCCCTGGCCGAGGGCCGGGCCTGCGCCCGGGCCGTGGACCTGTTCCTGGAGGGGTATACCAACCTTTGAGATCAACACAAAGCCGCCGGAGGCGTCTGCCTCCGGCGGCTTTCCTGTGTGGTTTTATCACGCCTTGGCGTGGGCGTTGACCCGCTTCAGCCAGCGGTGGAGCAAGAACAGCGCGAACACACCGCCGCAGGCCTCCCCCGCGATCACCGCGCTCACCAGCCCCAGCAGGCCGAACAGGCTGTTCAGCAGATACATGAACGGGATGTAGAACACCAGCTGCCGGGCGATGGCGTGCAGGAGCGTGTCCCGGCCGTCCCCCATGGCTTGTAGGCAGTAGGAGGTGTGGTAGTTCATGAACTGCACCGGCGAGGCCAGGCACCGGATGCGAAGGAAGGTGGTGGCGAAGGCGATGGTCTCCAGCGCCTCCTCGGCGTGACCGCCGGAGGTGCTTAGAAACAGCCGGCAGATGGGCGTGGCCAGCAGCTGGAAAAAGCACACGCAGAACACCGTGATGCCCAGGCCGAACACCCGGGCGGTGTGGATAAGGCTGTTCATCCGCTCCCGGTTGCCGGAGGCGAAGTTGTAGGCCACGATGGGGAGCATACCCTGGCAGATGCCGATGTTGATGGCGTTGGGCAGCCGCTCGGCCTTCATGACGATGCCGATGGCGGCCAGCTGCAAGTCCCCGTGGGCGGCCATGAGGGCGTTGAGGAAGATGTTGGCCACGTCGAACAGCCCGGTGAGGACCGCCGAGGGGACGCCCACCGCGAATACGCCCCGCATATCCTCCCGGCGGATGATGCGGGCGTCCCGGGGCCGCAGGCTCAAGGGGGCGGCACGGGAGACTCGCTGCAGGGTGACGATCATGTAGACGCAGGAGACGACGTTGCTCAAGAGCGTGGCCAGGGCCGCGCCGAACACCTCCATCCCCTCCGGCAGCAGCACGAACATGAAAAGCGGGTCCAGCGCGATGTTCAGGATGCCGCCGCCGGACAGGCCCAGGCTGGCCTGCTTGGAGTAGCCGGCGTTGCGTAATAGATGCGCCCCCACGCCGGACAGCACCGTGGGCAGCGTGCCCAATATTACCGTCATCCACACGTACTGCCGGGCGAAGCCCCGGGTGGCGTCCGAGGCGCCCAGCACGTTCAGTATGGGGTCCAGAAACAGCCCGATCAGCGCCGAGTAGGCCAGGGAGATGGCGATGGCGCCGTAAAAGCTGAAGGCGCAGACGCTGCGGGCGTCGTCCTGCCGGCCCTTGCCCATCAGCCGGGCCACCAGGCTGCCGCCGCCGATGCCGAACAGGTTGCCGAAGGACACCGTCATCATGAAGATGGTGAACGCCACCGTCACCGAGGCCACCATGTAGGAGTTGCCCGTGCGCCCGATGAAGAACGTGTCCACCACGTTGTAGATCAGGTTGATCAGCTGGCTGATGATGGTGGGGATGGCCATGGACGCCAGCGCCTTGGGCACCGGCATGGATTCAAAGAGTTCTTTTTTGTCGTTCTTGTTCATGTTCCTCGCCTTTCCGACAAATAAGCATAACACCGCGCTATGCCCCGTGTCAAGCGGCGGACAGGTCCCAGCTGTCCGCAATTTTTTGTGGATAAGCCACGCGGATAGCTGCCAGACAAAAAGAATTGATATAAAGGGCATTTCATGGTAAAATAAATCGGTTTATGATCAGGACATCAACTGGTCCAACGGAATGATGTGACAGGAAAGGGAGGATAGGACCATGCTCAATTTCGCGGTGGGCCCGGTCATGTGCAGCGACGAGGTCCGCGCCATCGGCGGGGAACAGGTGCCCTATTTCAGAACGCCGGAATTCTCCGCGGTAATGCTGGAAAATGAAAGGCTGATGCTGCGATACGCCAAGGCGCCGGAGGGGTCCAGGGTGGTGTTCATGACCAATTCCTCCACTGGCGCCATGGAGGCGGCGGTGATGAACTGCTTTACCGAGGCTGACAGGGTCCTGGTCATCGACGGCGGGAGCTTCGGCCACCGGTTCGTGGAGCTGTGCCAGATCCACGGCGTCCCCCACGAGGTGATCAAGCTGGAACACGGCCGGAAGCTCACCAGGGAGCGGCTGTATGAATACGACGGCCAGCCGTTCACCGGCCTGCTGGTGAACATCGGCGAGACCTCCACCGGCGTGCTGTACGACGCGGAGATGATCGGCGGATTCTGTAAGAAGAACGGGCTTTTCTATGTGTGCGACTGCGTCTCCTCCTTCCTGGCGGACCCCTTCGATATGGCGCACTGCGGCGCGGACGTGATGATAACTGGGTCGCAGAAGGTGCTTGCCTGCCCCCCGGGGATATCCATCATCATCCTGGCGCCGAGGGCGGTGGAGCGGGTCACGAATGCCAGGGTGAAGTCGATGTATTTCAACCTGGCCGACGCGCTGAAAAATATGGAGAGAGGGCAGACGCCCTTCACCCCCGCCGTGGGCATTCTGCGGCAGATCAACGCCCGGCTCCGGGAGATCGAGCGTGCCGGCGGGGCGGAGCAGGAGATCGCCCGCGTCGCGGCCCAGGCGGCCGACCTCCGGGAGAAGATCAAGGGTCTTCCGCTGGAGATGGTGTCGGAGGCCCCGGCGAACGGGGTCACCTCCCTGCATCCGGTGAACGGGGACGCCTACCGTATTTTTGAGGTGTTGAAGGACGAGTACGGCATATGGGTGTGTCCCAACGGCGGGGATATGAAAAGCACGGTCTTCCGCATCGGCCACATCGGCCACCTCTCCCATGAGGACAACACCACCCTGACAGATGCGCTGAAGGACCTGCACAGGCGCGGCATATTGTAAGAGGTGACGCATGGTCAAGGTGATCACATACGGAACATACGATATGCTCCACTATGGCCATATACGCCTTCTGGAACGGGCGAAGGCCCTCGGCGATTACCTTATCGTCGGGGTCACGTCGGATGACTATGACAAGACGCGGGGGAAGATCAACAACCAGCAGTCGCTGATGGAGCGCATCGCGGCGGTGAAGGAGACGGGGCTGGCCGACGAGATCATCGTGGAGGAATACGAGGGCCAGAAGATCGACGATATCCGCCGCCTGGGCGTCGATATCTTCACAGTGGGCTCCGACTGGGTCGGGCATTTCGATTACCTCAAGGAGTTCTGCAAGGTGATCTATCTGCCCAGGACGGAGGGGATATCCAGCTCTGAAGTGCGAGCGGAAAAACGGAAGCTGCGGATCGGCCTGGTTGGCTCGGCCTCCTTCCGCACGAAGTTCGTAAACGAGTCCAAATTTGTTAATGGCGTGGAGGTGGTGGGCGCTTACCTGTCCAGGGACGATCCGGAGACCCGGGACCTGTTTTCCGCCGGCAGCTATGGCGAACTTCTGGACAGGGTCGACGCGGTGTACATCGTCTCCAAGCCCGAGGATCACTATAAACATACGAAGCAGGCCCTGGAAGCGGGAAAGCACGTTCTGTGCGAGTCCCCGATGGCATATACGCGGGAACAGTGCCGGGCGCTTTACGCGCTGGCCGCCGAAAAGAAGCTGATCCTGATGGACGCCATAAAGACCGCCTACTCGACCGCCTATGAGCGGCTCATCTATATGGCGAAGGGCGGGAAGATAGGAAGGGTCGTCTCGATCGACGCGATATGCACGAGCCTGCGCGGCGGGATCTCTCTCGGGGGGGTTGACCTTTCCCAGCGGTGGAACAGTATGTGCGGCTGGGCGCCGGCCGCGATGCTCCCGGTGTTTCAGATATTCGGGACGGATTATAAGGACCGGACATTTTACACGAAGTTCCAGGATAAGGAGAAGAATATCGACGCCTTTACGAAGATCGACTTCCTGTACCCGTCTGGCGTCGCCACCGTGAAGGTCGCAACGGGCGCCAAGGCCGAGGGCGAGCTGGTCATCGCCGGGACGACGGGCTATATCTATGTGCCGGCTCCCTGGTGGAAAACGGACTATTTTGAGGTCCGGTACGAGAACCCGGAGGACAACAAACGCTTTTTCTATCAGCTGGACGGCGAGGGCATCCGATACGAGATCGTGGCGTTCGCCAAGGCGATAGAGTCCGGGAAGAACATGAACTATGTGCCGGAGGACATATCCGAGGCGATTGCCGGCGTCATCGGGGACTTCAACGACAGGATAAACATGGTGGAGTTCCAATAAGGCCCTCGTTCCCCCAGCATCACAGGTGAATGAATCTGGATCTCGACGGCCGGAGCCGGTGAAGGTCTTGATCTACAAAAAACGAGCCGTTTTCAGAACGTGAAAACGGCTCGTTTTTGATAGTCCGCGGAGCCTTGTTTTTGCAAGGCGCCGTCTGGCTTTTACCGGGTCTTATAGATGCTCTCGTATTTGGCGATAAGGTTTTTATACTGATCCTTGTGGGTGATAATATGACGTTCCTCCGATGTGATCATGCAGACATCGTCGGCGCCGTTCGTAGTGCCGTGTTCTGCCAGATACTTCAAAAACTGATTGACGCCAAAGGCGGCCGCTTTCAGGGTCTGGCAGGCGTACAGCGCGAGTTTGAAGCCCATCTTTTCGTATTCGCTGTTGGTCAGAATGGGCGTTTTCCCGTGTTCTACCAGGTTGATCAGCGCAGGGATGGAGAAATGCTTGGGGATCACTCTCATGTCCTCGACCGTTCTGACGGCCTCGATAAACACGATATCAGCGCCGGCCTCCACATAGCGGTCCATGCGGTCCAGAGCTTCGTCAAAGCTGCCCGTCGCGGAGATGGCGTCCGTCCGGGCCATGATCACCGTGTCGCCGTCGATGGAGCCGTCCCGTGCGGCCTTGATCTTGCCCACCATCTCCCCGGCAGGGATGATCGCGTGATCTTCAAAATGGCCGCAGCGTTTGGGGTTCATCTGGTCCTCCAGCTGTACGCCCGCGATACCCGCTTTGCTGTATTCCCGCAGGGTGCGGTACACATTTATGTAGCCGCCGTAGCCGTTGTCGATATCACAGATGATGGGGGCGTCGACTGCGTCGTTGACCCGTTTGGCGATCTCCAGATTCTCGGACATGGAGATCATGTTGTAGTCAGGCAGGCACCAGTTCATGTTGACCATGCCCGCGCCGGAGACATACACGATCTCATACCCGGCGTTCTCGACCAAGGTCGCCAGAAATGCATTGGAGACACCGGGCAGTACGAATAGCTTGTCCTGTTTGAGAAGTTCCCTCAGTTTTTCTGCTTTGCTCATAGTCGCTTTCCTCCTAATAATTTGACCAGCGGTCATTTGAGAACGATCTCACAGCCGATCTGCTGCGGATAGATCACCGTGTTTTCAAACGTGATATCCTTGGTGGCCTCGACGAACGCGCTGTATGCCGGACGCGCCGGGTCCCAGCGGTTGTGCAGTAAGACGTGCTTGGGCTTAACGACATCCAGGATCTTCGTGATGTTGTCGATGGCCTGTTCCTTGGGGAACCCCATACCGCGCCCCCACAGCGGGAGCATGGCGGCGTCTATCTTGTTTTCTGCGGCGATCTTTTCATATACTTCGCTGTACATGGTGTCGCCCACATGCAGGAACGTATATCCATCGGTCTTGATCACAAACGCACAGTTCGGTGTGCCGGGCACGTCGGCCCAAGCGGAGGCGATCTCCGGCTCGGGGGGATGGACGATCGGGAGCATCTGGATCTCCATCCCGTCGTAATACACTTTGGACCCGGCGGCGATGCCTAGGTACGATGTTTTGAGCAACTTCTTGTCCAGGACATACCCAATCACGCTCGTGTTCGAGATGTAAGGGACGTGGGCTCTGTTGGCGAGTTCAACAGAATCGCCGCGGCCGTAATGCCCCGGGTGTCCATGGGAGACAAGCACATGGGTCGGCGCCCAATCCAAGGCGTCCTCTATGGTCGCCGTTACGCCCGTATTGTCCCTGATCCACGGATCGACGAAGAGCCGGTGTCCCTCCGTTTGCAGGAAGAAAAATGCGTTTCCGATCCATTTGATTTTCGCAGGCATATCATTATTTCCCTTTCTTTTTGTTGTTCCGCAATGGACTAAGAATGGAATAGGCCAGCAATGCGGCGGAGATCAGCAGGAATATGACGCAAATGGGAGAGCGGAAGAAGATCGACATCTTGCCCTGGGAGATCGTGAGAGCGCGTCTGAAATGCGCCTCCAGGGTCGAACCGAGAAGATATGCGATCAGCAGCGGCAGGACGGGGATATTTCCCAATTTCATCAAATACCCCAGAAGCATGAATGCGATCAGGACATAAATGTCGAATACCAAGCTTCTGTTGCTATATACGCCGACGCAGCACATAAAGATCACCAGGGGCGTGAGTATGCTGGTGGGGATAAAGATCACGTTCTGTGCGATCCGGATGATCAGCCGCCCGATGACGGCGAGAGTGATCGTGCAGAACAGAAGAGCGAAGAAGATACCGTATACGACGTTCCCTGAATCGGTCATGATGGTGGGCCCACAGATGACGCCCTGCATCAGCAGGGCCCCGAGAAAGATCGCCGCTGTACCGCTGCCAGGGATGCCAAGGGTCAGCAGAGGCACCAGCGTCGGGCCTACCGTTCCGTTGTTGGCCGCTTCAGACGCGGCGATCCCCTCCACACATCCCGTGCCAAAGGCACTGCCGTTTTTGCTGAACCGGCGCACAAAGCTGTAATTCAGCGTCGCGCTCACCGCTGCGTTGAGCCCGGGGAGCGCCCCGATGATCGAGCCGATCACAGAGCCGCTCAATACGGCAGGCACTGTGCCTGCCACTTCTTTTTTTGTCAGCCTGTTTTCATCTTTGAAATTGACTGTCTTTACTTGTGTTTGCCGTTTGCTGCGCACGCCGCCCAGCAGTTCGGAACCCACGAACAGCCCGATAAGAACGGGAATGAGTTCCAGTCCGCTCAAAAGTTCATGTCGGCCGAACGTGAAGCGGGCGATCCCCGTGACGGGATCGGTCCCTATCATGCTGAGAAGCAGTCCGACAAAGGCCGCCAAAAGACCGGCGACACTGTTCCCGGATGACCCCACTGTGGCGATCAAGACCAGGGAGAAGAACAGGATGCCGACGAACTCCGCCGGCCCGATCATCAAAGCGATCTTGGATACGCCCATCAGCATGACGATCGTGATGAGCGCGCTCAGAAAGTTCCCCGCGCAAGAGGCGTACAGCGCTGTTAGCAGGGCCTTGCCGCTTTGCCCTTTTTTGGACATGGGCGCGCCGTCCAGCACGGTGATGCCGGCTTCGGGAGCGCCTGGAACGCCCAGCAGAACGGCGGGGATCGACCCGCCGAATGAGCCGCCCACATAGATCCCTATCAACAGTGCCATCGCGGGATAGACATCCAAGTAGAATGTCAGCGGCAGACACACGGCGATCGCTATGCCGCCGGTCAATCCCGGGATCGCTCCGAATGTTACGCCCAGCGCGGTGCCGGCGACCATCATCAGAATGTTGTAGAGGGTCATCATGCTCTGCAACCCGTCAATCATTGCATTGATCATTTTTCCTCCAATCATCCCGCTGCCGGAGGAGCGGACCGGAAGAGCGGCTTCCTGTCCGCTGTCCTCCTGTGATATTCTGCGGAGGGCGGTTTCCGCAGAGCATTATGTTATGAGTGATGCGTCAGAACACAGAAAAGGCCGGGAACCTGACGAGCAAGAGTTTGCTGAAGATGACATAGAACACCACAGGGACCGCAATGGCGGCGATATAAGTGGTGGGCTTACGCATATCGGCCTGGCAAAGCCAAAATGAGACGATCAGACACACGATCCCGGAAACGGTGAACCCGACCGTGGGCATCACGATGGCGAAAAGCGCCCAAAGCAGCGCGAGGATGACCCCCCAAACGTTCACCTTGGCGTCGGCCTTCTTTTCCGCACGGTCCTCCCTGCGGATCTTGACGATGCTCTTTACCGACAGGATCACACCCATGATCGTCATCCCGTATATCGCGGTGTATGGGATAAGCACAGGACTGCGGGTGATCGAAGAATATGTTTTGCTCGACCATGCGGTCGTGTGCATGACGTATATGAGGGCGATCCCGGCCAGAACAGTGAGCAGGCCCCATACAAGCTCTATGTGGCTTTTCCTCGTATCAAAGATGAGTTTGTTCTTCATGGGATGACCTGCTCAGCCCTCGCGCAGGCCCATTTCCTCGACCAGTTCGGCATACACGACGGAGTCGGCTTCCACCTGCGCCTGCATGGTGGCGCCGTCCATCACGCCGGTGACCTGGTCGCCGAGCGCCTCATATTCCGCCTGAAGATCCGGATTGGACATCACGTTCATGAACGCCTTCCGCAGGATATCGACGATGTCATCCGGCGTACTTGCCGGAACGACCATCGTCCGGTAGAATACGGTGGCGTCGTCCTCGTTTCCGGTGATATCGACGATCGAGGGCACGTCAAAGGCAGGCTTGTCCACGCCGCCGGTCAGATCAAGGATCACGGAGAGCGTCTCCTCCTCGACGAAACCCGCGATACCTGCGTTGGTGGACGCGGCGTACATCACATGGCCGCCGGCGCAGGCGGAGGCGGATTCCGCGGCGCTTTCATAAGGGACAAGGGTGCATTCGATGCCGAGCGCCCGCAAGGAGCGGGCAGCCGAAATGCCGGAGATGTCGCCCAGGCCTGCACAGCTGATGGTGACGGCGCCGGGGTTCTCCTTCGCGTAAGCTATCAGTCCGTCCAGGTCATCGGCAGGCGCGTCTGGCCCCGCAGCCAGGAAGATGGAAGAGTTGCCGGTGGCGCAGATCGCTGTGAAGTCCTTCGCAGCGTCATAGGGTTCGTCGTACATCATAGGTGCGACGATGAAGCTGATGCAGTTGGATGTGGCGATGGCATACCCCTCGTTGCCCCGGTTCAGCACATCCAAGTGCCCGGTGATGCCATTTCCGCCGGTCACGTTTTCCACGACCACGTTCACGCCCAGTTCCTCTGCCAAATAAGGGGCCAGGATACGCGCGGCAACATCTGTGCCGCCGCCGGCGCTGTGGCACACGACGATCGTAACGGTGTCGCTCGGATAATCCGAGGAAGAGGCTTGCTGCTGCTCCGACGCGCTGGAAGGGGACTTTTCCGCTTCATCTGCCGTCGTTGTTCCTGAAGACTGCTGTCCGCTGGAACTGTTGCAGGCAGCCAGCGCGAACAGGATGGCCATCACCATCATCAGGGCCATCATACGTTTTGCCGACAGTTTCATGTGAGATCCTCCTTATTTTTGTATTATTTTGCACACTTTATTGTGCAATTTCATTATAAATCCCGGCGATGCAAAAAACGACTACTTAAAAGCTATCACCAATATAGATAACATCTATACCATTTTGAACTTGCCCCCGGTATTGAAATGTGCGAAAATAGGGATATACTGGTCGTACAGGAGGAACGTGTGCTGTGATCTGCCCGGCAAATGGGCCTGGAGGGAGAGAAAATGTCTGTCTTTTCATCAAAGGGGCTTCGTGAGTTGCTGTACATCAAAACGCTTGCACAGGAGAAAACCATATCGAAAGCGGCGGAAAAGCTGTATATCGCACAGCCTTCCCTCAGCCACTTTTTAAAGGAATTTGAAGCGCGCCTCGGCTATACGCTGTTTCGGCGTTCTTCCAGAGGCCTTGTTCCGACAGAGGCGGGAAAGTGCATCATTGACGCCTCGGTCGAGATACTGGACAGATGGGATCAGGCGCTCAACCACCTGTATGAGCTGGGACGAAATAAGCGATACACCTTCGCGATCCCCTCTTTTCGCGGACGGTTCATCCTGGCGCCTTTTCTTGCGGCCGCGGGCCAAAAATACCCTAACGTGGAGATCACCGTCACGGAAATGCTCACCTGTGAGATGCTCCCGGCCTTTCTGGAGGGAAAGATCCAGGCGGGCTTCATCGTGGGCATAAAGCCGCAGCATGAGGATATCGAGATCGTCAAGCTCATGGAGGAGGAGATCTTTTTGGTCGTAGGACCGTCTGACCCGATCTTGAAAAAAGCGCACGAACATAACGGCAGGCGGTGGATCGAACCACAGGACCTCAACGGGCAGACGATGATCCTTCTGCCTCCTGGACACAGTTTGCACACTTACTGCATGGAACTGTTGAAAAACAATGGCATAACCCCCAAAAAGATCCAATATATCAACAACATCACGACATCTTTCCAGATGTCGACATCCGGCAGCGGCTTCTCCTTCATGCCGGCAATGTTTTTGGAGGACTGCAAAGGGACGCCGCTGTCCATCGGAGAAAAGGGCGTTGGGTGGGGCATCTATCTGGCTTTTCACAGGAAAGCCCCCTCTGCGATCAACAATATCGTCCTGGAACTGGTAGAGGAGATATTGGAGAAATAAGACCCCTCTGCGATGCGAGCGCAAATCGCCAGACTAAGTGCAGCAGCAGGAAAGGCTGATGCCTCCTGCTGCTGATCGACGCTCATATCATCGCTTGAAGGAAAGGGATATTCTATGCCATCCCGCCTGTTGGGGCCGATTCTACCGTCTATCGGTTGCGTTTTTTCCGCCGCCGGGCTAAGATGGGCGGTGGAGGCGATGGTATGTATCAGATCGACAAGGCCGCCTTCGGCGCCTTCGTCGCCGCGCTCCGCCGGGAGCGGGGCATGACCCAGCGGGACCTGGCGGAGAAACTCTTCGTCTCGGACAAGGCCGTGAGCAAGTGGGAGACGGGGGTGAGTCTGCCGGATATCTCGCTGCTGGCGCCCCTGGCGGAGGCGCTGGGGGCGACGGCGGCGGAGCTGCTGGCCGGGCGGCGGCTGGAGGGCGCGGAGCCGGTGAGCCCCGGCGAGGCGGACGCGCTGGTGCGCCGGGTGCTGGACCTGACCGGGGAAAAGCCGTCCCGGGGCGGCCCGGACCGGAGGAAATGGGGCGCGCGGTACGGGCTGTGCCTGCTGCTGGCGGCGGCGGAGATGGCCCTGCTGGTCCATGGGATGATCACGGACGCCGGGAACTGGCTCACCTATTACCCGGCGGCGCTGATGACGGCGTTGAGCGCCGGATTCGGGCTGTACTTCTGCCTGTTCGCCCTGACCCGGCTGCCCTGGTATCACGACGTGGGGCGCATCAATATGTACTGCGACGGCCCCCTGCGAATGAACGTGCCGGGGGTGCGCTTCACCAACCGGAACTGGCCCCACATCCTGCGCGGGGTGCGGATATGGTGCCTGCTGGCCATGACGGGCAGCGGGGCGGTGTGTCTCGCGGCAAAGTGGGCGCTGGGGCCGGGGCCTGTGGCCACGTGGCTGCCCATGGCGTTTTTGCCCGGGCTGCTGGCGGCGGTCTATGTGCCGGGACGGAGGTACGCCGACACCGCCAAGAAATAAAGAGAGCCCGCAGTCCTTGGGACTGCGGGCTTTTTGCTGGAGCTAGTGATGTGACTCGAACACACGACCTGCTGATTACGAATCAGCTGCTCTACCGACTGAGCTACACTAGC
>CANRIF010000038.1 GCA_947630645.1 uncultured Oscillospiraceae bacterium | reverse complement strand
CTGCTCGGCGGAAGTGAATCCCGCCGGCAGGAGGTCAAAAGCCTGACGTACTGCGGCTTTTGACTTCACGCGCGGCCCACCGCGCGGCTCGGCCTGACCGGCCTTCGCTCCCCTAAACCAAAACAAGGCCGCGGGCAATTGCCCGCGGCCTTGTTTTATGCTGTGCAGGATAGGATGCTCACGCTAAGTCCAGCTTATAGGAATGGGCGTCAAACCAGGTCTCTTCTCCCCATTTTTTGTAGCGCGTTTTCCTGTCCTCTGAAAACCCAAATTTGCGGAGAAGCGCGACCGACGCGAGATTGAGATCCGCCACTTCCCCCGTGATGGACTTGCCGCCCTCCGCCTTGACCCAGCGGATGATCGCGTCGACCACTTCGGTCCCGAGGCCCTCTTTCCAGTGGTCTTTTGCGATGCAATACCCGATATCGTAATTCCCGTTTTCGGGGAATATGCAGCAGGTGCCGACGGGCGTATGATCCTCTCTCCATTCCGCGACCAGATAATACCCCTCCGGGTCGTCTTCCATCTCGTCGACACATTTTAGATACGCTTCATCCATGTTCTCGCGGACAGGGTCGCTCATATACTTTCCGTTCTCCCTGTCTCCCCATAGAGACAGCGTAAAGTCTTTATCGGACCTCCGCCAGGAACGGATGGTCAATCTTGGCGTTTCTAGGTTCTTGATAAAAAGCATGGTGTGCGTTTCTCCTGCAAAATCCGATCTCGCACGCTGGGCGTCTGCCCGCGGCCTTGTTTTATGCCGCCCCTGTGCAGTCAGTCGATACGCCTGATCGGAACGTATATATACCCTTTTCCGGTTCGCGGGTCTGTAAAATCGTGGATCGCGCCGACAACGGAAAAGCCCTTTTCTGCCGCCCGGTCGTTATCTATTCTTGTTGGGGATACGCTTTGAGTTCTTCTAAGAACTCCCTGTATTCTTCCTCGGACCAATAAAATGTCAATTCGTCCTCTGTATATCCTGCCGGATCGTCCCGCATAAAGTTTGCGCCAACATCATAACCAAATCTTTTTAATACCGCTTCTGCGAACTCGCGGAAAAACATTCCGACGCCCGTTATCACATTGCCGTCCTCTACGACGCCTTGATGCAAAAAATGTTCTTTCTCAACAAAATGGAACGTATCCGCCATTTGCATAAAGTATCCGGAAGTGAATTTCTTCCCGTTCAAAATGCCTGCTTTGGATAGCAAAAGCGGAGAAGAAGAGATCGCCGCAAAAATGATATCCGTATCGCGCCCGCCCTTCAGAAACGCGATCAACCTTTCGTCAAACAACGCGGGCAGCGGGTCGACTGTGCCTGGCAGGATCACACAATCATAGTCTGTTATTTTTGCTCCATCATATGTTTTTGTTGGAAGGACCCGCAGCCCCTCTTCGCTTCGGTATTCTTTTTCCTCGCTCGCAAGAAAGTCGATCGTCTCTCCAAACCAGATCGTCAACGCAGATGTGAGACAGGTGATCTCCTGCAAAGAAAAATCAGGATATAACAAAACCGCAAATCTTCTCATATTCATTCTCCTCCGTAAACTGCGCTCTGCCAGCAGCCTTGTTTTATTTATATCATGTCGCGTCCCTGGAAAAACGGGATCACTTTATATGTTTCGATAAATACAACACAAGATCATCGTCATTACAGCAGCCATGATATGGCTCACAGACCTGATCCTTATACCAGACGCCGCTCCCGTCCGGAACGTATCCTCGCTTGACATACATTCTCTGGGCGCTTCCATATCCGCTATGCAGCCCCACGCCGAGGTAAATCACATCCGAATAAGAAAATGCGATCTGTTCCGCAATATCCATGAGTTTGCTGCCGATCCCTCTGCACCTATATTTCTTCAGAACGCCGAGGTCAACGATCTCCGCATAGCCCCGATTTGCGAATGTGCCCCACTGGGAATCGGGATAGACGTTGATATATCCGGCAACATTGCCATTCCATTCGGCGACCAGTGCGATCGCTTTGCCCTCGGTTTGATGCTTCAGCCGCATTTCGTATTTGTCGATCGTTGCATCCCAGCCCTGCGCGATCTCTTTATCTGCAATGATTTGGGCATCGCTCTGCCGCAGATCCCGGATCACGATCCTGTCTTTATCGTAATAGACCATGTCCATATCTCCTTAAACGCCGTTCTCGCGCGCTAGGCATCTGCCTCTCTCCCGGCCAATATACCACGGCGCCCGCGAAAGCGCAAGGCGGGGGGAGGAGGATCGAGGACCTCCTGGCGCTCTCTGGAGCCACGGCACAGAAAAAGCACGGTGCAAAACTGCATCGTGCTTTATATGTTGGTTTCAGTCGTTGAGGCTCTTACTCGGTGTCGCTGGTCATCCAGCCATCGAACTTTTCCCGTTCTTTTTTCGTAATAACAGGAACGACAGCCCGGTATTCCTCCTTGATCCTTTCTACTTCATCCTTCGACTTTCCCTTCACAGCCTGGAAGAAAATCGTCCGAGCCTGGGGATAAGTCATATTCTCATTGAATAGGCCGCTCATAGTTTTCCTCCTTCCAAATGCCATTTAAAATGCCTTGCGATCCTGAATGCCTGCTCCCTAATGGACATATAATTTAGTTCTTGCGGCGTCCAATCGAAGTATTCTGGCCAATCGACCATTCCCACATCAACATCATCCCGCAGCCACTCCATCACGTCGTCGAACTCGCCAGCCGTTGGACGGTCGCCGTCACCAACACGAACCGAAAACACATCTCCGTTTGAGGCGATCACAGTCATTCGATTTACGCCTGGATTCGTGAGTAATCTGAAGTCCATGCCAGACAGCGGTGTCACATTGGTGTGTGCGTGGAACAATTCTACACTCCGACCATCAAGAAACTCTTCCGGAACCTCGACCCCATTGTCAATCAAACTTGTAAAAGCGTTGGAGAAGCCCTCCTCCGTTTTCGCCTGTCCGTACTCAAAGCCGCTCTCATCCGACAGCCTCCGCAAACCCGCAAGAGCCTCTTTTTCTTCCGGCTCTAAAGTCAGCGGCTCAAAATCAGTGAAATCGCCTCTGTATTTCTCTGGTATCACCGGCGCGTATCCTTCCTGCTTAGCATATCCCGCTCTTTTATTCATTATACTCTTTCTTCCGGGATTTGCAAGCGCTCCTGACGTTTTCCCCGCCGCCATGTCCCCCGTCCCGCTCCGTCCTCTTCGTCCAGAATGTGTCGGGCCGTTTTGCTTGTACTTTGCCAGATCTATGTTATAATGGACTTTCAGCAAACACAAGGAGGTCTTGCCATGGACAGCCGCCCCTTCAAAGTTGTATCGCCCTACGAGCCAGCCGGGGACCAGCCCGAGGCCATCGACGCGCTCGCGTCGGGGCTGGAGAACGGCATCGACGAGCAGGTGCTGCTGGGCGTCACCGGCTCCGGCAAGACCTACACCATGGCCAAGGTCATCGAGCGGGTCCAGCGGCCCACCCTGGTGCTGGCCCACAACAAGACCCTGGCCGCCCAGCTGTGCGCCGAATTCCGGGAGTTCTTCCCGGACAACGCGGTGGAGTACTTCGTTTCCTATTACGACTATTACCAGCCGGAGGCCTACATCCCCCACACGGACACCTTCATCGAGAAGGACGCCGCCATCAACGACGAGATCGACCGGCTGCGCCTTTCCGCCACCGCGTCGCTCTTGGAGCGCCGAGACGTGATCGTGGTAAGTTCCGTCAGCTGCATCTACGGCCTGGGCGAGCCGGACGACTTCGCCGCCATGATGGTGACCCTGCGGGTGGGATCGCAGATCAAAATAGAGGACCTGCTGATGAAGCTGGTGAACATCCGCTACGAGCGCAACGACGTGGCCTTCGAGCGCAACCGTTTCCGGGTCCGGGGGGACACGGTGGAGGTCTGGCCGGCCTACTGGAAGGACACCGCCATCCGGGTGGAGTTCTTCGGCGACGAGATCGACCGCATCAGCGAGATCAACGCCGTGTCCGGCGCGGTGCTGCGCCGCCTCAATAACATCCCCGTCTGGCCCGCCACCCACTACGTCACCCCCAAGGAGAAGATGGAGGCCGCCATCGGCGAGATACGGCGAGAACTGGAGGGGCGGGTGGCCTGGTTCGAGCAGAACGGCCGGCTTCTGGAGGCCCAGCGGATACGCCAGCGCACCGAGTACGACATCGAGATGATGCAGGAGCTGGGCTACTGCTCCGGCATCGAGAACTACTCCCGCATCATCTCCGGCCGCGCCCCGGGCAGCGCCCCCATGACGCTGCTGGACTACTTCCCCAAGGACTTCGTGCTGTTCGTGGACGAGAGCCACGTCACCCTGCCCCAGGTGCGGGCCATGTTCAAGGGGGACTTCAGCCGGAAGGAGACGCTGGTGGAATACGGCTTCCGCCTGCCCTCCGCCTTCGACAACCGGCCGCTGAAATTCGACGAGTTCACCCGGCGGCTGAACCAGGTCATCTATGTGTCCGCCACGCCGGGGGAGTACGAGCGCAGCCGGGCCGGGCAGGTGGCCGAGCAGGTCATCCGGCCCACGGGCCTTCTGGACCCACGGATCGAGGTCCGGCCGGTGGAGGGGCAGATCGACGACCTGATCGGCGAGATCAACGCCCGGGTGGAGAAAAACCAGCGCACCCTGGTGACCACCCTCACCGTGAAGATGGCGGAGGACCTGACGGCGTACCTCACCGACGCGGGCATCCGCTGCCGGTACCTGCATCACAACATCGGCTCCATCGAGCGGATGGAGATCATCCGGGATATGCGCCTGGGCCGGTTCGACGTGCTGGTGGGCATCAACCTGCTGCGGGAGGGCCTGGATCTGCCGGAGGTGTCCCTGGTGGCCATCCTGGACGCGGACAAGGAGGGGTTTCTCCGCTCCGAGACCAGCCTCATCCAGACCGTGGGCCGGGCCGCCCGGAACGCGGAGGGGACCGTCCTCATGTACGCGGACGTGGTGACGCCCAGCATGGACGCCTGCATCCGGGAGACGGAGCGCCGCCGGGCCAAGCAGGACGCCTATAACCAGGCCCACGGCATCGTGCCCAAGACCATCATCAAGGACGTGAAGGACATGATGGAGATCGCCGACGGGGTGGACGCGGCCGAGGCCGTCACCGCTGCGGGCGTAAAAATGACCTCCGCCGAGCGCAAGGCGGAGATCGAGAAGCTGGAAAAGCAGATGCGTAAGGCCGCGCAGATGCTGGAATTCGAGGTGGCCGCCGTCCTGCGGGACCGGCTGGTGAAGCTGCGGGGGGAGAAGTGATATGCCGAATGCCGTCGTCACCCTGAAGGAGGGGGAGGGCCGGGCCGTGAAGGCCGGCGGGCCATGGATATATGATAACGAGATCGCCGCCGTGGAGGGCGCCTGCGCCGACGGGGACATCGTCACCGTGGCGGACAGCAGGGGCCGCTTTCTCTGCCAGGGGTTCATCAACCGCCGCTCCAAGCTCACCGTGCGGGTCATGAGCCGGGAGGAGGGCGCCGTCATCGACCGGGCCTTCCTGCAAAAGCGGGTCCGGGACGCCTGGGAATACCGGAAGACCACGGTGGACACGTCCTGCTGCCGAGTCATCTTCGGGGAGGCGGACTTCCTGCCCGGGCTGGTGGTGGACAAGTTTGCCGACGTGCTGGTGGTCCAGTCCCTGGCCCTAGGCATCGACCGGATGAAGGACGCCATCCTGGACCTGCTCACCCAGACCCTGGCGGCGGACGGCATCCCCATCCGGGGCATATACGAGCGCAGCGACGCCCCGGTCCGGGAGCGGGAGGGCCTTCCCCGGGTCAAGGGCTTCATCGGCGCGCCCTTCGACACCAAGGTGGAGATCACGGAGAACGGCGTGCGGTATCTGGTGGACGTGGCCGAGGGGCAGAAGACCGGGTTTTTCCTGGACCAGAAGTACAACCGCCTGGCCATCCGGCCCCTGTGCCGGGGCGCCCGGGTGCTGGACTGCTTCACCCACACCGGCTCCTTCGCCCTGAACGCGGCCCAGGCCGGGGCGGCGAGCGTGCTGGGGGTGGACGCCTCGGAGCTGGCGGTGGCCCAGGCCCGGGAGAACGCCGCCCTCAACGGCCTGGCCGACCGGGTGACGTTCCAGTGCGCGGACGTGTTCGAGCTGCTGCCGGAACTCATTCGGAAAAAGGAGCGGTTCGACGTGGTGATCCTGGACCCGCCGGCCTTCGCCAAGAGCCGGGGGGCGGTGAAAAACGCGGTGAAGGGCTACCGGCAGATCAACCTGCGGGGCTTGCAGCTGGTGCGGGACGGGGGGTATCTGGTCACCTGCTCCTGCTCCCGGTTCGTGGATGCGGCGCTGCTGGCCGAGACGGTCCACCAGGCCGCCAACAACCTGCGGGTGCGGCTGCGGCAGGTGGAGGCCCGCACCCAGGCGCCGGACCACCCCATCCTGCTGGGGGCGGAGGACTCCAGTTATCTGAAATTCTTCCTCTTCCAGGTCCGCCGGGAGGGGTAAAGAGGTATAAAGCGCGTGGGGATGGTATCCCTGCCGGCACCGACGAGATGCTCCCGTCATCATGCCGGACAGGGATACCTTCCCCGCGCGCTCTATTTGATTTATCCTATCCCGTGGCCGGATCTTTCCTCCGTCCGGCGCTTCCGCAGGAAGGACCCGGCCGGAGCAGGGACGGGCAGGGCCATCCGCAGTTCCATCTTGGGGTGGCTGGCGGCGGCCACGGGCGCGCCCTCGCCGTCCCGTATTTCCCCGGCAATAAAGGCCACGGGCTCCCGCCCGGGCATCACAAGCTCCAGCGCGTCCCCGGGGAAGAAGCGGTTGCGCTGGGTCAGCCGCGCGTGCCCGGCCCCGTCGCAGCTCTCCACCGCCGCCACCACGTCGTACCGGGAGAAATACCGGGCGTCGTCAGTGTACTGCCCCGGCGGGCCGAAGTAAAACCCTGTGCCATAGGGCCGGTGGCTGACGGCGTACACCTCGTCCCGCCACACCGGGGCCAGCGGCCGGCCCGCCAGGGCCGCGTCCACCGCCTGCCGGTAGGCCTGGGTGATGACGGCGGCGTAGTAGGCGGACTTGGTGCGGCCCTCGATCTTCAGGCTGGACACCCCCGCCGCGAGCAGCTCCGGCACGTGGTCGATCATGCACAGGTCCCGGGCGTTGTAGAGATAGGTCCCGCTCCCGTCCTCCTCCACGGGGAAGTACTCCCCGGGGCGCTTTTCCTCCATGAGTGCGTACCGCCAGCGGCAGGGCTGGGCGCAGGCGCCCTGGTTGGCGGCCCGGCCGGCCATATAGTCGGAGATCACGCACCGGCCGGAGAAGGAGATGCACATGGCCCCGTGGCAGAACGCCTCCAGCGCCAGGTCCGCCGGGACCCTGGCCCGCAGCTCGGCGATCGCATCCAGGCCCATCTCCCGGGCCAGCACCACCCGCCGCGCCCCCAGGTCGTGGAACATCCGGGCGGTGACGGCGTTCATCACCCCCGCCTGGGTGCTGATGTGGATGTCGGCCCGGGGCGCGTATTTTTTCGCCAGGGCCAGCACCCCCAGGTCGGAGAGGATCAGCCCGTCCGCCCCGGCGGCGTCCAGGCTCTCCAGGTACGGCGGCAGGGCGTCCATCTGGCTGTCCGTGGGGATGGTGTTCACCGTCACATACACCCGCACGCCCCGGCTGTGGCAGTACGCCACCGCCCGGGCCATGTCCTCGGGACCGAAGGACCCCGCAGCGGCCCGCATCCCGTACCCCGGCCCGGCCAGGTACACCGCGTCCGCCCCGAAGGCCACCGCCGCCCGCAGCTTTTCCATATCCCCCGCCGGGGCCAGTACCTCCGGCCGTCTCACGTCCTCCATCCTCTCACCGCCTAAAAATAAAGTAATGGCCGCGCTGTACGCGCGGCCATTGTAGCATATTTCAGCCAGCTTCTCAACGTCAGAACCCGAAGCCGAAGAACTGGCGGATGAAATCGTCCATGCTCCCGAAGCCATAGGGGACCTGCTGCTGGGGCGTCTGCTGCTGGGTAGCCGGCTCCTCCTCGGGCGGCTGGCTCTCCCCGAAGGTGACGGGGATGGTCAGCGTCTCGCCCCGGCGCCAGACGGTCAGTTCCGCGGTGTCCCCCACCGCGTAGGTACGCACGATCCCGGTCAACTCCGTGAACCCGGTGACGGGCTTGCCGTCCACGGCGGTGATGATGTCCTGCTCCTGCACCCCGGCCTGGGCCGCCGGGCCGTCCGGCGTCAGGCTGGGCACATAGGACCCCACCACCATGCCGTACCGCTGGGCCATGGACTCGGTCACCGTGATGCCCGACACGCCCAGGGTGGCCCGGTCGGTCACGTAGCCGTAGCGCATGATCTGGTCCGCCACATGGGCCGCGTCCTCGATGGGGATGGCGAAGCCCAGGCCCTCCGTGCCGGACTGGCTGGTCTTGGCGGTGACCACGCCGATGACCTCACCCTCGCCGTCGTACACCGGGCCGCCGGAGTTGCCCTCGTTCACCGCCGCGTCGATCTGGAACATATTGATGGGGGCGCTGTCCGTGTCGGTGGTGATGGTCCGGTCGGTTGCGGAGATGATGCCTGTGGACATGGAGAAGTTCAGCTCGCCCAGGGGGTTGCCCACGGGGTAGATCTCCCGGCCCACCACGATGTCCTCCGCGCTGCCCATGGTCACAGGCTCCAGGCCATCGGCATCGATCTTCAAAACGGCGATGTCGTTGGCCGTGTCGTAGCCCACGATCTGGGCGGTATAGGCCGTGCCGTCATAGAGCAGCACAGACACCTCGTAGCCGCCCTTGCGGGCGTCCTCGATGACATGGTTATTGGTCAGGATATAGCCGTCGTCGCTGATGATAAAGCCGGTGCCGGACACGCTGGCGGAGCTGATCTGGCCGAAATAGTTGGCGTAGGTGATCTCCGTGGTGACGCCCACCACCTGCTTTTTCGCCAGCTCATATATCCGCTCCCCCTGGGGCGCCTCGACGGCGGCGGTCTGGACCGCCGCGTCCTGCTGCGCCGGCGCAAGGGAGGGTGCGGGCGTGGCGGTGGCGGTGGCCGACAGCGCGTCGCCGCCGAAGCCGCCGCTCAGGAAAAACCAGGTCCCGCCCGCGCCCAGCGCCGCCGCCAGCAGCGCGCACACCAGGCACACCGCGATCACCGCGCCCGCGCTCATGCCCCGCTTGGGGGGCCGGGACGGGGTCCGGGGGGCGTCGTGACCGCCCGGGGCATAGCCGGCGCTGGCCTCATAGTGGCTGGCGGCGTCCTGGACGGCGTAGCTAGTCTCGTTCTCGTTTTGGTCGTTCACGGTCCGTTCCTCCTTGGATGCTCTGGTGAGTATAATGTATCCCACCGGGGACACGATTTCCACAGAAATCTGTAAACAATTTATTGCCATTCTGTGTCCGCGCGCTGCTCATTATAGCACAACGCGCCGAAAAAATACACCCTTGACAAGAGCGGGGCGGGCGTGTATAATAACAAACGATATATAACAAATGTTATTAAAGGAGGCGGTCTTATGGCGCCGAGGACGAAGGTGACCCGGGAGCAGATCGTGCAGGCCGGGCTGGAACTGGTCCGCTGGGGCGGGCCGGGGGCGTTGAACGCCCGGGCGGTGGCGGCGAAGCTGGGCTGCTCCACCCAGCCGGTGTTCTCCAATTACGCGGACATGGCCGGGCTGGCGGCGGACGTGCTGGCGGCGGCGAACGGGCTGTGGCTGGCCCGGCAGCGGGCGGCGGTCCAGGGGGGCAAGTTGCCCCCCTACAAGGCCGTGGGCATGGCGTACATTGCCTTTGCCCGGGAGGAGCCGGCCCTGTTCCGGTGGCTGTTCATGCGGGACCGGGCGGGCGAGGCGCCCGCGGACGACCGGGCGGAGAACACCGGGGTCATCCGCATGATCATGGCCGGCACGGGGCTTTCGGAGGACGCGGCGTGGCAGTTCCACCTGGAGATGTGGCTGTTCGTCCACGGGGCGGCGGCCACGCTGGCCACGGGGTATGCAGACTGGGACGAGGCGCTGGTGAGCGATATGCTCACGGACGTGTATCAGGGCCTGCGGGCCCGGTTCACGGGCGAGGGCGAGAGACGATGATGGACGGCGTGCGGATGACGGGGCTTACCAAGCGGTACGGGCCCGTCACGGCGGTGGACGGCCTGACGCTCACCGTCCCGGCGGGGGAGCTGTTCGCCCTGCTGGGCGTCAACGGCGCGGGCAAGACCACCACCGTGCGGATGCTCTCCTGCCTGACCCGGCCCACGGCCGGGGACGCGCTGGTGTGCGGCAAGAGCGTGGTCCATGAGCCGGGCGCGGTGAAGGCGCGCATCGGCCTCTCGCCCCAGGAGACGGCGGTGGCCATGAACCTGACGGCCCGGGAGAACCTGCTGTTCATGGCGGGGGTCCACGGCCTGTCCCGGGCGGAAGCGGCCCGCCGGACGGAGGAGCTGGCGGGGTCCCTGGGGCTGGGGCCGGTGCTGTCCCGGCGGGCCAGGACCCTCTCCGGGGGCTGGCAGAGGCGCCTCTCCATCGCGATGGCGCTGGTGTCCCGGCCGCAGGTCCTCTTCCTGGACGAGCCGACTCTGGGGCTGGACGTGCTGGCCCGGGCCGCCCTGTGGGACGTGATACGCGCCCTGGAGGGGGTGACGGTGATCCTGACCACGCATTATATGGAGGAGGCCGAGGCTCTGGCCCAGCGGGTGGGCATCATGGCGGGCGGGCGGCTTTTGTGCGACGGGACGCCGGCCCAGATCAGGGACCGGGCCGGGACGGACAAGTTCGAGGACGCCTTTGTGGCCATCGTGAAGGAGGCGGGCGCGGGATGAAACTGGAGACGCTGTGCGGCCGGACGGCGAAGGAGATATTGCGGGACCCGCTCACCGCCCTTTTCGGGCTGGGGTTCCCGCTGGTGCTGCTGGGTCTGATGACCGCCATCCAGAAAAACGTGCCGGTGCCGCTGTTCGCGCTGGAGAGGCTCACGCCGGGGATCGCGGTGTTCGGCCAGTCGTTCCTCACGCTCTTTTCCGCCGCCCTTATCGCCCGGGACCGGACGGGCAGCTTCCTCCGGCGGCTGTACACCACGCCCCTGACCGGCGCGGACTACATCCTGGGCTACGCCCTGCCCCTCGTCCCCATGGGCCTTGTACAGAGCGGGGCGTGCTATCTCGCGGCCATGGGGCTGGGCCTGCCGGCCGCGGGCGTATGGCGGGCAGTGCTGGCGGGGCTGCCCACGGGCCTTTTCTTCATCGGGCTGGGGCTTTTGTGCGGCACGGTGTTCACCGACCGGCAGGTGGGCGGGCTGTGCGGGGCGCTGCTGACCAACCTGACGGCGTGGCTGTCCGGCGCGTGGTTCGACGTGGAGCTGGTGGGCGGCTGGTTTCTGTCCCTGGCCCGGGCGCTGCCCTTCCTGCACGCGGTCCAGGCCCAGCGGGCGGCCCTGGCGGGGGACCCGGTCTGGGCGGACCTGGCCTGGGTGGCGGGATACGCGGCCCTGGCACTGCTGGCCGCCGCCGCGGCGTTCACCGCGCGGCTGCGGAAAAGCTGACCCGGCGCGGTATTTTTCAATCTGTTAACATTTCGGGCGCGGAAATAGTTTATAGTATCCACGAGACAGAACGATCGTGGGAGGCGCGCCTTGAACGGGAAGCCGGACGACCGGCCGCTGGACCGGGAGGAAACGGAATATCATATCGTCCGCCCGGAGCAGGAGCGGTCGGCGTACAGCGACGCCTATTACCGCTCCGCCCCCCGGGAGGGCGGGCCTCACTATGGCTACAACCCCTCCCGCTATTACGCCGGGCCGGACGGCTCCCCCG
Organism: uncultured Oscillospiraceae bacterium; assembly: GCA_947630645.1. Classification (GTDB taxonomy): domain Bacteria; phylum Bacillota; class Clostridia; order Oscillospirales; family Oscillospiraceae; genus CAJOIG01. The sequence goes on along the minus strand of CANRIF010000038.1, from coordinate 1,747 downwards.
GCCACCGGGGCCAGATCGGCCTGAAGGGGACGCTGGCGCTGTGCATGGTGTGCGTATTCGTGGCGGGGGTGCTGGGCGTCGGCGGGCTGTACCTGCTCACCCGGGACCGCCAGCGGGCCAGGGCCGCCGACCAGACCAGGGACGCCGCCCTCTACGCCGAGGCGCCGGAGGACAGCGACCTGGCCGGACCCCTGGCCACCGCCCCCGTGCCGGAGGGCGCCCAGCCCATGTCCGGCGAGGATATCTACGCCATGGCCTGCGGCCAGGTGGTGGGCGTGGCCGCCGCCGGCGCCCAGGGCGGGAGCCTGAGCGGCTCCGGCATCATCATCAGCGATGACGGCTATATCCTCACCAATTACCACATCATCCAGACCGGCGTGCTTCGGGGCTGGCCCATCGCCGTGGACAGCTTCACCGGCCAGCGGTATGACGCCCAGATCGTGGGCGCGGAGCCGGAGAGCGACCTGGCCGTGCTGAAGATCGAGGCCCAGGATCTGCCCGCCGCCACCCTTGGCGACTCGGAGGCCCTCACCGTGGGCCAGCGGGTCTACGCCGTGGGCAACCCCCTGGGGGCGCTGCCCTGCACCATGACCCGGGGGGTCGTCTCCGCCCGGGACCGGCGCATCACCGTGGCGGAGAACACCCTGTCCAATATGTTCCAGTTCGACGCGCCGGTGAACGAGGGCAACTCCGGCGGCCCGGTGTACAACGTCTACGGGCAGGTGGTGGGCGTGGCCACCGCCAAGTACGCCGCCAGCGGCGTGGAGGGCCTGGGCTTCGCTATCCCCATCTCCGACGCCGCCGACATCGCCAACCAGCTCATCACCAAGGGCTACGTCTCCGGCAAGGCCTACCTGGGCCTGGTGCTGGACACCGTGACCCCCTCCGTGTCCCGGTACTTCGGCCTGCCCACCGGGGCCTACATCCGGGCCGTGGAGCCGGACAGCGCCGCGGCGGAGGCGGGGCTGCTCCCCGGGGACGTGATCACCGCCGTGGACGAGACGCCCATCACCGGGGCGGACGCGCTGGTCACCGCCGTGCGCCAGGGCTACCGCGCCGGGGACGCCGCCACCCTCACCGTCAGCCGCGGCGGGGAGAGCATCACCGTCTCGGTGACCTTCGGCGAGGCAACGGGGTAAGCCTCGCAGACAGCACAATCCCTCAGTCTCCGGCTGACGCCGGAGCCAGCCCCCTTTGCACAAGGGGGCCGTTCGATAGTGTATCGCCTGCGGCGATGGATATGCCTCCCCTGTGCAAGGGGAGGTGCCGAGCGGAGCGAGGCGGAGGGGTTGTCCCCGCACACCGGAACAGAAAACACCAGCCGTCCAAAACGGACGGCTGGTGTTTTCTTTCCGATAAAGGGTCTTTACATCGCTTTTTGTGCGTTGACCTTGATGCCGGGGCCCATGGTGGAGGCGGTGACGCAGCTGCGGATGTACTGGCCCTTGGCGGAGGCCGGCTTGGCCTTCACGATGGCGCCGATCAGCGCGTCATAGTTCTCCTGCAGCTTCTCCGGGCCGAAGCTCACCTTGCCGATGGGGCAGTGGATGATGTTGGTCTTGTCCAGGCGGTACTCGATCTTACCGGCCTTGACCTCATGGATGGCCTGGGTCAGGTTGGGGGTGACGGTGCCCGCCTTGGGGGAGGGCATCAGGCCCTTGGGGCCCAGCACCTTACCGAGACGGCCCACCACGCCCATCATGTCGGGGGTGGCGATGACCACGTCGAAGCCGAACCAGTTCTCGCC
>CANRIF010000037.1 GCA_947630645.1 uncultured Oscillospiraceae bacterium | reverse complement strand
TTCTCTGTCGTTCCCAGAAGCAAGATGAAAACGGTGGCCAGGATGCTCAAAGCGATCCACGCCCAGGAGAGCAAGGCCGCCTGCCGGAAGAAGGCGAAAGAGGTGGCAGAAACGCTCCGGGCCATGCGGCTGCCTGAGGCGGCCAAGAAAATCGAGGACGGCGTGGAGGAAACGTTGACCTACACTGACTTCCCCTCCGAGCATTGGGCGCGCATCCGAACGAACAACGTTCTGGAGCGGCTCAACCGCGAGATCCGCCGGAGGACGAGAGTGGTTGGCTGCTTCCCGGATGGGAACTCCGCCCTCATGCTGGTCTGTGCCCGCCTGCGCCATGTAGCCGGCACCCAGTGGGGCAATAAAAAATACATGAACATGAAGCACCTGGAGGCCATGGAGGAATCCTCCGCTATTGCCTGCTGACCTCACTCGCCAGAGACTGCAAATTAATTTTGCGCATAATCCTTGACATCACCCGGGCTTATACGCCTCCAGGATCATTTTTGCGATCGCCTCGCCCCGGGGATTGTTTTGCTTCCTTCTTCCCATTGTTCGTTCGTCCATTCCTTTATTTTCCTTTCTAATTTACCGCACCCTATCGCAAAAATAAAGTGCATAAGTTACGTTCCTGGTAACTTACACACTTTATCTTACACGGCCGGCCCTTCTAGGGCCTATTCAAGCCTCCGGCTTCGCCGGAGGTTTTGACTGGGAGTATTTTACGCGCTGCGGCGGGAGGGGAGATATATGGTATGCAGCACCACGCCCAGGCCCGCGCCGCCCACGATGTTCCCCAGGGTCACCGGCAGCAGGTTCTTCAGGAAGAACCCGCCCCAGCTCACGGCCCCGGCCTCGCCCAGGCGCAGCAGGGTGAACAGCCCCGCCGGAACGTAGAACATATTGGCGATGGAGTGTTCAAACCCGCACAGCACGAAGGCCATCACCGGCAGGTACAGCCCCGCGATCTTCCCGGTCACGTCCTTGGCCGCCATGGTCATCCACACCGCCGTACACACCAGGATGTTGCACAGCACCCCCCGGGCGAAGGCCGCGCCGAAGGACAGGGAACACTTGGTCACCGCCGTGGACACCACCGCCTCGGCGCAGCCGTCCAGGGCGCCGCTGACCACCGCCAGCGCTGCCGTCAGCACCCCGCCGGCCATGTTGCCCAGGTACACCACCGCCCAGGCGGCGAGCATCTTCCCCGCCGTGATGCGCTTTTCCAGCAGGGGGATGACCATCAGGCTGTTGCCGGTGAACAGCTCGCTCCCGGCCACGATCACCATGGCCAGGCCGGTGGGGAAGATGCACGCCCCCGCCAGCTTCCCCGCCAGGGCGGTGCCAATGCTGGCCGCCACCCCCGCCAGGGCGATGAACATCCCCGCCAGCACCGCCAGCAGGAACATCCGGCCCTTGGGCTGCTCCGCCTTGGCCGCGCCGGTGTCGATATAGTTCTCCGCGATCTGTTTGGGTGTGTTCATGCTCCGCCTCCGTCGAAAATACTTGCATTGCGGTCCGATGCGCTGTAATATAATCGGTACTGCCATATATTGTAACATGACCGATGCCTTTTTGTCTATGGAAACGGAGGTCTTCCATGCTGCACCAGCAAAATCTCACCGTGAACGCCGCCGGCCATCTGGCCGTGGGCGGCGTGGACGCCGTGGCCCTGGCCGGGGAATACGGCACGCCGCTCTATGTGCTGGACGAGGATATGGTCCGGGAGCGGATGCGCCTTTACCGGGACGTGATGGCCCAGGCCTTCCCCGCCGGGAGCCGGCCCTATTACGCCAGCAAGGCCCTGTGCTGCAAGGCGCTGTGCGCCTGGGCCCATGAGGAGGGGCTGGGGCTGGACGCGGTGTCCGCCGGGGAGATATACACCGCCCTGGCCGCCGGCGTCCCGGCTGCGGACATCTGCTTTCACGGCAACGCCAAGACCGAGGCGGAGCTGCGCTGCGCCATCGCCAGCGGCGTGGGCCTCATCGCCGCGGACGGGGAGGAGGAGCTGGCGCGCATCGACGCCGTCGCCGCCGCGCTCCACGCCCGGCCCCGGGTGCTGCTGCGGGTGACGCCCGGCATCGACCCCCACACCTTCGCCGCGGTGAACACCGGGGTGGTGGACGTGAAATTCGGTGTGCCCATCCCCACCGGGCAGGCCCTGGCCGCCACCCGGACGGCTCTGGGGATGAAGCACATGGACCTGGCGGGCTTTCACTGCCACATAGGCTCCCAGATATTCGACGCATCGCCCTTCCACCTGGAGGTGGACGTGATGCTCTCGTTCCTGGACCAGGTGCGCCGGGAGCTGGGCTACACCGTCGGGGTGCTGGACCTGGGCGGCGGGTTCGCGGTGCCGTACACCGAGGACGAGCCGGTCCCCGACTGCGAAGAGATGCTCCGCCGGACGGCGGAGCGGCTGGACGCCCGGTGCCGGGAACTGGACTACCCCGCCCCCGCCGTGCTGATGGAGCCGGGCCGGGGCATCGTGGGCGCCGCGGGCGTCACGCTCTACACGGTGCAGAACGTCAAGTCCGTCCCCGGCGGCAGCACCTTCGCGGCCGTAGACGGGGGCATGGGCGACAACCCCCGTTACGCCCTGTACGGCGCCCGCCACAGCGCGGTGATCGCCGACCGGGCGGGCGATCCGGCGGACCGGCGGGTCACCATCGCCGGGCGGTGCTGCGAGAGCGGCGACCTGGTGGGGGAGGACGTGCCCTTGCAGGCGCCCCGGGCCGGGGATACCTTGGCCGTGCTGGTCACCGGGGCGTACAACTACTCCATGGCCTCCAATTATAACCGGGTGCCCCGGCCGCCCATCGTTGCCCTGCGGGGCGGGGAGAGCCGGATCATCGTCCGGCGGGAGACGGCGGAGGACCTGGTGAGGCTGGATGTGTGAGGTGGGCGCCATGAGGACTGTCGCCATACCGGGCTATGAGAAAGGCGTGAAAAATTACGTCGCCGCGCTGCAAGCCATGGACCTGGCGCCGGTGGTGACGCTGGACGTACAGACGGCCGCGGCCTGCGACGGGCTGCTGCTGCCGGGGGGCGGGGACATGGATCCGGCCCTGTTCGGCCAGCCGGACCGGGGCTCCCGGGACATCGACCGGCCCCTGGACGAGATACAGCTGGCGGCGCTGGACGCCTTCGTCCGGGCAGAGCGCCCGGTGCTGGGCATCTGCCGGGGCCATCAGGTGATCAACGTGTACTTCGGCGGGGACCTGATCCAGGACCTGCCCACCGCCGGGGACCACATGGCCCACGACCGGGCCGACAGCCTCCACGCCGTCCGCTTCCGGCCCGGGACGCTGCTGCACCGGCTGTACGGCCCGGAGGCTGTGGTCAACAGCGCCCACCACCAGGGCCTGGGGGCCATGGGAAAGGGACTCACCGCCACGGCTGAGGCGCCGGACGGGGTGATAGAGGCGGCGGAGCATGAGAGCATGCCCGTGCTGGGGGTGCAGTTCCACCCGGAGCGGATCGCCTTCGCCTTCGCCCGGCCCGCCGCCGCCGACGGCCGGCGCATCTTCCAGTGGTTCAAAGAGACGCTGGGATAAGAGAAAAAGGCAGCACAGAGAAAAATGCTCTCTGTGCTGCCTTTCTTTATCGTCAATCACAGCATAAGGGACAGTAATAGAAACGATCGTTATATTGGACCGCTTGACCGAAGCTGTTTGTACCGGCGGTCTGGTTTGGCTTTATACGGATCACTTCCGCGCCAAAAGTGTCTGCTACCTTTTGACAACAAGATCTGCTTTTATGCATATATCCATCTACCATAACGCTTGCCGCGCTGTGACCAGGAAACTTTGCTACATAATAGGAAGGTGTAAACGAAGTGACGCCGTAATAGAGGGCATAGGATATCACAGCTATGATAACGAGACCGATGATGCTTCTCAAAATGTTGTTCTTGGCCGGCACAGCAGCGGCCGAACCGTTATCGTCCATAACAGCCCCTGCCGGGCCATCCTGTCTCGCCGCTCCGCCCAGCGGATAACCGCAATGGATGCACTTCTCCGCCCGGTCGGATACGTCCCGCCCACATTCCGGACATTTGATCATCGCCATGGGATCACGCCTCCCAAATTTCTAACTCTCTCCTAAGCCGGACACGATCTATTTGTGGTGGTGATGCCCGAATAGAACATGATAATAGCCATCCCCGTCAGGGTAACAAATAGACGTATCGTGCTGTGAACCAAAAACCCTCGCTTCACCGTATAGCGTACACGGTTCCCTTGTTCTATTGGGGTCAAGCGTGACGGTCCCACTGCTTTTCTCTTTGCTCGTATTGATCAGGACGAAAGCGACCACGCCGACGATCACAGCAACGGTCCCCAATATCACCCACAGGGCCTTCGCCTTGTGGTCTTGAACGGTGACCTGACCGGGGGAAGAGGGAGCGTAACCAGGATCGTCCAGATCGATCCGGCTTTTCGTGCCAGCGGCTTCCGGCCTGTCGGGGGCGGCGGCCGTTTGTCCCAGCGGGTATCCACAGTGGATACACTTCGCCGCTTTATCGGATACTTCCTGCCCGCATTCCGGGCATCGGATCAGAGCCATGATAGGATCCCTCCTGCCTTAATGCGTCCTCAATTCGGCAATGATACTGCCAGTCGTCCTGTCGAATTGGGTGTAGACCTCATTGTGCTTGTCGGGAAACAGCCTTACCGACGTTGAGCGGATGCCGCACTTGATCTCCACGGCCGACGGCCCGGTGAGGGGGATCTCCTTCGTCTTTGCCTGATGGGAGACTTCGCCGATATATGCCCCGTTCAGATACAGCTTCAATTTCGGCTTGACCAGGAAAAACCCGGTATAGCCGTAGACCACCAGTGTGCCGCCCGCTGTCTGGGGCGCGCCGGCCGCTCCGCCCAGCGGGTAACCGCAGTGGATGCACTTCTCCGCCCGGTCGGATACGTCCCGCCCACATTCCGGACACTTGATCATCGCCATGGGATCACGCCTCCTGTCGTTTTTTAAGGGTGCCGCCCGACAGGCAGAGTATAACATTATTCCGTTATAAAATCAATCATAATTATGACGTATTTATTACTCTAACGTGATCCCGTCCTTATGGGTACAATAGAGGTATCCAAAGGAGAGGGAGGACGGCGTATGCAGGAGCCGGATGTGATCGGGCGGATAAAACAGCTCTGCCAGACCCGCGGCTGGTCGTACTACCGGCTGGCGAAGGAGAGCGGCATCACCTATTCCACGCTGAACACGCTCCTTCGCAAGGCGTACTGTCCCGCCGTGCCAACGCTGTGCCGCATCTGCGACGGATTCGGGATCACGCTGGAGCAGTTTTTCTCTGACGAGGCCGGCCCCGTTGGCCTCACGGCGGAGCAGCGGGAGCATCTGGCCCGCTGGGAGCAGTTGAGCGCCCGGGACCGGGAGAGGGCGGAGGCCTATATCCAGGCGCTGCTGGACAGGGAACAGCGGTGAGAAAAACAAAAAACGGCCCGGCCTGCGGGATGCAGGCCGGGCCTTGCTGTATGCAGATGGATCAGCCGACAGAGACGTAGTAGGTGGCGCTCTCCGCGCTGGTGTCGATGTAGTCGGCGGGCTGGGTCATGGCCTCGTCGGTGTAGATGGCGTAATCGTCGTTCGACTTGAACTGCACCTCCAAGCCGAGGGCCACGTTATGTACCTGGGTCTCCTCGTTGGCCTGGCCGGGGTTGATGACCAGGGTGAGGGCGCAGAAGCTGGCCGCGCCGCCCTCGCTGACCGCCTCGTCGAACTCCGGCTCATAGGGCATACCGTACTGGTACACCCGATGGGCGCACTCGCTCTCCTCCTCGGTGTCCCCAACGTAGGTCACGGCGTTGCTGTTGGTGATCAGGCCGCTCTCCGCCTCGGCGTACATATCGGTGACGGTGCGGTCGGTGCCCTCGGTGGCGGAGACCACCATGATCAGCGCGCCGTTGCTCACGCCGTAAGCGAGAACGGACTGGTCAGCCTGCTGCTCCAGGCCCAGGGGGTCCAGCGCGAAGGCCTCATAGTCCCAGGAGGGCATACAATAGAGGATCTGGCCGTTGTTGCCGCTCCAGAAGAGGCTGCCGGGCATATCGTCGGCCACAGAGAAGTTGGCGTAGATGTCGATGTCGCCCTCGTGCATATGGACGTTGGAATGCACACGGCCCTGGTCATCCAGGGAGAACTGGTAGTGGGCGAAGCCGAAGGGGTCGCCGGCGGCGGTCATGGTCTGCTCGTCGATACGCAGGGAGCCGTACTTCTCCAGGACGGAGCGGGTGTCGTTGATCTGCTCGAACTGGTCCTGGGTGAAGGGGGGCTCCTCCAGCTGGTCGGCGGCGAAGGCAGTGGCGGATACGCTGAAGAGCAGGAGCAGGCTAAGGATAAGGGATGTCAGCTTTTTCATGGGGAAAAACCTCCTTTTTGTGATAAGGCAGGCATATCACTTTTCTTCACCCATGTCAAGCGAAATGCACCAATGACGCATCTGGACGCATGAACGCCGTTTTTTCGGCCCCATCACTCCCGCCGCAAGGCGTCGATGGGGTTCAGATTGGCCGCCTTGATGGCGGGGATCATGCCGAAGATCACGCCGATCAGCATGGAGAACAGCACCGCCACCGCGATGGCCGGATAGCTCACCGCGCTGGGCGTGCCCATGGCGGAGGCGATGAATCCGCTCAGGCCCACGCCGGCGGCCACCCCCAGGATGCCGCCGATGCTGGTCAGGGCGGCGGCCTCGGTCAGAAACTGCCAGAGGATGCGGCGCTTGCGGGCGCCGATGGCCTTTTTCAAGCCGATCTCCCGGGTCCGCTCCGTGACCGTCACCAGCATGATGTTCATCACGCCGATGCCGCCCACCAGCAGCGAGATGCCCGCGATCCAAAGAAGCTGGTTGTTGGTGGCGTTGGACATCTTTTGCAGCTGGGCGGCCTGGTCCATCAGGTCGTCGCTCTGGTAGGAAAAGCCGCTGTTGGCCGCGTCCGCGCTGATCTGGCTGGCGGTTAGCAGGTCCTCGGCCTGCTGGCCGATGCGGGTCATGTCGTCGGTGCTGGCGGCCTTGAGGACCACGCCCTGCGGCTCGTCGAACCGATAGGCGATGGGCCAGTCCGCCAGGGGGATGAACACCTTGCCGCCGGACTGGTCGGCATACATCTGATAGTCCCGGTAGCTCTCGATGACGAAGTCGCTGGAGGCGGCCCGGGACACTACGCCCACGATGGTGAACGGTTCGCCCTTGATCTCCAGCACCTGCCCCACCGGGTCGGCGCTGCCGAACAGGGTGGAGCAGGCGCCGGCGTCCAGGATGGCCACCTTGCGGAAGCGGGTGAAGTCCTCCTCCACGAAACTCCGGCCGTTGCGGAGCCGGAAGCCGTTGGCGCCGAAATAGTACTGATCCACGCCGTAAAGCTCGCCAGAATAGGCGGCGTTGCCGTAGCAGACGGCGCTGTCGTAGCTGTCCACCTGCCGGTAGGTGAAAAGGCTCACGGACCGGACGTTCTCCAACTCCGCCAGCTGCTGGCGGGTGTCCTCGCCGATGGGCGCGACGCCCTCCGGCGGCGCCTGCCAGGAGAGGTTGTAGACGTTGTTGTTCTGGCTCAGCTGCACGGTGACCGCGTTGGTCCCCGCGCCGATCAGGCTCTCCTTGATCTGGTCGTTGGTGCCCTTGATGGTGGACACGATGGTGATGATGGAGGCGATGCCGATGATGATGCCCAGCATGGTCAGGAACGAGCGCATCTTATGGCCCCAGATGCCCTGGAACGCAAGAGAAATGTTCTCAAACATACGACCGCCTCCTTAATAGCCGTTCCACAGGCTGCTGGGGTCCTCTTTGAAGACCGCCTTGGCCCCGGCCTTCACGCTCCGGCCGTAGGGGAACGCGATGTAGTCCGTCTCTATGTCCAGACCGCCGGTGATCTCGGTGGCGTAGCCGTAGCGGCTCTTGCCAGTGGTGACGTAGCGTTTTTCCAGCAGGCCGTCCGCCCCCGCCGCATAGACATAGCTGCGGCTGCCCTCGGTGCGGATGAAGGCGTTCTCCAGATAGAAGCTGTCTCCGGCCTCCTCCTGGGCGGCCCCGGTGGCGGAGAAGTAGACGTTCACATAGTAGTACTCCCGCAGGTTCGCGCTCTCGTCGATGGCCACGGTGAAGGGGTATTTGGAGGTGTTGCCGTTGGCGCTGTTGGTGTAATAGTCGATATAGTCGTCGTCGGTGTACGGGTACTGGGATATCTCGGTGATGACGCCGTCCACTTCCTCGCCGGCCATGTAGTTCTCCACGGTCACCGTGTCGCCCACATGGAGGTTCTGCATATCGAACTCGCTCATGAAGGCGTCCACATAGTACCCGCCGCCGCCGGACACCAGCACCACCGCCTCGTTGGACTCCAGCGCCACGTCGGGGTCCAGGACGGTCTTTACCACGCCGTCCGTGGTGCAAAGCACCTCGCCGTTGGAAAGTTCGTACTGCACGGACTTCAATTCCTGCTCCGCCATACGCAGCTGGAGCGTCAGGTCCCGGATGCGGGCCTCGGCGTCCCGGCGCATCCGCTCGATCTCCGAGGCGGAGTAGTACTGGCTGGAGTCGAACCAGGACCCGCCGCCGAAGTCCGGCTCCTCCGGGACCCAGTTCGTCTGGGGCTGGTACATGGGGTCCAGCACCACGAAACTCCAGTACTGCTGCCACTCCTTGCCGGAGAGGATGAATTGGATCTCAAAGGCCCGCAGGATGTCCCCCTGCATGGAGTCGTTGGCCCGTATCTCAAAGACCATGTAATAGCTGGCGCCGGTGGGGGCTGCGCTGGGGGTGGGGGTCGCTTCCGGGGTGCTGGTGGCCTCGGGCTCCTCCGTGGACTTGGGCGCCTCGGTGGCGTCCGCCGGCTTTTCCGTGGCCTGGGCGGCCGGGGTCTGGGTGGCCTCGGCGGGGGTGTCGGGCAGGGCCGGGGACTCCACGCCCGCCGCCTTGAACCAGTCCAGCAGCTGCTGGCGCTGCTCGGCGCTGATCTTGCCCACGATGGCCTGCTTTTCCGCCTCGGTCAGCCCCTCGTAGAGGGCCTTCAGGGCCGGGGCGTCGTCCTTCAGCGCGGTGAACATGGCCATGATCTCGTCCCCGGACATCTGCCCATAGGGTACGGGTGTGGGGGCGGGGGTCGCTGTATCCTCCGGTTCTGGGGTGTCAGTGGAGGATGGCGTGTCTGTTGCGGTCGGTTCCTCCGTGGAAGTGGGGGTCGGCGTATCCGAGGGCAGGGGCGGTTCGGCGGGGTCGGCGCTGTCCAGCAGCATCCGCCCGCTGCCCGGCCGGGCCAGGGAGATCAGGCCGCCCACGGCCCAGGTCTGGCCGGCGCCCACGGGGGTCAGCGCGCCGGGAGCGGGGACCTCGGCAGTCTCGCCGCCGGGCCCTGGCTCTTCGGACGCCTCCGGTTCCTGGGACGCCTCCGGGTCCTGGCTGGGCGAGGGGGAGGGGGAGGGCTGGGCCAGCAGCAGGAGCTGCTCCACCGTGAAGTCGCTCAGGGGCATATCCTCCGCCCACAGATATACATAGGGGTCCTCCAGCGTGCCCTCGCCGCCCTGGAACAGGGGGATGGTGGTGGGCTGCGGCTCGGCGGTGGGGGCGGGGGTGTCGGGGATGGAGAAGCCACCGCCGGGGGAGCCGACTTTATAGGTGTTGATCTCCTCCAGCTGCTCCCGAGCCTCTTGCAGGTCCAGGTCCAGCTGGTCGATGGCGATCTGCTTGCGGGTCAGTTCCACCTCGTCAAGGGTGGTGTCGAAGGCCAGGAGGGGGTCGCCCACCTTGACCTGCTGGCCCTCCTGGACGTACACCTCCGTCACCGTCTGGGTGGAGGTGAGGTACACCGCCTGCATCTTATCCACCCGGACCTGGCCGCCGGTGTTCACCCGGTCGTACCAGCTGTCCGAGCTGCCCAGCATATTCACCGGGAAAACGTCCACGTCCTTCCCGGTACGGTCGTGCAGATAGTAGTATCCGCCCACGCCGGCGCCGCCCAGAACCAGGGCGCAGGCCAGCGTGATGGCGACGATCTTCTTTCCCTTGCCGCTCTTGGGCTTTTCCGGGGCGCTGTGTTTACCAGGCATCGCCGACGCCTCCTTCCCCCTCGGCCAGGAGCCGGCCGTCCAGGATGCGGCGCAGACGCCGCGCCCGCTGGCCCACCGCCGGCTCATGGGTGATCAGCACGATGGTGGTGCCCTTGTCGTTCAATTCGTCGAAAAGGTCCATCACCTGATGGCCGGAGGCACTGTCCAGCGCGCCGGTGGGCTCGTCGGCCAGCAGGAGTTTGGGTTCGTTGATCATGGCCCGGGCGATGGCGACCCGCTGCTGCTGGCCGCCGGAGAGCTGATTGGGCATGAAGTCGATCCGGTCGCCCAGCCCCACCATCCGCAGCGCCTCGGCCGCCCGGCGCAGACGGGCGCGCTTTTTCACCCCCGCGTACAGCAGCGGCAGCGCCACGTTCTCCCGGGCCGTCATCTTCGGCAGCAGGTAGAAGCTCTGGAACACGAAGCCCAGCGTGGAGTTACGCACGTCCGCCAGCCGGTTCTCCGAGGCCCGGGAGATGTCCTCCCCGTCCAGGCGGTAGGTGCCGCTGGTGGCCACGTCCAGGCAGCCGATGATGTTCATCAGCGTGGTCTTGCCGGAGCCGGAGGGGCCCATGATGGCAAGGTAATCCCCCTGGTCGATGGCGAGGTCCACGTTTTTGAGGATCTTCACCACCTCGCGGCCCTGGGGATATTCCTTGCATATATTGTTCATCTCAAGAAGCATGGCTGCCTCCTGTCAATACTCGAATTCCGGCGATACCATGTCGTCCATGGCGTTCTCCTCCGCCGCCGCGGCGGGGTCGTACTTCTCCGTGGACTGGCCCTCCGCCAGTTCCTCCGCGGGGAAGGCGATGTAGTCCGTCAGGGCCAGACCGCTCACGATCTCATAGCGGCCGCCCATCTCGTCGTACTGGCCCAGGTCCACGGCCCGCTTTTCCAGCCTGCCCTTGCCGTTGTCCGCCCAGACGTAGGCGGAGCCGTCCTCCTCGTAGGCGATGTAGTACTCCGGGAGCATGGGTCCGGCGGGTTCCTCGGCCTCCTCCTCGCCGGTGTAAGGCTCGATGTAGACGTGCTGGCCCATCATCAGCCCGTCGGTGCTGTCCAACTCCACATAGAAGGGGTACTTGCTGGTGGAGGTCATCTCGTCCCCGCCGTCGGAGGACGAGGAGATGATGACCATGCCGCTGGCGCTGCTGTTGCCCTGCACCGGGCTCTGCCAGTCGATGCTGTCCAGGACGCCCTGCCAGGTCATGTCGGGGTCAGTGCGGGAGCGGATGGTCATCTCCATCCCCTCCGCCAGGGCGTAGGCGTTCATCTCGTTGATGTTGCCCTGCACCCGCATACGGGTCACGTCCGTGATGGTGATGTAGTCCACGCCGGAACCGGAGGAGTCGCCCCCGCCATAATAGTCGTAGCCGGAGCTGCCGCCTGTCTCGTCCACGGTCATCACCCGGCCCGCGATGGGGGCGGTGACGGTGGTGTTCTCCAGGGACGCCTCCATGGAGGCGATGTCCCGGTCGTTGACGGCGCTGTTGTACTCCGCCTCCCGCACGTCCGCCTTGCGGGAGTCGATCTGGAGGGTGTAGCTGAGCTTGTCGCCCTCCTTGGCCTTGTCGCGCTCGCTCTCCAGTTCCGTGATCTCGGCGTTGGCGGAGGCGATGGTGTTGGCGTAGCTCTCCTTTTTCAGGTACAGCTCATCCAGGTCCAGCTGGATCTTCTCCACGTCGTAGGCGAAAAGAGGGTCCCCCTCCTTGACGGTGTCCCCCTCCTGGACGTAGGTCTCCAGCACGACCTTGTTGCTGTCGCGCTTGACCTTGGCCGTCTCGCCGGCCACCACCATGCCCGCGTACTGGTCCGCCAGCCCCACGGAGCCGGTGTTCACGAGGGAGGCCACCTCTTCCACGGTCACCGCCGGGGCGCCGGACGCGCTGTCATTGGAGCAGCCGCCCAGCATACCCAGCGCCAGCGCCCCCGCCAGGGCCGCCGCAACGATCTTCTTCATAGCTTCCTTCCTCCATGGAATAACGCCGCGCCCCGCCGGGCCGGCACGATACACAATTCATATTATAACGCCCAGCCCTATGGGGGTCAATCGGCCAAATCTTAAGTTTTTCTTAAGATGTTCAGAGCAGTTCCTTCAGCCGCAGGCTGGCGGCGTAAAGCTCGTTTTTGGTGTAGGTGTTGGCCTCGTCCGCCAGCAGCGCGCGGATGGCGTCCTTGGGCCGGCAGCCGTCCCGGACCATGGCGTCCACCAGCAGCGCCTCGGGGGAGACAATGTGTTCCCGCCGGGGCGCGAGATAGTCCTCCGCCAGTTCCAGCACCAGGCAGAACTCGCCCTTTTCATAGTCCCCCTTGGCGGCCAGCTGGTCCCGGACATCCTCCGGCGTGCCCCGGAAGGACGCCTCGTGCAGCTTGGTCAGGTCGTTGCACAGGCACATCCGGCAGGGGACCTGCTCCCGGATGAACCACGCCACCGCGTCCATCACCCGTTTAGGCGATTCATACAGCACATGGGTCCGCACGCCGCCCCGCCGCATCCGCTCCAGCAGCCGGCCCCGGTCCGCGTTCTCCCGGGGGAAGAAGCCCTGGAACACGAAGGCGCTCAGATCGAATCCGGAGACGGACAGGGCCGTCACCGCGGCGCACGCCCCTGGCACCCCCACCACCTGGACGCCCTCCGCCACGGCGGAGCGGATCAGCTCGTTGCCCGGGTCGGAGATGCAGGGGGTCCCTGCGTCGGTGATCACCGCCACGCTCTTCCCGGCCTTCAAGAGGTCGATGAAGTACCGGGCCTTGCCGTGTTCGTTGAACTTGTGGTTGCTGGCCAGCTTCTCCGCCCGGATGCCCAGCTTGTTCAAAAGCACCACGCTGCGGCGGGTGTCCTCGGCGGCGATCACGTCCGCCCGCTCCAGGATGTCCGCGCCCCGGGGAGACATATCCCGGGCGTTGCCGATGGGCGTGGCCACGATGAACAGGACCCCGAGGCCGTTTTCCGTCTGCATCTTATCCATAAAAAGTTCCTCCCGCCCGGCCTGCTATCCGTTTTATAGGACAACGGGCCGGGTATGCTGTCATCATCTGAAGCCTAGATTGCAAAAGTGAACCCGCAAAAAAGGGGGTAAAAAAGGGGTAAGGACCGGATGTTCACTTCTGCAAAATGGCAGCGTAATGTGCTATAAGCAAGGCCGGGTAAAGTATAGCGGCGGTATAATGGGGTTGGTCACGACCTGCGGAAAGCAGGGAAATATGAGCCGAATCACATTGTCGGAGCGAGTCGTTATTGAGGCAGGGATCTATGGGAGGCAGAGTTTCTCAGAGATAGGGCGAAAGATATATAAGAGTCCAAGGTGCGTATCAGAGGAGATCCAGAGGAATCGTACCCTGGTTTCCGGAGAACACCCTTTGGGCAAGACCTGCCATAATGCCACAGGATGTAAACGGGTCGGATTGTGCGGAAAGGAAGGATGTACGCGCAGGTGCTATATCTGCAAAGAGGT
>CANRIF010000036.1 GCA_947630645.1 uncultured Oscillospiraceae bacterium | reverse complement strand
GCCACGCCGGTGCCGCAGTCGTCGCCCATGTTGCCGAAGGCCATGGACTGCACGTTGACGGCGGTGCCCCAGGAATAGGGGATGTCGTTGTCCCGGCGGTAGACGTTGGCGCGGGGGTTGTCCCAGGAGCGGAACACGGCCTTGATGGCGCCCATCAGCTGCTCCACAGGGTCGGTGGGGAACTCCTCGCCCACCTTGTCCTTATACTCGGCCTTGAACTGCTCGGCCAGGGCCTTCAGGTCGTCGGCGGTCAGCTCCACGTCCTGGGTGACGCCCCGGGCAGCCTTCATCTTGTCGATGAGCTGCTCAAAGTACTTCTTGCCAACCTCCATGACCACGTCGGAGTACATCTGGATGAAGCGGCGATAGCAGTCCCAGGCCCAGCGGGGGTTGCCGGACTTGCGGCTCAGCACGTCCACCACCGTCTCGTTCAGGCCCAGATTCAGGATGGTATCCATCATGCCGGGCATGGAGGCCCGGGCGCCGGAGCGGACGGAGACCAGCAGGGGGTTCTCGGCGTCGCCGAACTTCTTGCCGGTGATCTCCTCCAGCTTGGCGACGTACTCCATGATCTGGCTCTGGATGTCCTCGCCGATGGCCTTGCCGTCCTCGTAGTAACGGGTGCAGGCCTCGGTGGTGATGGTGAAGCCCTGGGGCACGGGCAGGCCGATGTTGGTCATCTCGGCCAGGTTGGCGCCCTTGCCGCCCAGCAGCTCGCGCATATCGGCGCGGCCCTCCGTGAACAGATAGACATACTTCATGCTTGGGTTTTCCTCCTTATATTATCTGTGGATTGTATTGACGAAGTACGCGGAGCGATGGGAAAAGCCCATTCCCCGCCTATTATGAACATACTTATTAAACTTCAATATGCGGGAATTGTCAAGGAAAAATCCCCCAAAGGCGGAATTATTCTCCCTGATGCACAAACGGGCCGGACCTGCCGCGGCGGGCCGCTGGACAGGTTTTTTCCATGTATGACTGCCCCGCGCCGGGGCATACTAAGGGCGAGGTGATAACATTGTCCAACAAGAACAACAAGAAGAACAACTCCCAGAACAACAGCGATCCCCAGCCCAGCCGCAATAACAACAGCCAGAACGACGGCCAGAACAGCCGCAGCAACCAGAACAAGTCCCAGAATTGAAGGCACGGCCCTGACGTGACAGGGACGAATCCGCGCCTGGACCCGTCCACGCGCCTGGCGCCGAAGTTCGACAGCACCAGCATCGCCCTGTTCCCCACCGGCACCCGGGAGGACATGGGACAGCGCGTCCGGGACGACTGCGCGGAAGAACACATCCAATAGTCACAAAAGCGCAAGCGCGCTTTTGTGAGAAGGCAGCGGCACGCTGCAGCGCAAAGCGCCTCCGTCAAAGACGGAGGCGTTCACGTTTACCTATTTAGCGGAGGCTATTTTATATCCGCCTTGTCTACCAGTTCGATCTTCAGCTTGAAGGTCTCGCCGTCCCGCCAGACGGTGAAGGTCAGGCTGTCGCCCACCTCCGACGCCTCCTTGATCCGGTTGATGTCGGCCACGGTGGAGACGCTGCGCCCGTCCACGGCGGTAATCACGTCCCCCGGCTCCAGGCCCTTGGCCTTGGCGTCGGAGCCCTCGCTCACCTCGCTCACATACAGCCCCGCCGGCACGTCGTACAGCAGCATGGCCTCCGAACTCACGGTCCCGGCCACGATGCCGATGGTGGGCTCGCCGGGGACCACGCCCTTTTCGATGAGTTGGTCGGCGATCTGCTTGACCACCGACGAGGGGATGGCGAAGCCGATGCCCTCCACCGTGGCGTAATAGCTGGACATGATCTTCATGTTGGTGATGCCGATGACCTGGCCCCCGGCGTTGATCAGCGGGCCGCCGGAGTTGCCCTCGTTGAGGGCGGCGTTGGTCTGTAAAAGGGTCATGCTGTGGCCGTCGTAGGTCACGTTCCGGTCGATGGCGGAGATGATGCCGTCGGTCATGGTGCCGGTGTAGTCCTGGCTGATGGGGTTGCCGATGGCCACCGCCACGTCCCCCACCTTGAGGGCGTCGGAGCGGCCGAACTCGGCGCAGGGCAGGGGCCTTTCCGTCTGCACATACAGCACGGCGATGTCGCTGGCCTCGTCCGCGCCCACCAGCAGCGCGCCGTACTCCCCGCCGTCGGAGAACACCACCTTGGCGTCGGTGCAGCCCTGAAGCACATGGGTGTTGGTGATGATATAGCCCTCCGGGGAGAACACCACGCCGGTGCCCCAGCTGTATTCGTCGCCGTTGCGGAAGGTGTTGATGCCCACCACCGCCGGGCTCACCGCGTCGTAGATCTCCTGCAAGGTCATCTCCGCCCCCCGGTAGGGGCGCAGCGGCAGCGTCACGCCGGTGCCGGTGGGCGCCGCGGGCAGGCCGATCTCGTTGGAGCCGGTAAAATAGTTGTCGAAATACTCCCGGAAATCCTCATACGGCTGCTCCGGCAGAAGGCCGCTGTCGGCCGCGCCGTCGAAGTCAAAGCCGAACTCGTCAGTCCCGAAGGTGTAGGTCTGGGACGGCCGCACCGCGGTCAGGCGCCGGACAAGGCCGCTGCTGTACACCGCCATCACCGCCGCGGCGCATACCAGCACCGCGCACACGGTGAGGCTCACCGCCTTCATCCGGCGGCTGCGGCGGCGCTGCTCCTCGGTCGGCTCCCGGCGCAGGACAGGCGGCGTTGGGCCGGCCGGCCTTTGGCCCTCCGGCTTTTCGGGGGCGGTCCTGTACCAGTCGCCCACCGGCTCTGTGTCGGGCCGGGCGCTGTACCAATCGCCCACGCTGGGGTCAGTGTTTTGCATATCGGTAACTCCTCTCTCGCCGTGTGCTGTCATGTGCCGGCCGCGGCCCCCTGGGCCTCGGTCTTCCCGCCCCGGCCCGGCTCGGCCAGGGCCAGGGTGAAGGTGAACACGGTCGCCCCGTTCTCGCTGGTGACGAAGATATCCTGGTCGTGGGCGGACAGGATCTGCCGGACCATGTAAAGGCCCAGGCCCACCCCCTCCCGGTCCTGGCTGCGGGACCGGTCCGCCTTGTGGAACCGGTCGAAGATCAGGGGCAGCTCCTCCGGCGGGATGGTGGGGCCGGTGTCCTGGACGGAGGTGTAGGCCCTGCCGTTCTCCTTCCAGATGCTCACCGCCAGCTCCGTTCCCACGAAGGCGAACTTGACGGCGTTGTCGATGAGATTATACACCACCCGGGTCAGCGCGTCCACATCCCCCCGGACGGCGATGGCGTCCTCGGGCATATTCAGGTCCACGGACAGGTGCTTGGCGTCCACCCGCTCCTCGAAGTTGAGCAGGGTCTGGACCACCATCTCCCCCAGGTCGAAGGTCTGCTGCCGCCGGGCCGGGTCCGCGTCCCGGAGCCGGGACATATCCAGCATACTTCGCACCAGCCGGCCCAGGCGCTTTGTCTCCGAGGAGATGGTCTGCAAGTACTTCTTCTCCTCTTCCGGCGGGATGGTGCCGTCCAGGATGCCGTCGGCGAAACCGGCGATGGCGGTCATGGGCGTTCGCAGCTCGTGGGAGACATTGGCGATGAACTCCCGCCGGCGGGACTCGTTGCGCTCCAGGCTGTCGGCCATGGTGTTGAAGGCCTCGGTCAGGGTGCCGATCTCGTCCTCGTCGGGATAGGGGCTGACACGCACGCTGTAATCCCCCCGGGCGAAGCGGTGGGCCGCCTCGGCCATCTCGTTGAGGGGCCGGGCCAGGCGGCGGTCGTTGGCGTACTCGAACACGATGGCCAGCGCCAGCACCCCGATGGCCACCAGCACATACACGATCATGAACCCGCCCCACATACGGTAGAGGCCGGAACCGGCGTAGCTGACGAACACATACCCCGCCGTCTGGCCGTCCCGGGCGGCGATGGGCTCCGCCACCACATAATACATCCCCTCGTAGAAGCCGTCAAGGCTGGTCAGGCCCTCGTACTCCCCGTCCCGGCCCAGGGACCGCATCACCCCGGCGGGCATCTGCCGCCCGGCGTAGGGGGACAGCGCCTCCCGGTCGGAACTGGACAGCACCGTGCCCTCCGCGTCGGTGAGGAAGATGTGGTTGCCGGTGCTTTGGGCGATGGACGCCAGGTTCATCCGCACGGCCCAGCTGTCCAGCTCGTCCTCGGTGTGCAGCGCCTCGGTCAGCCGCTTCACCTCTCCGGCGGTGGCCTGCAGGTTCTCCTGCCTCTCCCGGATCAGGAACGCCCTTCCCATGAGGAACATGGTCACGCCGAACGCGAAAAAGCACACCACGAACATCGCGGTGGTGACCATGAAGTTTTTGAAAAAGACGCTCCGCTTCACTCTTATTCTTCCCCGACCTCGAATTTATAACCCACGCCCCAGACGGTCTTGAGCCGCCACTTGTCGCTGACGCCCTCCAGCTTCTCCCGCAGGCGCTTGATATGCACGTCCACGGTCCGGGAGTCGCCGAAGTAGTCGAAGCCCCACACCTCGTCCAGCAGCTGGTTGCGGGTGTACACCCGGTTGGGGGCGCTGGCCAGGTGGAACAGCAGCTCCATCTCCTTGGGCGGCGTGTCCACCTTGGTGCCGTTCACCACCAGCTCGTAGGAGTCCAGGTTGATGATCAGCTTGTCGAACTCCAGCCGCCGGGGCTTATCTTCCGCCGGGCCGTCGGTGCGGCGCAGCACCGCGTGGACCCGGGCCAGCAGTTCCTTGATCTCAAAGGGCTTGGTGATATAGTCGTCCGCGCCCATCTCCAAGCCCGCCACCTTGTCCCTAGTCTCGCCCTTGGCGGTGAGCATCACGATGGGCATCTTGGCAAAGCCGCGTATCTCCCGGCACACCTGCCAGCCGTCCTTCACCGGCAGCATGATGTCCAGCAGCACGATGTCCGGCTCGGCGCTCCGGGCCAGGTCCACCCCCCGGCCGCCGTCCGCCGCCTGAAGCACCTCGAAGCCGTCCCGCTCCAAGTACAGCCGCAGCAGCTCCGAGATATTGCCGTCGTCCTCTACGATCAGCGCCTTCTTCGCCATTGTTCTATGCCTCCCTGCGCCGCCTGGGCGCTCAATAGTTCATACTGTGCCATGCCGCGCGGTTCCGGCACAGGCCGGGAGCGCGGCTGGCATCTTGTGGCATAATAGGCTTTGCCGTTATTATGCCACAATTATATACCTGCTTTCTGTCCATGGGTGAACAAAATGTAAAAAAGTGCAAAAATGCGAAAAAACCTCTTTACTTTAGTTCGGTAGCGTGGTAGTATGCTAAACATAAACTAAGTTTTTCGGAGGACATCACAATGAAAAAGACGCTCATTCTTATAACGGCCCTGGCGCTGCTCCTCTCCCTGGCCGCCTGCGGCGGCGGCAGCGGCGGCAAGAGCGACAGCAGCGACAAGGCCTACGTCCAGGACAAGGGGACCCTGGTGGTGGGCATCACCGACTTCGCCCCCATGGACTACAAGGACGCCGACGGCCAGTGGATCGGCTTCGACGCGGACATGGCCAAGGCCTTTGCCGAGAGCCTGGGCGTGGAGGCGGAGTTCATCGAGATAGACTGGTCCAACAAGGTCCCGGAGCTGGAGAACAAGTCCATCGACGTGGTGTGGAACGGCATGACCCTCAACGACGAGGCCCTGGAGGCCATGGCCTGCTCCAACGCCTACTGCGAGAACGCCCAGACGGTGATCGTCCCGGCAGAGAAGGCCGGCGATTACGCCACGGAGGCGGACCTGGAGGGGCTGGTGTTCGCGGTGGAGGACGGCAGCGCCGGCGAGGAACAGGCCGTCGCCCTGGGCAACGAGTACACCGAGGTCCTGACCCAGGCGGACGCGCTGCTGGAGGTGCGCTCCGGCACCTCTGACGCCGCCATCATCGACCTGCAGATGGCCAACGCCATGGTGGGCGCGGACACCGATTACGCCGACCTGGCCGCCGTGATGAACTTGAACAGCGAGCAGTACGGCGTGGGCTTCCGCAAGGGGTCCGACCTGTGCCAGGCGCTCAACGACTTCTTCCTGGCCAGCTATGAGGACGGGACCATGCAGCAGATCGCGGACACCTACGGCATCGCCGTCATCGACCAGACCGCCGCCGGGAAGTGACGGAAGCAAACTTGACGCCTCCCCTGTGTAAGGGGAGGTGCCGAGCGAAGCGAGGCGGAGGGGTTGTCGTCGGAACAAGCTGCACTGGTTTCCCGCGGGGACCCCGTTACAATCCCTCAGTCATGCTCCGCATGACAGCTCCCTTTGCACAAGGGAGCCTTTCGATAGTGTATCGCCTCTGCGGCGATGATCCTTCTTTACCAGGAGAGGCCCATGGAACACATCCTCCAACAAATGCCCATCGTGCTGCGGTCGCTGAACGCCGGCTTTTTGCAGACGCTGAAGCTGTTCTTCGTCACAGGACTGGGGGCCATACCGCTGGGGCTGGTGATCGCCTTCGGTTCCATGAGCCGCTTCCGGCCCTTGAGCGTGCTGACCCGGCTGGTGGTGTGGGTGGTGCGCGGTACGCCGCTGATGATCCAGCTGCTGATCATCTACTACTTCCCCGGCATCGTGCTGCACCGGGCCATCTGGGGCGGCGGCGAGGCGGGGCGGTTTCTGGCGGCGGCCATCGCCTTCATCTTCAACTACGCCTGCTATTTCTCCGAGATCTACCGGGGCGGCATCCAGTCCGTCCCCGCCGGCCAGACGGAGGCGGGGCTGGTGCTGGGCATGACCCGGCCCCAGATCTTCTTCCGGGTGACGCTCCTGCAGGTGGTCAAGCGCATCGTGCCGCCCATGTCCAACGAGATCATCACCCTGGTGAAGGACACCGCCCTGGCCCGCATCATCGCCCTGCAGGAGATCATCTGGGCCGGGCAGGCCTTTCTGCGCGGCTCCAACGGCATCGCCGGGGCGCTCTGGCCGCTGTTTTTCACCGCGGTGTACTACCTTATTTTCAACGGCGTGGTCACCCTGGCGCTGGAGCGGCTGGAAAAGCGCCTGGACTATTTCCGCTGAAAGGAGGCTCGCCATGGCATTTCTGGACGTAAAGGGCATCCGCAAGGCCTTCGGCGGCACCGAGGTGCTGCGGGGCGTGGACCTGACCCTGGAACAGGGGCAGGTGCTGTCCCTGATCGGCTCCTCCGGCGCGGGCAAGACCACCCTTCTGCGGTGCCTGAACTTTTTGGAGACGCCGGACGCCGGCTCCGTGTCGGTGAACGGGGAGGTGCTGTTCGACGCGGCCGGTCCCGCCGCCCGGCGGGAGGCGGATATCCGCCGCCGGCGGCTGCATTTCGGGCTGGTGTTCCAGTCCTTCAACCTCTTCCCCCAGTATACGGCGCTGCAAAACGTGGCCCTGGCGGGCAAGCTGCTGGCAAAGGAGGAGCCGGAGTTCCGCGGCCGAAAAAAGCAGCTTTACCGGGACATCGACGACCGGGCACGACAGCTGCTGGAGCAGATGGGCCTGGCCGACCGGCTGGATAGCTACCCCCACCAGCTCTCCGGCGGCCAGCAGCAGCGGGTGGCCATCGCCCGGGCGCTGGCCTTGCAGCCGGACATCCTGTGCTTCGACGAGCCCACCAGCGCCTTGGACCCGGAGCTGACGGCCGAGGTGCTGCGGGTCATCCGGGGCCTGGCCCAGCGCCGGACCACCATGGTCATCGTCACCCACGAGATCGCCTTCGCCCGGGAGGTATCCACCCAGGTGGCGTTCATGGACGGCGGCGTGGTGGTGGAGCAGGGCCCCCCGGAGCAGGTCATCGGCGCGCCGGCCCTGGAGCGCACCCGCCGGTTCCTGGAAAGCTATATGTCCTCTTGATTTTCCCCCCGATTTCGGGTATCATGAAGACCGTACCTCTGGTACGGTCTTCTACATTCGAGGGGGTCCCCATGAAAACGATCCGCGCCGCAATATGCCTGCTGCTGTGCCTGTGCCTGCTGCTGCCTGCGGCCGCCTGTTCCAGCGACAAGGGCGGTTACCGCATCATCGACGAGTACAGCGGCGAGGGCAGCTACTATATCGCCTTCCGCAAGGGCGACAACCTGCAAAAATACGTCACCGCCGCCATGCAGGAGCTGGCCGCGGGCAACACCCTGCGGACCGCCTCCTTGAGTTGGTTCGGCAAGGACCTGGTGAGCGTGCGGGGCCAGGCGGGGGCCATGGAGGAGCTGTGGGCGGAGAAGCCCGACCGCTCCGTGGTGGTGGGCATCGACATCTCCAATATGCCCATGAGTTATATGTCTGGCGGCGGCTATGTGGGCTTCGACATCGACCTGATCATGGCCATCTGCGGCTATTTGAGCTGGACCGTGAACTTCCAAACCATCGACATCTCCAACGCCGAGGTGGAGCTGAACGCCGGGAACATCGACATCGCCATGGCCGTGCCGGAGGCGGACCTGAGCGACAACTTCGACTACTCCCCCGCCTATCTGGCCAGCCAGTATGTGCTGGTGACCCGCGCCGGCAGCGGCATCAACCGCCGCTCCAACCTGGGGGGCAAGGCCCTGGGGGTGACCGTGGTGGACGAGGACGTGCTGTATAAGGACCAGGGCTTCGTGGACAGCCTTGGCTCCATCATCTACCAGACCAATACCGACAGCCTCTTCCAGGCCCTTATGCTGGGCGAGGTGGACGGTATCCTCGTCTCCAGTGTCGTTGCGGCCTATTACATGAAATAACGCGGCAAAGATCAGGTCCGGCGCGGGTTTTCCCGCGCCGGACTTTTTTGACCAGATGCTGTCAGCGCCCTGTCCGCCGGTGGAGAGAAAAAACTCTCCCGGCAGACATGGAGCTGTCAAAACGATTTTTCGTCGATCTCTACGACAAGTATATCCTCCTTGTCATACGCGAGCCTGCCGGCCACGGCTCCTCTGAAAAAATGGGCCGAACCTCCGTGAGTCGGACTGTCGTCAATGGGATTAATCATGAGAACATGATCCGCCGCCAGGGCCGCCTGCTTCGCATACGCGTCCAGTTCCTCCCGCTCCCACTCCTCGGGACTGAAATTGACGCTGACAGGCCAAATGAGCAGCCGGTCCGTTTTGAATCTCTCCGGATAGTCCCACAGATCGCCGCAAAGAGCCAGGACGATCTTGATACCGTGGAACTCGAAAGCCTCCACCGAATCCCCTTCCTGGTAGTGTTCATCGGTCCTCCAGTATTCCTTCCAACCCCTTGATATCCGCCTGTAATTATGCAGCACCCTGCCGTCCTCTATGACGATGCAGGATGAATACAGACGATCCTTTTCTCTCTCGATATATCCCGTTACCAGCGCAACGCCATGTTCCTTCGTCCATGCACAAAGCTGCCGCACCGGGTCCGAGGTCATGTCAACTGCCATGAATCTGTCCGTATCGTAATCCCAGCAAAGGCTGTTAAACCCCTGTAAGTACGCCTCGCCAAAGCATAACACATCCACTTTTCCCCGGACCTGGCGCATAGCCCTTTCGATCTGCGAAAGATTAAAGGAAATATTCTTATCCTTGCATAGGAACGAAGCCAACCCGACCTTCAAATCTTATCGCCTCCCCAAGTCCTGCATGGTCATGCCGTATATTTTCCTATATCATACCATGTCGCGCGGTTTCGGTGCAAGCCGGGAGCGTGACCGGTATCTTGATGTATAATAGCGGCCTTGCCGCTATTATATCCTGGCACGCTCTTAAAGTGCAAGGGCGGCACATCCTACTATATCTTTGACGAGATCAGGTCCGGCGCGGGAAAACCCGCGCCGGACCCTTTTTGCCTTAGGAGGTCAATATTTCTCCAGCGTCACGTCGCCGCTGATGCTGGTGAGGGAATACCGGGGCCGTTCCTCCCCGGCGGGGGCGTCCGCCGACCACCACTGGGGGAAGCCGTAATGCACGTCGCCGCTGACGCTCTTGAGGGTGACGGAGAAGGGGCCGCTGTCCGGGATGCGGGCACGCACGTCCCCGCTCTTGGAGCTAAGCTCCATCCCGGCGGGCAGGACGCTGCTCTTCACGCTCACATCTCCGCTCATGGCGCGGACCTTGACCCGGCCCACCGGGCCGGACAGTTCCACGTCGCCGCTGGCGGTGGTCACGTTCGCCTCCCCCGCCGGGCCGGACAGTTCCACGTCCCCGCTGGCCGCGTCCACCTGGACGGCGGTGAAGTCCCCCTCCAGGTGTACGTCTCCGCTGGCCGACTGGACCTTGGCCCACTGGCAGCTCTTCACCCGGCAGGTCAGATCGCCGTTGGCGGTGCGAAGGGTCAGCTTCCCCACCTCCAGTTCGCCGCCCATGTCCACGTCCCCGGCCACGGTGCAGACCCGGATGCTCTCCCACCGCCGCGCCGGGATGGTCAGGGACACGTCCGTTCTGGACAGCCCCCGGAAAGAGAAGAACTGGCTGCTGGCCCAGCGTTTTTCCCGGACGGTCAGGGTCCCGTCCCCGGCGGCGAACACCTCCAGCGCGTCGCTGCCCTCCACCCGGACCGGCCCGTCGGCCTCGTCCGAGAGGCAGATGTCCACGTCGCCGTTGGTCACCTCCACGTCCAGCCGCAGCAGGTCCCCGGAGGGGATGTCGGCCCCGTGGAAGGCATTTTTGCCGTTGAAGTTTACATAACATTCCGTTCTGTCCTTCCGGTCCTCCTGGGCCGCGCCGCGGAAGGTTCCCCCGACGATGCCGACGGCCTCCCTCGCGATGTCCCCGGCGGCCCGGCATATATCGCCGACGGCCCGGAAAAACGACTCCCCGTCAGCGCCGGCCGCGTCCGTTCCCTCCGGTTCCAGCCCCTCCAGGTAGGCCGTCAGCTCCTCCACGCTGCCCAGCTGCGCCATGGCCCGGGCGTAGGCGTCCTCCGGCGCCACGCCGGCGGCGGTCATGTCCTCGTACCGGCGGGCCAGGTTGTCTGCCAGCTCCTCGATCATATCGGCCTTCGCGGCGCTCTCGGGCGCGGCGGCCAGCTTCGCCCCGATGTCTTCGGCAAATCTGCGCTTGATCTCGTCCATGTTCATCCCTCCTTATCCATGATGAGCGCGTCCAGCACCCGCTTCGTCTCGGCCCACTCCTGCCTATCGGCGGCCAGCTGGGCGATGCCCGCCTGGGTGATGGCGTAATACCGCCGCCGTGCGCCGGGGCCCTCCTCCCCCCAGTAGGAGCTGATCAGCCCGTTCTGCTCCAGGCGCTTGAAGGCCGTGTACAGCGTGGCCTCCTTGAAGCCGTAGGCCCCCTCCGCCCGCTGGGACACGTTTTTGTTGATCTCATAGCCATAGCTGTCCCCGTCCATGAGCCGGGCCAGGATGATGGCGTCCGTGTGTCCCCGCAGGATGTCCGCGGAAATGGCCATTGCCATTCCTCCTTTCTTGATTTGAAATACTTCATCAGCCGATGTATCTCACAACTGCATAATAACACATAGTACCTCGCCTGTCAAGGTATTTTTTGCAAAAAATCTCCGATCCAGCAAAAACCGGACCGGAGGCGTCCTATGTATGGCTCTTCAAATGTCCACGTCGTCCTCGTCGATGACATGGGCCTTGAGCAGGTTGGTCTGTCCAGCGCGGCCCAGAGGCACCCCGGCGGTGATGACCACGGTGTCCCCGCTCCGGACCAGTCCCTCCCGGACAGCCACCTGGCAGGCCATGGCCAGGATGCGGTCCGTGCTGGTCACCTCCCCGGTGAGCAGGGGGATGACGCCCCAGCACAGGGCCAGCTGCCGCCGGACCTTCTCTTGCATGGTCAGGGCGGCCACGGGGCACTCGGGCCGGAACCGGGCGATCATGCGGGCGGTGTGGCCGGAGGCGGTGGCGGTGAGGATGGCGGCGGCGTTCAGGTCCTTGGCGGTGAGGCAGCAGGTGTGGGTGATGGCGTCGTTGATGCTGGGCGCCGGGACCAGCTTGAACTCCTCGAACTGCTTCCAGTGAGGCGCGGCGGCCTCCGCCTCGGTGACGATGTTGGCCATGGCGGTGACGGACTCCACGGGGTACTTGCCGCTGGCGGTCTCCCCGGAGAGCATGACGCAGCTGGTGCCGTCGAAGACGGCGTTGGCCACGTCGGACACCTCGGCCCGGGTGGGCCGGGGGTTGCGGATCATGGAGTCCAGCATCTGGGTGGCGGTGACCACCAGCTTGCCCTCCAGCAGGCACTTGTGGATCATCCGCTTCTGGATGATGGGCACCTTGGCGGCGGGGATCTCCACGCCCAGGTCGCCCCGGGCCACCATCACCCCGTCGGAGGCCAGGATGATCTCGTCCATGTTGTCCACGCCTTCCTGGTTCTCGATCTTGGCGATGATCTTCACGTTGTCGCCGCCGAACTTGTGCAGCACCTTGCGTATCTCCTTCACGTCGGCGGCCTTGCGGACGAAGGAGGCGGCGATGAAGTCGAAGTCGTTCTCTACGCCGAAGCGGATGTCGTCCACGTCCTTGTCGGTGAGGGCGGGCAGGTGGATGTTGGCGCCGGGGATGTTGATGGACTTGTGGTTGGACAGCTGTCCCCCGTTCTCCACGGCGCAGACGATGTCCCGTCCCTCGACCTTCTCCACCCGGATGGCCACCAGGCCGTCGTCGATCAGGATCTGCTGGCCGGGCATGACCTCCTTGTGCAGTTCCGTATAACTCACGGCCACCCGGTGTTCGTCCCCCGGCACGTCCTCGGTGGTCAGGGTGAAGGTGTCCCCCGCCGCCAGGGTGACGGAGCCGCTGGCGAAGGTGCGGATGCGGATCTCCGGCCCCTTGGTGTCCAGGATGGTGGCCACGGGGCGACGGATGCAGTCCCGGACGGCGTTGAGCATATGCAGCCGCTCCAGGTGTTCCTCATGGGTGCCGTGGGAAAAGTTGAACCGGGCCGCGTCCATGCCCGCCCGGATAAGTCCGCGCAGCTTCTCCTCGCTGTCCACGGCGGGACCGAGGGTGCAGATGATCTTTGTCTTCCTCATATGACAGTACCTCCCAGGATCGTCAAATATCACCGTCATCTTACAGGATGAACGTTTTTGTATTATAATACCGCAGACCGTGCCCGCCGTCAACCGTGGACAGGGTATTGTGACCGGGCGCCATCGGTGGTAAAATCGTGGCAAAGGCAAAAAAGGAGGCGCGGCACATGGCGCGGACAGCGGGACCCGCGGGACACTTGGAGCAGGACATCGGGCGGCTGCGGGAAGCCCTCGCCGGGGCGGACGCGGTGGTGATCGGCGCGGGCGCGGGGCTCTCCGCGGCGGCGGGGTTCGACTACGGCGGGGCGCGGTTTTATCGATATTTCTCCGATTTCGCGGCAAAGTACGGCATCCGGGATATGTATTCCGGCGGCTTCTTCCCCTTCCCCAGCCCGGAGGAATACTGGGCCTGGTGGAGCCGCTTCATCTTCTTCAACCGCTATATGGACCCGCCGGAGCCTGTGTATCAGCGGCTGCTGGCGCTGGTGCAGGACAAGGACTATTTTGTTATCACGACGAACGTGGACCACTGCTTCCAGAAGGCGGGCTTTGCCAAGGAGCGGCTCTTTTACACCCAGGGGGACTACGGCCTTTTCCAGTGTTCGGAGCCGTGCCGCCAGGAGACCTACGAGAACGAGGCAGTTGTCCGTGAGATGGTGGAGCGGCAGAAGGATATGCGGGTGCCGGCGGAGCTGATCCCCCGCTGTCCCCGGTGCGGAAGGCCCATGGTGCCGAACCTGCGGGCGGACGATAAGTTCGTGGAGGACGCGGGCTGGCACGCCGCAGCGGGGCGGTACCGGGACTTCCTCCGGACCCGCCGGGGCCGGGTGCTGTACCTGGAGCTGGGGGTGGGCTTCAACACCCCGGGCATCATCAAATACCCCTTCTGGCGGCTGACGGCAGAAAATCCGGCGGCTGCCTACGCCTGCCTCAACCGCAGCAAGGCCTTCGCCCCGGAGGAGATCGCATCCCGGTCCATCTGCATCAACGGGGACGTGGGAGAGATCATAAAGAGCCTTTGCGCTCAGATTTAGGCAGATAAACAACTGCCCCCGTGGATGGCCTTAGAACCATCGACAGGGGCAGGTCTTATACAAATCCACTGCTCATTGCGCGTGCTGCTCCAGGATCGCGCCCGATCTGTAAGCGTCCAGCAGTTGCCGCAGATCGTCGATCTGGCCTTGCAGCTGCCGGCCGTCATCGGTGTCCGCCACCATCATCCT
>CANRIF010000035.1 GCA_947630645.1 uncultured Oscillospiraceae bacterium | reverse complement strand
CGGCCGCCTCGCCGCCCTCCATGACGGCCACGCAGCTATTGGTAGTACCCAAGTCGATACCGATGATCTTTCCCATTTTTATTTCCTCCTGTATGCAAAATTCGTAGTTTATTAAGTTTATTAAGTTTAAAGTCCCGTCCGGGACGGATATGCGTTTTTAGTTGGCCACCTGGACCTTGGCGAAGCGGATGACCTTGTCCCCCAGCTTGAAGCCCTTTTCCAGCTCCAGGACGATCTCGCCCTCGCCGTACTTCTCGTCCTCGATGTGCAGCAGCGCGTCGTGGAGATTGGCGTCGAACTTCTTGCCCACAGTCTCGATCTCGGTGACGCCCAGGCCCTCCAGGATGGTCTTGAACTGGTTGAGGATGCCCTCCACGCCCTTTTTCGTCTCGTCGTCCGTCTCGTGCTGGGCGGCCCGGGCCAGGTTATCGTACACCGGCAGGAATTTCTTCACCGTGTCGGCCCGCACGTCGGCGTAGATGTTCTCCCGCTCCTTGGCGCTGCGGCGGCGGTAGTTGTCGTACTCGGCCAGCATCCGCAGGTACTTGTCGTTGGCCTCGGCCAGGCTGGCTTGGAGTTTTTCGGCCTCGGTGGGGGCGGGAGCCGCCTCTTCGGCGGCCTTCTCCGGCTCCGCCTCGGGGGCGGGAGCGGCTTTTTCCTTCTCCGGCTCGGCCGGCTGGTGGGCCTTGTTCTTCTTGTCCTCTTTCTTACTCATGGCGCTCACTTTCCTTCAGTACCATTTTGTTGTTCAGCCCCTCGGGCGCGTCGGTGCCGGCCAGCAGCCGGCTCAAGCCCGCGGCGATGTAACTCAACTTGGCCGCCACGCTGGAGTAGTCCATCCGGGTGGGTCCCACCACGCCGATGTAGCCGCGCATCCCGCCGCCCGCGTCGTAGGACGCCATCACCACGCTGGAATCCCGCAGCTCCTCGGCCAGATTCTCCGGGCCGATGGTCACCCGCAGGGAGCCCGGCTCCGGGCTGACGGCGGGCAGGTCGTCCAGCAGGTGGCTGCCGTCGGAGATGAAATTCATCAGCGCGTGGGCCTTGTCCGGGTCCCGGAACTCCGGCTGGCTCAAAAGCTGGGACGCGCCCGCCACCCGCACGGGGGCGGTCCGGGCCGCCGCCAGGCACTCCATGGTGAAGCTGGCCACCACCGCCACCAGGCCGTATGTGTCGTGGGCGGCCCGCTCCGTGGTGCGGATGAGGCTGTCCGTGATCTCCCGGTCCGTCACCCCGGTGAAGTTGGCGTTGAACAGGGCGGACAGGGTGGTGATCTGCTCCTGGTGGACGGAGAAGGGCAGGTGGATCAGCTTGTTCTTCACGGTGTTGTCCGTCAGCAGGGCCACCACGATGAAGGTGTTCTGGTCCACATAGATGAAATCGAACCGCTTGGCCGCCACCGGCGGCTTCACCGCCAGGGCGTAGGCGGGGTATTGGGTCATGGAACTGGTCAGCTGGCCGACCTCGTTCATCAGCTTTTCGATCTGCTGGTCCTTCTTGGCCAGCTTGTCGTTGATGGCGGCGGCCTCCGCCTCGGTGAGCCGCTGGCGCTCCATCAGCTCGTTGACATACAGCCGGTAGCCCGCCGGGGACGGCACCCGCCCCGCGCTGGTGTGGGGCTGCTCCAGGTAGCCCATGGCGGTCAGCTCGCTCATCTCGCTGCGGATGGTGGCGGAGGAGCAGCCGATCTGCTCCGCCAGGGCCTTGGAACCCACCGGCTCGGCGGTGGCGATGTAGCCCTCCACCACGGCCGTCAGTATGCGCTTTTTCCTCTCGCTCAGTTCCATGGCCGCCTCCTGGCAATCCAAGGTCTGATTTTCTGGCACTCTTTTGCTTCGAGTGCTAATTTACCACACCTTTTAGTGTATGTCAAGGCCCTGACCGTTATAATTTGTAATTTGTTCATAAAGTTGATTTGTCCCGCTCCCTATATTATTCTGTTCCTGGTGCTGCTGGCGAAGGTCTGCCTGACGTTGTTCTGCGGAATGACGGAGGGACCTTGCCCTCCAGAAGGGAGGGTTGCCTATGGTTACATATTCTGACCTTATCCAGGTCGGTATACTGATCGTGGGTATTTGCGGACTGATCATTCAGTTATGCAAAAAGAAATGACCGCCGGCTCCCTGACAAGATCGGCGATCATTTCATAAGATTGCGTTAGGCTGACCGGAACCGGCAGCACTTTTTGTATGCTCATTATAGCGGATAGCAGTTGGATTGTCAAGCTTTGCTCACCGCTTGTCGGTGAGGCCCAGGATATAGTCCGTGGAGGTGCCGTAGTATCTCGCCAGCTCTATCACGGCCCAGACGGGTATCTCGTGGATGCCCTTCTCATAGCGGCGATAGACCTCCCGCTTGCAATGCAGTATCTCCGCGACCTGCGCCTGCGTCATATCCGCATCGACCCGCAGGTCCTCCAGCCGTTGAAAGAACAACGCGCATCACCTCAAAGATGATGCTATTATTTTGTAGCTTTTCCTGTGAGGATATGCTACAATTTAGTGGCATGGAGGTGGGAAAATGCCGGATTATGAAAGAATGTATCACATCCTGTGCGCCGCCGCGTCGAAGGCCGTCGACCAGATGCGCGGCGCGCCGGAGGACAACATGGCGCGCATGACGCTGCTGGACGCGCTGCACGAGGCGGAGGAAGTGTACATCCGCGAGGGAGATATGATAATAAAGTTTCCCTCGAAAAGAGCAAAAAGCTCCTGAGGCGCTTGCCTCAGGAGCTTTCATCTTTAGCATTGCCCTGGACAGAAAAGGCATCGGGCGGGGTCAGGGCCAGTCGTCGTCCTCCTCGTCCCGGATGCGGCGGGCGGGCCGGGCCGGACGGAAGGGGGCGGCCCGGCGCCGCCTTCTGGCTCTCCGGGCGCGCAGCAGCAGCGCCAGGGTCATGGCGGCCAGGGCCAGGAGCAAGGCCAGCAGTACCGCCAGCGGCAGGAGCAGGTCCGGCCCCTGGGCGCGGCCGATCGCCCCGGTCAGGACCAGGGCCGTCTCCGCCACAGTCCGGCCCTGGCTGGTCCAGACCCGCCGGCCTACCCGGGCTCCCGCCGGCAGCGGCGGGCGCAGGCCCCCGTCCAAGACAGTCTGTTCCTTCAGGCTCTCCGCCATCTCCTTGGGAAGCACCGCCGTCAGGCCCTCCGCCACCGTCGCCTCCGCCCGGCCCGCATCGGCCAGTTCCAGGCCGACGGCCTCCCCGGCGGCGCACAGCGTCACCCTCTCATACCGGGAGAAGGCCCAATCCTGGAGCCGCCGGGCCTCCCCCAGGGCGGGATTCACCTCCAGCAGGTATCCGTTGGCGTCCACGGCGGGGACCCCCATCACCAGGCACAGCAGCCGCATCCCCTCCCGCTCCGCCGCGGAGATGAAGCTGGCCCCGGCCAGGGAGGTCACCCCGGTCTTCACGCCCACGGTGGAGGGGTCGTAGAGGTCGCTGTCCGGGTCCAGGAGCCGGTTGGAGCTGTGCAGGGTCCACTGGCGGCGGCCGGTATCCACCGTGTAGGTCCGCTCCGCCACGATCCGGGCCAGTTCCGGCCGTGCCAGGAAGGCCGTGGCGATGCGGGCCATGTCCCAGGCGGTAGAGTACAGTTCCTCGCCGGCCAGGCCGTGGGGGTTGGTGAAATAGGACCCGGTGCAGCCCAGGGACGAGGCCGTGGCGTTCATGGTGTGTACGAAATCCTCCACGCTGCCGCCGCCCACATGGTCGGCGATCACCAGCGCGGCGTCGTTGCCGGAGGACAGCAGCAGGCAGTACAGCAGCTGCCGCATGGTCAGGGCGTCCCCGTCCTCCAGGCCGGCCAGGGAGTTGTTGTCGTCGGGCAGCAGGTCCAGCACCTGTTGGCGGACGGTGACAGTCTCGCCGTCCAGGTCCGGGACGGCGTCCGCGGCGCACAGGGCGGTGAGCAGCTTGGTGGTGGAGGCGGGATAGATGCGCCGCTCCGGGTCCCGGGCGTACAGGGCCTCGCCGGAGTCCAGGTCCAGCACCAGCACGCTCTTGGCCTCGGTCGGCCAGTCCGGCCCTTCCCCGGCGGGGACCGCGATCCCGGCGGCCAGGGCCGGCCGGCCCGGCAGCGCCGCCAGGCACAGCGCGGCCGCGATACAGATGATAAAGCGCCTCACGGACGCGGTCACAGGACGCATGATCCCTGCCCTCCTTGGGTGTCATAGGATGCTGATAGGGTATCACAGCGGCCCAGGGGAAAAAAGGGGTGTTTCCTTGAGATTCTCTTGAGGATTTCTTACTTCGGATAAAATCAGCGCCCCGGGCTTTGCTCCCGGGGCGCTGTGGCGTGTCAGTTGAGGAAATCCCGCAGCTTTTTGGAGCGGGAGGGGTGGCGGAGCTTCCGCAGGGCCTTGGCCTCGATCTGGCGGATGCGCTCCCGGGTGACCTGGAACTCCTTGCCCACCTCCTCCAGGGTGCGGGTGCGGCCGTCCAGGATGCCGAAGCGCAGCTCCAGCACCTTCTTCTCCCGGGGGGTCAGGGTGTCCAGCACGTTCATCAGCTGCTCCTTCAGCAGCGTGAAGCTGGCGGCCTCGGATGGCTCGGACGCCCCCTCGTCCTCGATGAAGTCCCCCAGGTGGGAGTCCTCCTCCTCGCCGATGGGCGTCTCCAGGCTCACCGGCTCCTGGGCGATCTTCAATATCTCCCGGACCTTGTCCACGGGCATATTCATCTCCTCGGCGATCTCCTCGGCGGAGGGGTCGTGGCCCAGTTCCTGCAACAGCTGCCGGGACACCCGGATGACCTTGTTGATGGTCTCCACCATGTGTACCGGGATGCGGATGGTGCGGGCCTGGTCGGCGATGGCCCGGGTGATGGCCTGGCGTATCCACCAGGTAGCGTAGGTGGAGAACTTATAGCCCTTGGTGTAGTCGAACTTCTCCACGGCCTTGATAAGCCCCAGGTTGCCCTCCTGGATCAGGTCCAAAAACAGCATCCCCCGGCCCACATACCGCTTGGCGATGGACACCACCAGCCGCAGGTTGGCCTCCGCCATGCGGCGCTTGGCCTCCTCGTCGCCCTCGGCCATCCGGGCAGCCAGGGCCACCTCCTCCTCGGGGGTGAGCAGGGCCACCTTGCCGATCTCCTTGAGGTACATACGCACCGGGTCGTCGGTGGAGAAGCTCTCCGCCACCGCGTCGGGGTCCACGATCTCCTCCTCGGGGACGTTGCTTAGGTCCTCCAGGTCCTCCAGCTCTTCCAGTTCCTCCAGCTCGGGCAGCGCGTCGTCCTCCAGGGGCGGGAAAAACTCGTCCCCGGCGGTGTCGATGCCCAGGTCCTCCAGCTGGTCGTATACCGCGTCCAGTTCGTCGGGACTGAGGCCCATGCCGTCCAGCACGTCGCTCAATTCCTTGCTGGTCAGCTTGCCCGCCTTTTTCCCCCGTTCGATCAACTCGGCGATCTTCTCGCTGTTGGACTTCTCCGCAGGCGGGGCGGACGCCTCATCCGCAGGGGCCTCGTCCTCGGCGGGAGCGGCCGCTTCCGGCTCCGGCTCGGGGGCGGGAGCGGTCTTTTTCCGGGAGGGCTTTTTCTTCGGCGCGGCGTCGCTCTGCTCGGGAGCGGCCTGCTCCTCCGGCGGGAGCATCTCGTCCGGGTCGTTCTTCTTAGCTGCCATCTTTACCATACCCTTTCGTTCGTTTCAGCTTTTCCGCATAGGCCCGCATATCGTCTGCGCGGGCGGAGCGGTCTTTCTCTGCGCGGATCTTGTTTATGTAGTCGTTCATGGCCTGGGAAGCGGCGCTGGCGGGCACGTCCTCCCGCTGGTATATCCCGGCCAGCAGCGCCAGCTCCTCCTGGGTGAACTGCTCCCCCAGGGCGGTCAGGGACACGCCCCGGCCCTGGCGGACGCGCTCCGCCGCCGCGTCGTACAGCCGGCCCAGCACCGGGGAGGTGAAGTCGGCCCCCGTCAGCGGCAGGTCCCCGAACATCTCCGGAAACCGGCACAGCAGGTTGATCACGCCCTCCTCCGCCACCGCGCTCCGCACGTTGGTGAACCGGAGGTTCCGGCTCTTGGGCTGGGCGGCCTGGAGGGGCGCCGTGGCCTCCCGGGTCTCCCGCTTTTTGGCGGCGGCGGCGTTCTGCTTGCGGACCCGGGCCACCTCGGCCAGGAACGCCTCCCCGGACACGCCCGCCTTCTCCGCGGCCCGCACGCCGTATATCTCCCGCTCCACGCTCCCCGGTAGGGCGGCGATCAGCCGCACCGCGGCCCGCAGATAGCCCAGCCGGCCCTCGTCCGTCGCCAGGTCGAACCCCGCCGCCGTCTCCGCCAGGCGGTACTCGATCTGGTTGCCGCTGCGCTCGATCAGGTCCTTGAAGGCGCCAGGCCCCTTTTCCTGGATGAACTCGTCCGGGTCCTTGGCGCTGGGTATCTTCACCACCCGGATCTTCAGGTCCAGGGGCTGGAGGATGCCAATGGCCCGCTGGGCGGCCTTCTGGCCGGCGGCGTCGGCGTCGTAGGCGATGACCACCTGGGAGGTATAGCGGGCCAGGAGCCGGGCCTGGTCCGCCGTCAGGGACGTGCCCAGGCTGGCCACGGCGCTGTCGAACCCCGCCTGATGGAGACTGACCACGTCTATATTTCCCTCTGCGAGAAGAATATATCCGCTTTTGGACTTTTTAGCCAGATTCAAGGCGAACAGGCTCCGGCTCTTGCTGTACACCAGGGTGTCGGGGCTGTTGAGGTATTTTGGCTCCCCGTCCCCCAAAATGCGCCCCGAAAAGCCTATGACATCGCCCCGCACGTCGATGACCGGGAACATGAGCCGGTTGCGGAAGTAGTCGTAAGCGCCGCCGTTCTTGCCCACACGGGCCAGCCCCGCCTCCACCAGCTCCTGGCGGGAGTAGCCCAGGGCGGTCATGGCGTCGGTGAGGGCCTGCCAGCTGTCCGGGGCGAAGCCCAGGCCGAAGGGCTTGACCATGTTCACGATCCGGCGCCGCATCACATAGTCCTGCCCGGCGGCGCCGGCGGGCGAGACGAGCTGCCGGTGGAAGAAGCGGGCCGCCTCCCGGTTCAGAGCCAGCATCCGGGCGCGCTTGCCCTGGCTGGGGTCGTAGTCGTCCTGGGGCATCTCCATCCCCGCCCGCTTGGCCAAAAACCGCACCGCGTCCGGGTAGGAGAGGTTCTCGATCTCCATGATGAAGCTGACCACGTCCCCGCCCTTGCCGCAGCCGAAGCAGTGGAAGATCTGCCGCTCCGGGTTGACGGCGAAGGAGGGGGTCTTCTCCCCGTGGAAGGGACACAGGCCGAACAGGTTCGCGCCGCTGCGCTTCGTCAGCGCCACATAGGAGCCAACCACGTCCACGATGTCGTTGCGGCGGCTCAATTCCTCTTTGAATTGCTCGGAAAACGGCACCCCTGTCCCCCCTTTCCCCTGGGTACTGCCCCGGCCGGCGGCGTCACCGCACGGACCAGCTGGCCGGGATGAAGAGCTGCTCGAAGGTGTAGATGGCGAAGCTGTCGGTCATGCCGGAGACGTAGTCCGTCACGGCGGTCATCACCCCGTCCGCCTCCGCGATGGCCCGGTATTCCGGCGGCAGCTGATCCGCGTGGCGGGAGAAGTGTTCCATGATGGGGGCCAGGATGCCCTTGACCTTGGACTCCTCCCCCTTGGCGGTGGGGTTGCGGTACACCGCGTCGTACATGAACTGCTCGAAGGCGGCGTAGGCCTCGGCCATGGCCGGGGACAGCCCCACGGTCCCGCCGGCGCTGCTGACGATGGCGTCGGTGACCATGGCGTTGATGCGCTGGGAGTTGCGGGTCCCCACCCGGTCGCGGATGACGGCCGGCACGTCCTCCGGCCGGACGATGCCCGCCCGCTGGGCGTCGTCCAGGTCGTGATTGAGGTAGGCGATGTGGTCGGCCAGGCGCACCACGTCCGCCTCCATGGTGTCCCTGGGTTCCCCGGTGGTGTGGTTCAAAATGCCCATCCGGGTCTCATGGCACAGGTTCAGCCCCCGACCCTCCTTCTCCAGCTTGTCCACCACCCGCAGGCTCTGCTCATAGTGGTGGAACGACCCGGTGATGTCCCGCAGGGCGCGCTCCCCCGCGTGGCCGAAGGGGGTGTGGCCCAGGTCGTGGCCCAGGCTGATGGCCTCGGTCAGGTCCTCGTTCAGGGCCAGCGCCCGGGCGATGGTCCGGGCGATGCGGGCCACCTCCAGGGTGTGGGTCAGGCGGGTGCGGTAGTGGTCCCCCTCCGGCTGGAGGAACACCTGGGTCTTGTGGCGCAGGCGGCGGAACGCCTTGGAGTGGGTCACCCGGTCCACGTCCCGCTGGAAGCAGGTGCGTACCTCGTCCTCCGGCTCCGGCACTGGCCGGCCCCGGCTGGCGGATGACAGGGTCCCGAAGGGCCCGATGATATGCTGTTCCTGCTCCTGGCGTATCTCGCGGAAGGTGGACATAGCGGCCTCGCCTCGTATGTAAATAAATAAGGGTATCGCAGACCCCTCTGCGATACCCTTATACGCCGCTCCGCCCCGTTTTCCCTTTTTTGCGCGGAGAAAATTTTTCCTGTGCGTCCAGGCCCGTTTTCCGGCCGTTCCGCCCGGTCAGGCCTGGGGCGCGTCCTTGGCGAACAGGCCGCTGCGCCGCAGGATCTCGTCCACGGCGGCGGACTGGTTGAGCGCATAGATGTGCAGGTCGTTCACGCCCAGCGCGATGTACTGGTACATCTGCCGCACCGTGTAGTCCATGCCCGCGTCCCGGAAGCCCTCCGGGTCGTCGTAGTACTTGGAGATGTGGCGCGCTAGGTCCCGGGGGATGGCGCAGCCGTTCATGGAAAGGCAGTGGCGGATGCACTTGTCCCTGTCCAGCACGGGCATGATCCCCACCGCCACGGGCAGGGTGACCCCGGCAGAGCGTATCTCGTCCAGCCAGCGGGCGAAGCGGTCCATGTCGAAGGTCAGCTGGGTCACGATGAAGTCCGCACCCGCGTCCTGCTTGCGCTTCAAAAAGGCGGTGTCGCTGGCCAGGTCCGGGGAGAGGATGTGGCCCTCGGGGATGCCGGAGCAGGCGATGGCGATCCGGTCCCCGAACTGCTCCCGCAGGAAGCGGATCAGGCCGTCGGCATGGTCGAAATCGCCGTGGGTGGCGTCCTCGCCGGGGACGAAGTCGCCCCGGAGGGCCAGAAAATGCTCCACGCCCATGGCCAGGTACCCGTCGATGTCCGCCCGGATGTCGGCGCGGGCATGGTGGATGCAGGTATAGTGGCTGACAGGCACCGTCCGCCCCGCGGCGGCGATATTCTTGCAGATATCCAGGTTATAGCCCTTGTCGGAGCCGCCGGCGCCATAGGTGCAGCTGATCCAGTCGGGGCTCCAGGCGTACAGGTCCTCCAGCACCTTCTCCAGCTTTCCCATGCCCACCGGGGTCTTGGGCGGGAACACCTCGAAGGACAGGGTGGTCTTTTGCTTCATCTTTTCCGCGATATTCATGCTCCGAACACCTCTCTTGCGATCTCCACGGACGCCTTGGCGTCCTTTGCGTAATAGTCCGCGCCCATCTGGCGGGCGTACTCCGGCGTGACCACCGCGCCGCCCACCATCACCACCGGCGGCTCCGGCAGGCTGTGCAGCAGCCCGATGGTCTCCTCCATGGCCGGGAGGGTGGTGGTCATCAGGGCCGACAGGCCCACCAGCCGGATATGCTCTTTTTGCACCGTATCGGCGATGGTCTCCGGCGGCACATCCCGGCCCAGGTCGATGGTCTCAAAGCCGTAATTCTCCAGCACGGTCTTGACGATATTCTTGCCGATGTCGTGGATGTCCCCCCGGACCGTGGCCAGCACCAGCCGGCCCTTTTTCACCGGCGCGCCGCCCTTCTGGGCCACGGAGGCCCGGATGACCTCGAACACGGCCTGGGCCGCGCCGGCGGCGCTCAAAAGCTGGGGCAGGAACGCCTTGCCCCGCTCGTAGTCCTCGCCGATCCGGTCCAGGGCGGGGATCAGCCGCCGCTCCACCAGCGCCAGCTCGTCCTCCTGCTCCAGCGCCTGGCGTGCCAGGCGGCCGGCGTCGGCCTTCAGCCCCCGGATCACCGCGTCCTCCAGGGTCAGGTCCGCGGCGGGGACGGCCACGGCGGGGGCCGGCGCCTTGTCCGCGAACCGGGCCACATAGGCGCGGCAGTCCCGGTCCTCCCCGGACAGCACCCGCGCCGCCGCCACCGCGTCCATCAGCGGCCGCTGGTTGGGGTCCATGATCGGCAGGGTCAGCCCCGCGCCCAGGGCCTGGACCAGGAAGGTCCGGTTGACCAATTGCCGGTCGGGCAGGCCAAAGGAGATGTTGGACACCCCCAGCACCACCTGCAGCCCCAGCTGCTCCCGGACCAGGCGCACCGCCCGCAGGGTCTCGGCGGCCTGGTCCTGCTGGGCGGACACCGTCAGCGTCAGGCAGTCGATCCACACGTCCTCTCGCGGGATGCCATGGGCCAGCGCCGCGTCCAGGATGCGCCGGGCGATGGCCAGGCGTTCCTCCGCCGTCTGGGGGATGCCGCCCTTATCCAGGGTGAGGCCCACCACGCTGGCGCCGTATTTCTTCACGATGGGCAGCACCCGGTCCAGCACCGCCCCGTCGCCGTTGACGGAGTTGACCGCCGCCTTGCCGTTATAGACCCGCAGGCCGGCCTCCAGGGCGGCGGGGTCGGAGCTGTCCAGCTGCAGGGGAAGGCTCACCGCGCTTTGCAGCTTCTTCACCACCTCGGGCAGCAGCGCCGCCTCGTCCACGCCGGGGTATCCCACGTTCACGTCCAGGATGTCCGCCCCCGCGTCCTCCTGCTGCACGGCCACGTCCAGGATGTAGTCCAGGTCGTGTTCCAGCAGCGCCTGCTGGAAGCGTTTTTTCCCGGTGGGGTTGATCCGCTCGCCGATGACGCGCACCCCGTCCAGCCGGCAGGGGACCGTGGGGGAGCAGACGAAGCCCGCCGCGTCGTACCGCCGGGGGGCGGGGGCCTTGCCCACCAGGGCCTGGCGCAGCGCCCGGATGTATTCGGGCGACGTGCCGCAGCAGCCGCCGAAGATGGTGACCCCCGCCTCCAGCGAGGGGACCAGCGCCGCGGCGAACGCCTCCGGCCCCATGTCGTAAAGCCCCGTGGCCGGGTCGGGCAGGCCCGCGTTGGGCTTGGCGATCACGGGCAGACGGGTGTTCCGGCACAGTTCCTTCAACAGCGGCGCCAGCAGGTCCGGCCCCAGGGAGCAGTTGAGCCCGATGGCGTCGGCGCCCAGGCCCTCCAGCGTCCGGGCCATGGACGCCACCGTGCATCCGGTGAAGGTCCGGCCGCTCTCGTCGAAGGACATGGTGACGAACACGGGCAGGGCCGTGTTCTCCTTCACCGCCAGCAGCGCGGCCTTCGTCTCGTAAAGGTCGGTCATGGTCTCGATGACCGCCAGATCCGCCCCGGCCGCCTCCCCGGCGGCGGCGATCTGACGGAAATAGTCGTATGCCCGCTCGAAGGAGAGCGTCCCCATGGGCTCCAGCAGCTCGCCCAGCGGGCCGATGTCCAGCGCCACCTTCACGTCTGTCCCGGCGGCGGCCCGCCGGGCCACGGACACCGCCGCGGCCACTATCTCCTCCACCGTATGCCCGGTGGAGGCCAGCTTCGGGGCGCTGGCGCAGAAGGTGTTGGTATAGATCACCTGGCTCCCGGCGGCGATATACTCTTTATAAACGCTCTCCAGCAGTTCGGGCTGGGTCAGGTTCAGCAGCTCCGGTTTGCCCCCGGGGGGCAGCCCCTTCTGCTGCAAAACGGTGCCCATGGCGCCGTCCAGCAGGACGATGCGGTCTTTCCAAAATTCAGATGGCACAGCTTTTTTCTCCTTTGCGAAACGCGCAGTTCCCGGCCAGCGGGCAGTGGGCGCAGCCCCGGACCCGGGCGGGCTGCGGCCGGTCCGAGACGCCGATCACGGCGGTGACGGACTTGGCCGGGTTCATGAGAAGGCTCTCCGTCACCTGGACCCCCAGCCGCCGCCGGGCGTCCAACACGTCGCACACCGCGCCTTGCAGCGCCAGGGGCAGGTCCCCGTAGCCGGGGCTGAAGCGGTCGGTCAGGTATAGCCCGGGCAGCCGCCCGGCCAGTTCCCGCTCCGCCCGGTCGCATCCGGCCTCCACCAGGGCGCTGCCGCAGGCGTCCAGGATCACCGCCCGGGCCATGTCCCTGGCCTCGGCGGCCCGGAGCATGGCCTCGAACCCGGCGCCCAGGGTGCAAGCCAGCAGCGCCGCCTTCCCGCAGGACGCCAGCATCCGCGCCGCCGTGTCCCCGGGCAGGACGATCCCGCTGCCCGCCAGGACGGCCCCGTCCTCGGTCCGCTCTATGTCGAACAGCCGGTAGACATACCGGGGCTGGACCGAGCGGACCAGCGCCTCGGCCTGGGCCTCGGCCGCCCGCGTCATGGCGCCGTCCGGGTCCTCCGTCACGCCCAGATAGCGCAGCGCCTCCCCGATATCCGGTCTGATCCGTTCCTGTTCCACGTTCCCTCCCGGCCGCCGCCAGGCGGCCTTTCCGGTTTTCTGGGGGCCTATTATACATCATGCTCCCCGCAAATTCAATTCTTTAAATGCGTAACTTCTTCGGCCTTTTGGCGCTATAATATTGTGTAATATGGATATGCCGGAGGGGAGGCAGGCACATGGAGGAAAAGGAGACGCCCGCCCCGGAGAGGCCCCGCCGGTCCCTGCGGCGGCTGCGGCTGCAAAACGGGATGGCGGTGCTGTATGTGTCCATGGGGGCCATGGCGGCCCTGGTGGCGCTGGACGCGGTCCTCGCCGCGGCCGGCGCGGCGGAGAGGCCGCTGGTTAGCAGCGCCTTCGAGGCCTTCAAGCTCATCGCCGTGACGGTGCTGGGCTACATCTTCGGGGCCAACCAGACCAAACCGGAGGAATGAGAAATATGCCTCCCTCGTCAGAGGGAGGCATATTTTCTGCCAGCCCCAACAATTAGGCCCCCTCTGTCGTCGAAGCACGCGCAGCCAGGTCGCACCATGCCGCAAGCGGCAAGGCGCGAACGGCTCGCGGCTTCTCCTCTCCCCAAAAGGCAGGCGTACCTTTTGGGGACCCCGGGGGCTGTCAGCGCCAAGGGCGCTGACTGGGGGAGAGAAAACTTATAGGCTGGCATATCTCTCCCTCCGTCGCGGCCTGGCGGCCGCGCCACCTCCCTCGTCAGAGGGAGGCGCAGATATGAAAGGGCGCGGCTCAAGCCGCGCCCTTGCCCTCTATTATCTTTTACGCCAGGATGGCGTCGGCCAGGGCCTCCAGGGCCGGGATGTCGGCGTCCTTCAGGGCGGAGGTGATGGTGACCACCGGCTCCACCTGGGTGATGTCCTTCATGGTGTCCACCACCGCCTTCATGGTCTTGGCG
The DNA here is from genome assembly GCA_947630645.1 of uncultured Oscillospiraceae bacterium. Lineage (GTDB taxonomy): Bacteria > Bacillota > Clostridia > Oscillospirales > Oscillospiraceae > CAJOIG01. The sequence goes on along the minus strand of CANRIF010000035.1, from coordinate 1,089 downwards.
GCGCTGGGCGCCCAGGAGCCGTTCTGCACATAGCCCACCTTCCGGTTCTGGTAGGCCTTGGAGGCCAGGTGGTGCAGAAAATCGTCCATGGGCGGGAACACGCCCCCGTCGTAGGAGGCGGCGGCCAGGATCAGCCGGCCGTAGCGGAAGGCGTCCTCCACGGCCTCGGCCATATCGTCCCGGCTCAGGTCGAAGAAGGCCACCTTCTTCGCGCCCTTCTTCTCCAGTATCTCCGCCAGGACCTTGGCCGCGTGGAGGGTGTGGCCGTGGATGGAGGCGCAGGCGATGGTGACGCCCTCGTCCTCGGGCTGGTAGCTGCTCCACAGCTGGTACTTGCCGATATAGAAGCCCAGGTCCTCGGTGAGGATGGGGCCGTGGAGCGGGCAGATCACGTTCACCGCCGCCCCGGCCAGCTTCTTCAAAAGGGTCTGGACCGGGCCGCCGTACTTGCCCACGATGTTGAAGTAATACCGCCGGGCCTCGCAGGTCCAGTCCTCGTCGGCGTGGCGCACGCCGAACTTGCCGAAGGCGTCGGCGGAGAACAGCACGCCCTCGCTGCGCTCAAAACTCACCATGGCCTCCGGCCAGTGGACCATGGGGGCCAGGAAGAAGGTCAGGGTGTGGCTGCCCAGGCTAAGGGTACCGCCCTCGCCCACCGTCACCAGCCGGTCCTCCGGCAGGGGCAGTGTGGGGAAGAACTGGCCCAGCATGGTAAAGGTCTTCTTATTGCCCACCAGCTTCATGGCGGGGTAACGCTCGGCCAGCAGCTGGATGGACCCGGCGTGGTCCGGCTCCATGTGGTGAATGACCAGGTAATCGGGGGCCTTGCCGGCCAGGGCCTCGGTGACGTTCTCCAGCCACTGGACCGCGCCCCGGGGGTCCACCGTGTCCATCACGGCGATCTTCTCGTCGAAGATGACATAGGAGTTGTAGGCCATGCCGTTGGGCACATGGTACTGGTTCTCGAACAGGTCGATGCTCTCGTCGTCCACGCCCACATAGGCGACGGACTTGGTGATATATTCCATAAAAGGTGTCTCCTTCCTTTTTTTCCATAAGAATATACCATCTCGTCCCGGTTTTGTAAAG
>CANRIF010000034.1 GCA_947630645.1 uncultured Oscillospiraceae bacterium | reverse complement strand
CCGCCCGTCTTCGTCGTATTGGGCATAATAGCCGCTCACGATCTCTTTTCTGGTACTCATAGCAACTTCCTCACATTTTTACTGCCGCCATTATACTCCCGGTGTCCGGAAAAGCGCAAGGTATGTCCGGCGGGAGGGCTTTCCTCCCGCCGCATTTTATGTTATACTATTTTTATGGATACTTTCACGAAGAATTACATAGACGCGCGCCGGGCGGTCATCGCCAAAAACTTCCCCCGGCTGAACGACAAACAGCGCCAGGCGGTCATGGCCACGGAGGGGCCGCTGCTCATCCTGGCGGGGGCGGGGTCCGGCAAGACCACGGTGCTGATAAACCGGGTGGCGAACCTGATGAAATACGGCCGGGCGTCGGACACGGACGCGCTGCCCCCCGACGCGGACGAGGCCAAGCTTGACCTGATGCGCCGTTACCTGGCGGGGGACGCCTCCCTCAAACAGCCCGCCGAGGAGGCCGCGGCGCTGGACCCGGTCCCGCCCTGGCAGATACTGGCCATCACCTTCACCAACAAGGCCGCCGACGAGCTGAAGAGCCGCCTGTCTGTCATGCTGGGCGAGGCGGCGGAGGAGGTCTGGGCCAAGACCTTCCACTCCGCCTGCGTGCGTATCCTGCGGAAGGACGCGGCGCTGCTAGGCTATCCGGACAGCTTCACCATCTACGACGAGGCGGACCGGACGGCGGTGATGAAGCGGGTGCTGAAGCAGCAGAACAAGGACGAGAAGATGTACCCGCCCAAGTGGGTCCTGGGCGTCATCGACCGGGCCAGGAACAAGCTGCAGACCCCCGACGACTTCGCCCAGGAGGCGGCGAAGAGCGGGGACGTGCGGCTGCGGGGCGCGGCGGAGCTTTATAAGGACTACGCCCGGCGGCTCATGGAAGCCGGGGCCATGGACTTCGACGACCTGCTATACAACACCGTGCGCCTGCTGCGCCAGTTCGAGGACGTGCGCGCCCGCTACCAGCGCCGGTTCAAGTACATCCTCATCGACGAGTACCAGGACACCAACAATTTGCAGTACATAATGGCCACGCTCCTGGCGGGGGAGCGGCGGAACATCTGCGTGGTGGGCGACGACGACCAGTCCATCTACGCCTTCCGGGGCGCCACCATCGAGAACATCCTGTCCTTCGAGGATCAGTACCGGGGCGCTCGGACCATCCGCCTGGAGCAGAACTACCGCTCCACCGGACACATCCTGGACGCGGCCAACGCGGTGGTGGCCAACAACCGGGGCCGCAAGGGCAAGCGTCTGTGGACCGACGCGGGCAGCGGGGACCGGATCACCCTGTACGTCGCCCGCAACGAGGAGGACGAGGCCCAGTATGTGGTGCGCCAGGTGCTGCAAGCGGTGGACCGGGGGGATAACCTCCGGGACCACGCGATCCTCTACCGGCTCAACGCCCAGTCCCGGGCATTGGAGCAGGCGTTTTTGCGAAACGGCATCCGGCCCCGCATCGTCAAGGGCAACCCCTTCTTCGAGCGGGCGGAGATCAAGGACATCATGGCGTACCTGTTCGTGCTGCTGAACCCCGCGGACGACCTGCGCCTGGCGCGCATCGTGAACGTGCCGCCCCGGGGCATCGGCGCCACCACGCTGGACCGGGCCGCCGCCATCGCCCAACAAAACGGCCTTCCCCTGTTCACGGTCCTCTCCATGGCGGACGCCTTCCCGGAACTGAACCGGGCGGCGGAGAAGCTGAAGGCGTTCACCGCCATGATGAACGAGCTGTCCGCCCTGACCCGGGCAGGGAGCCTGGAGGCGCTTTACGACGCGCTGCTGGACAAGACCGGGTATATGCGGATGCTGGAGAGTGCCCGCACGGACGAGAACATGAACCGGGCGGAGAACGTCCGGGAACTGAAGAGTTTCATCGCCACCCATGTGCGCCAGACCGGGGACGAGACCCTGGCCGGGTTCTTGGACGAGGTGAGCCTCTATACCGACCTGCAGGCCATGGACGCCGACGAGAACACCGTCACCCTCATGACCATCCACTCCGCCAAGGGCCTGGAGTTCCCCACGGTGTTCATCGTGGGGATGGAGGAGGGGGTGTTCCCCTCCCTGCAGGCCATCGGCGAGGCGGCCCAGATGGAGGAGGAGCGGCGGCTGGCCTACGTGGCCATCACCCGGGCCAAGCGGCGGCTTTTTATCACCAGCGCCCGGCAGCGGATGGTGTTCGGCCAGACCGCGCCCCACCGAGTCAGCCGCTTCGTGGACGAGATACCGCCGGAACACATCGACCGGCCCTATTCCGACCTGAAGCCCTCCGCCTGGTTCGACTTCGACGACGTGCCGGAGGCGGACGCCCCCTGGCAGAGCGCCCGCCCCAAGGCCCCGGCCGTCCGGGACTGGATGAAGACCCAGAAAAAGACCCTCGCGCCCCCCGTGCCGAAAAAGGCGGCGGAGGCCACCCGGTTCGCCGTGGGCGACCGGGTGGAACACAGCGCCTTCCACGCCGGGACCATCGTGAAGATGACCCCTATGGGCGGAGATCATCTGGTGGAGATACAATTCGACACCGCCGGGCTGAAGCGCCTGATGCTCAAGGCCGCGGCGCGGTACATGAAGAAGATATAGGCCGAACGGAGAAAGGAGATGCGGACATGAAGGACATAACACCGATGACATGGGCGTTCATCATCGGCGGCGTGATCGTGGTGCTGGTGCTGGCCCTGGCCGGGGGCAACCGCTACAACCGGGCCAAGCACAACTACGACAACTGGCGCGCCACCGGCAAGGGGATGTTGCCCGACTACGACAAGCAGAACAACGACATCGACAAATATATGCGCTGACGCGCCAGATCGCGCCCGCGAGATTTTACTACCACAGTCGTATTGACAGAACGATACGACTGTGGTAGTATGTTACTACGACAGTAGTAAGGAGGTTCGGCCATGGACGGCAAGCTGTACGATTCGGAGCTGAAGGTGATGGACGTGCTGTGGCGGGAGGGGGACTGCACCGCCCGGCACATCGCGGACGTGCTGGAGAGAGAGGTGGGCTGGAACGTGAACACCACCTACACCCTCATCAAGCGGTGCATCGCCAAGGGGGCCATCCAGCGCCGGGAGCCGAAGTTCGTCTGTCACGCCCTGGTGGAGAAGGCGGCGGTGCAGCAGGCCGAGACGGACGCGCTGATCGGCAAGCTGTTCGACGGCTCGGCGGAGACGCTGTTCGCTGCCCTCCTGGGGCGGAAGAAGTACACCCCGGAGGAGATCGGGCGGCTGCGCCGGCTGGTGGACGAGATGGAGCGGGGCGGCCAGTCATGATGAGCCTCGCGGAGATGAGCCTGGCCGGGGGCGCGGTGATCCTGACGGCCACGGTCATCCGGGCCGTCGCCGGGAGCAGGCTGCCGCGGGCCGTGTACACGGCCCTGTGGACGGTGGCGGTGCTGCGGCTGCTGGTGCCGTTGGCGGTGCCGTCCCCGGTGAGCGTGTACGCCCTGTTCGCCCCCGGCGCGGCGCTGTCGGCCAGCGCGGACCCGGCCCCCACGTCCCCGCCCATGCCGGTGGCGGGCTTTGTGGCCCAGGCGCCGGAAAACAGTGTGCCGGCGGCGGAGAACACCATCGCGGCGGGGCAGACCGACGAGCCCATCCCGGCGGCGCGATACGTGTCCCTGGACTGGAAGACCCTCTTCTGGGCGGAGGGCGCGGCGGTGTGCGGGGCGGTGTTCGCGATGAGTTACCTCGCGGCGCTGGGCCGCTTCCGGGAGGCAGTGCCGGCGGAAAACGGCTTTACCCGCCGCTGGCAGCGTGAAAACCGCCTGCGCCGGCGGGTGCGGGTACGCCTGTCCGGCCGGGTGGACGCGCCCATGACCTACGGCCTCTTCCGCCCGGTGGTGCTGCTCCCCGCCGACACCGACTGGCGGGACGAGGAGCGCCTGGGGCACATCCTGGCCCACGAGTACGCCCACATCCGCCGCTGGGACGGGCTGCGGAAGCTGGCCCTGGTCACGGCGGTGTGCCTGCACTGGTTCAACCCCCTGGTCTGGGTGATGCTTCTGCTGGCGGGCCGGGACATAGAACTTGCCTGCGACGCGCGGGCGGTGCGGGCCATGGACGGGTCCGGCCGGGCGGCCTACGCCCGCACCCTTATCGACATGGCGGCGGCCCGGTCCGGCCTCTCGCCGCTGGTGAGCCACTTTGCCAAGAGCGCCATGGAGGAGCGGGTCCGGGCGGTGCTGGCGGGGAAAAGGCCCGCGGTCCTGGCGGTGACAGCGGGCGTGGTGCTGACCCTGGGCGTGACGGCGGTGTTCGCCGCGCCCGCGCCGGAGAGCGCCGCCCCGGACGCCCCGGCTGCGCCCACGCCGGCGGCATCCGACGCGCCGGTGCATACGCGCATCGTCCCGCTGCCCACGGCGGAGCCGCTCCCCACGCCCGCTGCCGTGCCGCCCACCGAGGGGCAGGTGCTGGCCGCCCGGGAGGCGGCCCTGGCGGGCATGAGCCAGGGGGAGATCGACCGGCTGACCCAGATCATTGTCTCTCAAAACCAATGGTGGGAGCGGGAATACCTGGACGACATCCTGACCCGCCTGGACGACCCGGAGGACCTGGCCTGGAACTATTTTGACGGCTCCGGCGAGATCGAGGTGTCCTGCCAGCCCTCCTATTCCTACGGGTACGATGGCCCGCTGACCCGGGACGAGATCGACGAGGTGATGGAGCGGGAGGGGCTGGACTACCAGCAGTTTTGCGAGAAGTACGGCGAGAGCCGGACCCAGACCACCATCCCGGCTTACAGCCGCTACACCGTGGACGAGATCGCGGCCATGGTGGAGGAGCTGCGGGACACGGTGGGGAACGAGGACCTGCGGGCGGACCTGGCGTATCTGGCGGAGCTGATCGTCCAGGCCCGGGACACCCATGACATGATGTATGTGAACGAGATGGTGAAGCTTCTGCACGATATGGATTACTACCTGCTGCGCTACGGCCCGGAGGATCAGCCCTCCACGCGGCCGGGCTATCCGTCCATCGTGGCGCGGTATTACGGGACGCTCACCGCCTTCGGCGCGGACCACGGGGGAGAGAAATGACCATGAGAAGGATACTGTGCGCGGCGCTTCTGGCCGCGCTGTGCCTGGGGCTGCTGCCCGGGGCGGGGGAGCGGGCGCCGGATCTGGCCTTCACGGCGGCCTATGCCGTGGACGCGGACCTGGACCCGGCGGCGCGGACCATGACCTACACGGAGACGGCCACCGTCACCAACACGGGCACGGACAGCGCGGAGGAACTATACTTCCACATCTACGCCAATATGTTCAAGCACCTCTACAAGGTGGCGGACGGGGACGTGGCCGTCACGGCGGTGACGGACGGGGCCGGCCGGGCGCTGGAATATGCGCGGAGCCAGGAGGGGGTGCTGTACCGGGTGGCGCTGGCCGAGCCATTGCCGCCGGGCGGGACGGCGGAGGTGACACTCTCCTGCCGGGTGGACATCCCGGACCTGGAGCGCAAATACGGCGTGTCCCCGGACGGGGACGTGCATCTTCCCTCCTTCGCGGCGCAGCTGGCCGTCTACGACGAGGACGGCTGGGACACCGACCCGCTGCCGGAGGAGGGGGACGGGCGGTACGCGGCGGTGGCGGACTATGATCTCACGGTCCGGGCGCCGGCGGCCTACACCCTGGCCTGCAACGGCACCCAGACGGCCGCCGGGACCCAGGACGGCGTCACCACATGGCGTTTCCAGGCGGAAAAGCGGCGGGACCTGGTGCTGATCGCCTGCGAAAATTACGTGTGCCTGGAGCGGACCGTGGGCGATACGGCGGTGCTGGGGTATTTCAACGAGACCGTCTCCAACGTGACGCCGGAGCAGATGGATGAGGTCATGGACAACGCCGCCTTCGCCCTGGCCTATTTCAACAGCTTTTTGCCGGAATACCCCTACGACACCCTGGTGGTCACCAACGCCGCCCTGGGCTCCAACTTCGCGGTCAACATGGAGTACCCCGGCCTGATCACGGTCTACTTCGACGGCCAGGGCGCCCAGACCGGTACGTACCACGAGACGGCCCACCAGTGGTTCTACGGCCTGGTGGGCAACGACGAGAACACCCAGCCCTGGCTGGACGAGGCCTTCGCCACCTTCGCGACGGGGCTGTGCCTGGAGGCGGCGGGGGTGCCGGACGTGGACGGGACGTACTGGGACATATACGCCATCTCCGACCAGGCGATGCGGGGGCAGAAGATCGACGTGGGGCCGGACGAGGCCGAGGTATACGAGTTTTTGATCTACGACCGGGGGTGTATGTTCCTCAAACACCTGATGGAGGCGGTTGGCCGGGAGGAGTTTCTCTCCATCCTGGCGGATTACTGCCAAACGCATATGTACGGCATCGCGGACACGGAGGACTTTCTGGCGGCGCTGGCCGCCGGGACGGACGCGGACGTGTCGGCGCTGCTGGCGGAGTACATCGGCTGAAGATATGGCAAGGCCCGGCGGGGGGACCCGCCGGGCCTGTTGCATTTTTCGGGAAAAGCGATATACTTAATCCTGCCCCTCATGGGCACGCCGGTGGGCGCCGGCGTCGGGGATGGCGCCGCCGTGGGCGGCGATGTACGCCTGGATGGAGGCAAAGCTCTCGTCGGAGATGTCGTGTTCGATCTTGCAGGCGTCCTGATAGGCCGCCTGGCGGCTGACGCCCAGGCTCATGAGGACGGCGGCCAGAGTCTCGTGCCGCTCGTAGATGCGCTTGGCGATGGCCAGGCCCTTGTCCTCCAGGTATAGGAGCCTGTCCGCGTCCCGGCGGATGTAGCCGTTCTCCTCCAGCTGCTTCATGGCCACGCTGACGGAGGGCTTGGAGTAGCCCAGGCTGGTGGCGATGTCGATGGAGCGGACAGCGCCCTTTTCCATAGACAGCATATAGATGGCTTCCAGATAATCCTCTGCGGACTCATGGATGTTCATAGGGTCCCCCTCCTGCATCTTAGAATATCCCTATTTTACCACAGGGCGCGGGCAAAAACAAGCCCGGCCCGGGAGGCGAAAATGACGCGCATCCCACCCTATGTGAAAAACGTGATGGAGCGGCTGGGACGCGCCGGATTCGGGGCGTACCTGGTGGGCGGCTGCGTGCGGGACAGCCTGCTGGGGCTGGAGCCGGGCGACTGGGACCTGTGTACCGACGCGCTGCCGGCCCAGGTGGAGGACGCCCTGGCCGGGTACAGGATCGTGGAGACGGGCATCCGCCACGGCACGGTGACGGCGGTGACCGACGGCGGGAAGGTGGAGATCACCACCTTCCGGGCGGACGGGCCGTACCGGGACAGCCGCCGGCCGGAGCGCGTCACCTTCGTGCCCCGGCTGGAGGACGACCTGGCCCGGCGGGACTTCACCGTGAACGCCATGGCCATGGGGCCGGACGGGACGGTGACGGACCTGTACGGCGGCCGGGCGGACCTGGCGGCGGGCGTCATCCGCTGCGTGGGGGAGCCGGACGCCCGCTTCGGGGAGGACGCGCTGCGGATCCTGCGGGCGCTGCGGTTCGCCTCCCGGCTGGATTTTGCCATCGAGCCGGCCACCGGGGAGAGCCTTCTCAAAAACCGGGCGCTGCTGGACCGCATCGCCGCCGAGCGCATCTTCTCCGAGCTGCGGGGCATCCTTGTTGGCCCCGGCGCGGCGCGGGTGCTGCTCGCCTTCGCCCCGGTGATCTTCCAGGTCATCCCGGAGCTGGCCTCGGAGGCGGACTTCGAGCAGAAAAATCCCCACCACATCCACGACGTGTGGACCCACACCGTCCTGGCCGTGGCCGCCGCCCCCGCCGACCCGGCGCTGCGGCTGGCCATGCTGCTGCACGACATCGGCAAGCCGGAGACGTTCTCCCTGGACGAGAAGGGGGTGGGCCACTTTTACGGCCACGCCCAGCGGGGCGCGGAGATGGCGGACGGGGCATTGCGCCGGCTGCGGTGCGATAACGATACCCGCCGGCGGGTGTGCCTGCTCATCGAAAACCACGCCATCCAGCCGCCCCAGACGCCCCGGACCATGCGGCGGCTGCTGGCGAAGGTTGGCCCGGACCGGGTCCGGGACCTGGTGTGCTGCTGGCGGGCGGACTGCGCCGACCGGACGGCGGCGGTGCGGGCGGAGGACGGGGCCTACATCGACGAGGCGGAGCGGCTGCTGGACGCGGCGCTTGCCGAGAGCGCGCCGTGCCTGGGGGTGAAGAGCCTGGCGGTGAACGGCCGGGACATCCTGGCCCTGGGCGTGACGCCGGGGCCGGCGGTGGGCCGGGTGCTAGCCGCGCTTTTCGAGGAAGTGGCCGACGGGGCGCCCAACGAGCGGGATGCACTGCTGGCCCGGGCTGGACAATTGGTGAAAAAAGGATTAGAATAGCGAAAAATACAGCATGTTGGGAGATGCTTTCTTTGAACATCAAGATCACCGCGGATAGCACCTGCGACCTGACGCCGGCGCTGGTAGAGAAAAACCGCATCACCATCACGCCCCTGACGGTCAGCTGCGGCGGAGAGAGTTTCCACGACGGGGTGGACATCGACCCGGACGGGCTGTATGAGCGCATCCGCCGGACCGGGACGCTGGGCTCCACCGCGGCGGTGAACGTGCAGGAGTATCTGGACGTGTTCTCCGCCGCCCTGAAGGACCACGACGCGGTGGTCCACTTCACCATCAGCTCCGATATGTCCGCCTGCTACCAGAACGCCTGCATCGCCGCCCAGGAGCTGGGCAATGTGTACGTGGTGGACAGCCGGAACCTGTCCACGGGCATCGGCCACCTGGTGCTGGACGGGTGCGAACTGGCGGCTTCCGGCATGGACGCCGCGGCCATCCAGGCGGAGCTGACCGCCCGGCGGGAGAAGCTGGACGTGAGCTTCGTGGTGGACACGCTGGAATACCTTCGCAAGGGCGGCCGGTGCAGCGCCTTGGCGGCCATGGGCGCCAACCTCTTGAAGCTGCACCCCTGCATCTACGTCAAGGACGGGAACATGGGCGTGGGCAAGAAATACCGGGGCCGGCTCATAGAGTGCGTGCGGGCCTATGTGCGGGACAAGCTGGCCGAGCCGGACACGGTGGACCCCCGGCGGGTGTTCATCACCGACTCCGGCGTGGACGAGGAGGTCCGGGCCGCCGCCGAGGAGGAGGTGCGCCGGGCTGTGCCCTTCCGGGAGATTATCCATACCCGCGCCGGCTGCACCGTGTCCTGCCACTGCGGGCCAGGGACGCTGGGTATTTTATTCTATCGAAAATAGCGCCGATATAAACCGCCCCGGTCCGGGGCGGTTTTTGCTGAAAAAGGGATAGAAATATTGATAAAATATTTAAAATTAGGGCTTGTAATCCGGGCCTGTTTATTTTATAATCTATCCATCCTATCATATTGATATTTCCAAGGAGGACTTTATCATGCCCAGACCGAAGGGGAGCAAGAACAAGAAGACCGTCCAGTCCGTCGTGAAGGTCGAGGAGAAGATCGCCGCCCAGCAGGCGCTGAAAAAGACCCTGGAGGCGGAGCAGGCCGATATCCTGGCCGCCATCGAGAAGCAGAAGCAGCTGCTCAAGGCCAAGAAGAAGGAGCTGCGCGCCGCGGAGAAGGCGCTGCTTGGCCTGGAGGCGAAGAAGGCCGAGGCTGCCGCGGTGGAGAGCGCCGCCGCCCAGAAGGTGGAGATCGAGAAGGTGGTCTCCAAGCTGGTCAGCAGCGGCAAGAGCGCCGACGAGATCCTGGAGATGCTGAAAAAGTAACGGACCAAAAGGACCCGGCCGGCGGACCACGCCGGCCGGGTCTTTGTGTGCAGAGGGACGCCATGAGAGAGATACGCGATATGCTCCGGGGGAAGAGGGCGGCTTTTTTCGACCTGGACGGCACGCTGGTGGATTCCATCGGCGTGTGGAACGACGCGGACGAGCAGCTGGCCCGGGAACTGACCGGGGCCGCGCCGGACCGGGCGGAGATACGCCTGTTTCGGGAGGCCGCGCTGCGGAAGTTTCGGAACGAGCCGGAGCCGTACCTGTGCTACTGCGGTCTGCTGCGGGAGCGGTACGGCACGGACCTGACCGCCCGGCAGGTCCAGGCCCGGCGGCAGGCCATCGCCCACGAGATGCTGGAGCGGGTGGACTATAAGCCGGGGGCGGACGTGTTTCTATGGGCGCTGAAACAGCGGGGCTATACGCTGGCGCTGACCACCACTGGCCGCCGGGGGAGCCTGGACATCTACCGGACGAAAAACCGGAACTTCGCGGCCAAAGGCCCGGTGGACGAACTGTTCGACCGGGTGTATACCTGCGAGGACGTGTCGCGCATCAAGCCGGACCCGGAGATCTACCTGCGGGCCGCGGCGGAGTTGGGGCTGGACCCGGCGGCGTGCCTGGTGTTCGAGGACTCCCTGTCGGGGGTGCAGGCGGCCAAAGCCGCGGGGCTGGAGGTGTGCGCGGTGTACGACCGCCACTCCGACCCGGACCGGGCGGCCATCGACGCGCTGGCGGACTGGCGGACGGCGGACTGGCCGTCGCTGCTGGCGGCGCTGGGACTGGGAGAGCAAAAGGAGACGAGAGCATGAGCCTTTATCACCATAAGGTGCAGTATTACGAGACGGACAAGATGGGCATCGTCCACCACTCCAACTACATCCGCTGGATGGAGGAGGCCCGCATCGATTTCCTGGAGCAGGTGGGCTGGCCCTTCGAGAAGTTGGAGGCCATGGGCATCCTCTCCCCGGTGATGTATGTGCAGTGCCGCTACCGGGCCAGCGCCGTGTTCCCGGACGAGATCGCCGTGGAGACGTGGATCGAGCAGTTCCATGGCGTGCGGCTGAAGATCGGCTACGAGATGCGGAAGGACGACGGCACGCTGGTCTGCCAGGCCGGCTCCGAACATTGCTTCACGGACCGGGAGGGCCATATCCTGCGGATGCAGAAGGCGTACCCCGAGATCTATGAGACGTTCGCGGCCCTGGCCCGGGAAAAGGCGTGAGCCGGCCCCGGAGCGGGCATAATAAAAGTTGCCAGGCCCGCCTTGCGGGCTGCGGGCCGGTGTGGTACAATGTGGCGGCAGGACAGGGAAGGGGACGTTTATGGGCCAGACATACGACATCCTCATATTGGGCGCGGGACCGGCGGGCGTCTCGGCGGCGCTGACCGCCCATGCCCGGGGCCGGTCCGTGCTGGTGCTGGGCGCCGACCCCATGACGGGACCGCTGGCCAAGGCCCCCGCCGTGGAAAATTACCCCGGCCTGGCGGGCATGAGCGGGCGTGATCTGCTCGCGGCCATGCTGAGGGACTTGGAGAGGCTGGGCATCCCCTGGGTCACCGGCCGGGCCACCGGCGTGGTGCCCTTCGCCGGCCGGTTCATGGTCAGCGCGGAGCAGGACGTGTACGAGGCCCGGAGCCTCATCCTGGCGGCCGGGTCCCAGCAGAGGGACAAGCCCCTCCCCGGCGAGGCGGAGCTGCTGGGCCGGGGCGTCAGCTGGTGCGCCACCTGCGACGGGATGCTGTACCGCGGTAAACGGGTGGCTGTACTTGGCCTGGGCGGCGAGGGAGAAAAGGACGCCGCATTTTTGCGGAGCATCGGCTGCGATGTCCTTTACTTCGACCCGGCCCAGGCGAAAAATGTTAAGATAAAAGGCACGGACCGGGTGACGGCTATCGTCATCGGCGGCGAGGAGCATCCCGTAGAGGGCGTGTTCGTCCTGCGGGACACGGTGGCGGCCAGCGCGCTGCTGCCAGGCCTGGAGATGCGGGACGGCCATATCGCCGTGGACGGGGATATGGCTACCAGCGTCCCCGGGGTGTTCGCCGCCGGGGACTGCACCGGCCGGCCCTACCAGATCGCCCGGGCCGTGGGCCAGGGAAATATCGCGGCGCTGGCCGCGGACGGATATTTGAAGGAGAGAGACAAATGAGCGTTTTGAATCTGACTACCGAGAACTTTGACAAGACCATCGCCAGCGGCACCACGCTGGTGGATTTCTGGGCCGCCTGGTGCGGCCCCTGCAAGATGCAGGGCCCCGTGGTGGACGCCTTTGCCCAGGCCCACCCCGAGGTGCGGGTGGGGAAGGTGGACGTGGACGGCGAGCCGGCCCTGGCGGCCCGGTTCGGGGTCATGAGCATCCCCACGCTGATGGTGTTCAAGGACGGCCAGCTCTATAAAAAGACGGTGGGCCTGTCCGGCCAGGACGAGCTGGAGGCGCTGTGCAAATGAGAGAGCTGCCGAAACAGTACGACCCCAAACAGGTCGAGGGAAAGATATACAAGCAGTGGCTGGACGGCGGGTACTTCCACGCCAAGCGCGACCCGGCGAAAAAGCCCTTCACCATCGTCATCCCGCCCCCCAACGTGACGGGCCAGCTGCACATCGGTCACGCCGTGGACGAGACGATCCAGGACGTGCTGATCCGCTATAAGCGCATGAAGGGCTATTCCGCCCTGTGGATGCCGGGCTACGACCACGCGGGCATCGCCACCCAGATCAAGGTGGAGGAGAACCTGCGCGTCAACGAGGGCTTGACCCGCTTCGACCTGGGCCGGGAGAAGTTCCTGGACCGGGTGTGGGACTGGAAGAACAAGTACGGCGACCGCATCGTGGAGCAGCTGAAGACCCTGGGCTCCTCCTGCGATTGGGAGCGGCAGCGGTTCACCATGGACGAGGGCTGTTCCCGGGCGGTGCGGGAGGTGTTCTGCTCCCTGTACGAGAAGGGCCTCATTTATAAGGGCAAGCGCATCATCAACTGGTGCCCCCACTGCACCACGGCTCTCTCCGACGCGGAGGTGGAGTACGAGGAAAAGCCCGGCCATCTGTGGCACCTGCGGTACCCGCTCGCCGACGGCTCCGGGGACGTGATCGTGGCCACCACCCGGCCGGAGACTATGCTGGGTGACACCGGCGTGGCGGTCAACCCCGCCGACGAGCGGTATCGGGATATCGTGGGCAAGAGATGCATCCTGCCCCTGGTGGGCCGCGAGATACCCATCGTGGCGGACGAGTATGTGGACATGGCCTTCGGCACCGGCTGCGTGAAGATGACCCCCTGCCACGACCCCAACGACTTCGAGGTGGGCCTGCGGCATGATTTGGAGCAAATACTCGTCATCGACGACAACGGCCGGATCATCAACGGCGGCAAGTATGACGGCCTGGACCGCTACGAGGCCCGGAAGGTCATCTTGAAGGACCTGGAGGAACAGGGGTACCTGGTGAAGGTGGAGGAACACGTCCACAACGTAGGCACCTGCTACCGCTGCCACAGCGACGTGGAGCCCCTGGCCAGCGACCAGTGGTTCGTGAAGATGGAGCCCCTGGCAAAGGAGGCCATCCGGGTGGTGGAGGACGGCACCATCAAGTTCGTCCCCGACCGCTTCGCCAAAACATACCTCAACTGGATGCACAACGTCCGGGACTGGTGCATCTCCCGGCAGCTGTGGTGGGGCCACCAGATACCCGCCTGGTACTGCGCCGACTGCGGCCACGTCACCGTCTCCCGGGAGGACGCCTGCCAGTGCGAGAAATGCGGTTCGGCGAACATCACCCGGGACCCGGACGTGCTGGACACCTGGTTCAGCTCCGCCCTCTGGCCCTTCTCCACCCTGGGCTGGCCGGACAAGACCGAGGACCTTGAATACTTCTATCCCACCGACGTGCTGGTGACGGGCTACGACATCATCTTCTTCTGGGTGGCCCGGATGATCTTCTCCGGCATGGAACACATGAAAAAGGAGCCGTTCAAGACCGTGCTGATACACGGCCTGGTGCGGGACCCCCAGGGCAAGAAGATGTCCAAGTCCGCCGGCAACGGCGTGGACCCCATGGAGATTATCGACCAGTACGGCGCCGACGCGCTGCGCTTCAACCTCATCACCGGCAACTCCCCCGGCAACGATATGCGCTTTTATGTGGAGCGGTGCGAGGCCATGCGTAACTTCGCCAACAAACTGTGGAACGCCGCCCGGTACGTGATGATGAACCTGACGGTGGAGGATAACGCCCTGCCCGCCGAGCTGAAGCTGGAGGACAAGTGGGTCCTCTCCAAGCTGCAGAGCCTGATCGCAGAGGTCAACGAGAACTTCGAGAAATACGAGCTGGGCCTGGCGGCCACAAAGATATACGACTTCATCTGGGACAGCTTCTGCGACTGGTACATCGAGATCACCAAGCCCCGCCTGCGAGCCGGCGACGAGAGCGCCCAGCGGGTGCTGCTGTGGGTGCTGACCGACATTTTGCGGCTGCTGCACCCCTTCATGCCCTTCATCACCGAGGAGATATACGGCGCCATCCCCCACAGCGGCGAGGCCCTGATCGTGGAGACCTACCCGGTGTTCGACGCATCCCTCAGCTTCCCGAAGGAGGAGGCGGATTTCGAGATGGTCATGGAGGCGGTCAAAGCCGTGCGTAGCCGCCGGGCGGAGATGAACGTGCCGCCCTCCAAGCGGCCCCACATCACCCTGGTGACGGACAAGGCGGACGTGTTCCGGGCCGGGACGGTGTATATGGCCAACCTCGCCTACGCCGGGGCGGTGAACGTGACCGACACGGCCCCCGCCGACACCGCCGGCATGGTGAACGTGGTCACCGGCCAGGCAAAGATATATATGCCCCTGGCGGAGCTGGTGGACCTGGCGAAGGAGCGGGAGCGCATCGCCAAGGAACTGGCCAAGGCCGAGCAGGACATCGCCGCCCAGGAGCGGAAGCTGGCCAATGAGAACTTCGTCAGCCGCGCCCCGGAGCGGGTGGTGGCCGCCGAG
The DNA here is from genome assembly GCA_947630645.1 of uncultured Oscillospiraceae bacterium. Lineage (GTDB taxonomy): Bacteria > Bacillota > Clostridia > Oscillospirales > Oscillospiraceae > CAJOIG01. Next base: position 597 of record CANRIF010000034.1, on the reverse strand, counting down.
CGGGACAAGCTTCAAAAGGCCCAGGCCCTGGCGGAGAACCTGCGGGCAAGCCTGGCGGCCCTGGGGTAAAAACGAACTGAAAAAATGGCATGGCTGCCCGCCATGCCATTTTTTCATGTCCCAAGCCGGGCTTTTTTCGCCGCCGCCACCCTTCGACGGCAAACGACAGCGCCCATCCTGTAAAATCGCACCGTGCTGAAAACGCGCGGTGCGATTTTCTTATACAGAAGGGGGACGAGCCTGTATGAAGGTCTTATCCAACTACCAGGACGGGCGGCTGACGCTGTATCTGAAGGGGGAACTGGACCACCACGAGGCGGCGGCGGCGCTGCGGCGCATCAGCCGGACCATGGACGACTATCTGCCCCGGGACTGTGTGGTGGACATGGGGGAGCTGACGTTCATGGACTCCTCCGGCATCGCGCTGCTCCTGAAGATCAGCCGCCTGATGGAGCAGACCGGGGGCCGGACCTGGGTGGAGAACGCCGCCGACCAGCCCATGAAGGTCATCGACGCCTCGGGCATCGACAGGATACTGCAGGTCACCGCGGCGAAGAGATGACGCCGCGTACATAAGGAGCGATAGGTATGAAACAG
>CANRIF010000033.1 GCA_947630645.1 uncultured Oscillospiraceae bacterium | reverse complement strand
CAGATCCCCGACGAGATCTCCGTGCAGGAGCTGGCCGTGCGGATGAAGAAGTCCGGCGCGGAGGTGGTCCGCAAGCTCATCAAGATGGGCGTCATGGCGGGCCTGCCCGACGTGATCGACTACGACACCGCCGCCCTGGTGGCCATGGAGTTCAACTGCAAGATCGAGCATGAGGTGGTCGTGACCGTGGAGGAGAGGCTCATCGACGACCATGTGGACACGGAGGAGGAGTTGCAGCCCCGTGCGCCTGTGGTGGTGGTCATGGGCCATGTGGACCACGGCAAGACCTCGCTGCTGGACTATATCCGCAACACCAAAGTGGCCGCGGGCGAGGCCGGCGGCATCACCCAGGCCATCGGCGCTTATGTGGTGGACATCGGCGGCAACCCCGTCACCTTCCTGGACACCCCGGGCCACGAGGCGTTCACCTCCATGCGCGCCCGCGGCGCCATGGTGACGGACGTGGCCATCCTGGTGGTGGCCGCCACGGAGGGCATCAAGCCCCAGACCGTGGAGTCCATCAACCACGCCAAGGCCGCCAATATCCCCATCGTGGTGGCCATCAACAAGATGGATATGCCCGGCGCCAACCCGGACCGGGTCAAGCAGGAACTGACCGAGTACGACCTGGTGCCCGACGAGTGGGGCGGCGACACCATCGTGTGTCCCATCTCCGCCAAGACCGGCGAGGGCATCGACAATCTGCTGGAGATGCTGGCGCTGCAAACTGAGATGCTGGGCTTGAAGGCCAATCCCAACCGGGCCGCCAGCGGCACCGTCATCGAGGCGCGGCTGGATAAGGGCCGCGGCCCCATCATGACCGTCCTGGTGCAGAACGGAACCTTGAAGCAGGGCGATGTGATTATCGCCGGCACGGCGGTGGGCCGTGTGCGTACCATGATCAACGACAAGGGCCGGCGGGTCACCGAGGCAGGCCCCTCCGTGCCGGTGGAGATCGCCGGCATGAGCGAGGTCCCCAACGCGGGCGATACCTTCAACGCCGTGGCCGACGAGCGCATGGCCCGGGAACTGGTGGAGGAGCGCAAGGCCAAGGAGAAGTTGGCCGCCAACACCGCGCCCAAGAAGGTCTCCCTGGACGATCTGTTCGCCCGCATCCAGGAGGGCGAGATGAAGGACTTCAACATCATCGTCAAGGCCGACGTGAAGGGCAGCGCCGAGGCGGTGAAGGCGTCGCTGGAGAAGCTTAGCAACGACGAGGTCCGCGTGCGGGTCATCCACTGTGCTGTGGGCGCCATCAACGAGTCCGACGTGATGCTGGCCTCCACCTCCGACGCGGTGATCGTGGGCTTCAACGTCCGGCCGGAGAACGCCGCCCGGGACAGCGCCGCCCGCTCTGACGTGGACATCCGCCTGTACCGGGTCATCTACGACTGCATCAACGAGATCGAGGCGGCCATGAAGGGGATGCTGGCCCCGAAATTCCAGGAGAAACTCATCGGCCATGCCGAAGTCCGTCAGACCTACAAGGTCTCCAAGGTTGGCACCGTCTGCGGCTGCTATGTGCTGGACGGCAAGATCCAGCGCGGCTGCAAGGTCCGGGTGCTGCGGGACAACATCGTGGTCTACGAGGGCGATCTGGCCAGCCTGCGCCGGTTCAAGGACGACGTGCGCGAGGTGGCGGCCGGGTATGAGTGCGGTATGCAGGTGGATAAGTTCAACGACATCAAGGAGCAGGATGTCATCGAGTGCTTTGTGATGGAGCAGATCAATGGCTAACCACCATATCGACCGCATCAACGACGATATCCGCCGGGTGCTGGCGGAAAAGCTGCGGGAGGTGAAGGACCCCCGCATCCAGCAGGGCGCCATGCTCACCGTGACCCACACCGACACCACCAACGACCTGCGCCACTGCAAGGTGTTCATCAGCGTACTGGGCCAGGTGGACGAAAAGCAGCTGGCCCGGGGCCTCAAGTCCGTCTCCGGCTACCTGCGCCGGGAACTGGGCCACAGCCTGGACCTGCGGTACACCCCGGAACTGACCTTCGTGCTGGACGACTCCATCGCCCACGGCGCCTATATCAACAAGCTGATCAACGAGCTGGACATTCAACATGACGACGATGACGATCAATGACTGCCTGGGATATTTGAAGGACAACGACGGATACCTGCTTCTGACGCATATCCGCCCGGACGGCGACACGCTTGGAAGTGCCGCCGCCCTTTGTCATATCCTGCGCCGGATGGGAAAGACGGCCTATGTCTACGATAATCCCCAGATCACGGCGCAGTATAAGCCCTATGTGGCGCCCTACATCGCCCCAGCGGGGTTCGCGCCGGATCACCTGGTCGCGGTGGACCTGGCGTCGGAGAACCTGTTCCCGGAGGGCTTTTCCGGCGGCACGGTCGCGCTTTGCATCGACCACCATCCCACCAACAGCCGCTACGCCCAGCGCCTCCTCTGCCAGCCGGACAAGGCCTCCTGTGGGGAGATCATATTGCAGCTGGCCAAGGGACTGGACCTGCTGGACAGGGAGACGGCCAGCCTTCTCTATATCGCGGTCAGCACCGACTGCGGCTGCTTCGTCTACGCCAACACCAACGCAGACACCCACCGGGCCGCGGCGGAGTTGATCGAGGCGGGGGCGGACTATGTGGAACTGAACAAGCGCCTTTTCCGCACTTTCGCCTGGTCCCGGGTGCTGCTGGAGGGGGCCATCTACTCCGGCCTGCGCCGCTACGGGCAGGACGACTGCGTCACCGTGGCCACGGTGACGCTGGACATGATGAAAAAGGCCGGCGCCACAGAGGACGACTGCGAGGACCTGGCGTCCCTGTCGGGGCGCGTGGCGGGCAGCCGCGTGAACGTGACGGTGCGGGAACTGCGCCCCGGCGTGAGCAAATTGAGCCTTCGCAGCAACCCGGATTTCGACTGCGCCGCCATCTGCGCCCTCCACGGCGGGGGCGGTCACCGGATGGCCTCCGGCTGTACCATCCAGGCCGGGCCGGACGAGGCCCGGGACATCATCGTGCGGGACATCCTGGCGGCGCTGTGATGGACGGGATACTGCTCGTGGACAAGCCGGCCGGCTGGACCAGTATGGATGTGTGCGCCCATCTGCGGGGCGTGCTGCACGAAAAGCACGTGGGCCACACCGGGACCCTGGACCCCAACGCCACGGGGCTTCTGGTGGTGCTGACGGGGAAGGGGACCAAGGCCGCCAAATACGCGGAGAACGACGAGAAGGAATACATCGCCCGCCTGCGCCTCGGCATGGTCACCGACACCCAGGATATCTGGGGGACGGTGCTGGAGCAAAACGGCCAGAGCCGGACCCGGGAGGAAGTAGAGGCGGCGCTGGCGGCTTTTCGCGGCCCCATCATGCAGCTGCCGCCCATGTACTCCGCCATCAAGATACGGGGCAAGAAGCTCTATGAGATCGCCCGGCGGGGCGGAGACGTGGAGCGCGAGCCCCGCCCGATCACCATCCACCGGCTGGAGGTGACCGGCCAGGACGAGGCGGGGGACTGGGGCCTGGAAGTGGTGTGTTCCAAAGGCACCTACATCCGTACGCTGTGCGCCGACATCGGCGCGGCGCTGGGCTGCGGCGGGTGCATGAGCGCCCTGCGGCGGACCCGGGCCGGGCGATTCACGGTGGACGAGGCCCACACGCTGGAAGAAATACGCTCCGCGCCGGAGGCCTATATCCTGCCGCTGGAGCTTCTCACCCAAGGGGGACAGGCATAGATGGAGAGCATACGGCGCGTTGTCGCCCTTGGATTTTTCGACGGCGTTCACCTGGGCCATCAGGCCCTGATGCGCCGGGCGCGGGAGCAGGCGGCCCGCCTGGGCGCCGTGGCTGCCGCGGTCACCTTCGACGCCCACCCGGACGTGTTCGTTCATGGCGTAGACGTGCCCCTTTTGAGTACCACCGAGGGCCGGAAGGAACTTATCTCCACGGTGGGCGGCATCGACGACATCATCCTGCTGCACTTTGACCGCCACTTCATGCAGACGCCCTGGGAGGATTTCATCCGCTCGGTGACGGACGGGCTGGGCGCGGTGCATCTGGTGATGGGCCGGGACTTCTCCTGCGGTTGGCGGGGGGAGGGCAAGGCCGAGCGCATCGCCGCCTGGTGCGCGGCGAACGGCGTGGGCTGTGACATCGTGGACCAGGTGTGCCTGGACGGCACGGTGGTCAGTTCCACCCACATCCGCGGCCTGATCGCCGCCGGCGATATGGCGCAGGCTGCCCGGTTCCTGGGCCATCCCTATTCCATGTCGGCCACCGTCGTACACGGCTATGAGCGCGGCCGGCGCATGGGCATCCCCACCATCAATTTCGACGTTCCCGCAGGCGTGATCGTGCCGCGGCACGGCGTTTACGCCACCCGGGCCGTGCTGCCGGGGGGACCCTGGCCCGCGGTGACCAACGTGGGCTGCCGGCCCACCTTCGTCGGGGACGGCCGGGTGACGGTGGAGACGAACCTTCTGGACTTCAGCGGCCAGCTATACGGCGCCCGGGTGCGGGTAGAGTACCTGTCCTTTTTGCGGGACGAGACACGCTTTCCCTCCCAGGAGGCGCTGGCAGAGCAGATACGGCAGGATATCGAGGCATCGCGCCGGTACTTTCAACAGGCGGGAGGGAGCCCCACATGAGGATTTTGGGCATCGACCCCGGCGTGGGTACGGTGGGCTTCGGCGTGGTGGACGCGGAGAAGGGGAGAAACACCTATGTGGCCTGCGGCGCCATCACCACGCCCCCCAACACGCCGCTCTCGCCCCGGCTGGACATGATCTATAACGACCTGAACGAGTTGATCGTCACCTTCGCGCCGGAGGCCATCTCTGTGGAGGAACTGTTCTTCTCCAAGAACATCACCACCGGCATCGCCGTGGCCCACGGCCGGGGCGTGATCCTCCTGTCCGCCTACCGCAGCGGCGTGCAGGTATATGAGTACACGCCCATGCAAGTCAAGCAGGCCGTGGTGGGCTATGGCAGCGCCAAGAAAAATCAGGTCATCTATATGGTGCAGAAGCTGCTGGGCATGAAAACGCCGCCCAAGCCGGACGACGCGGCCGACGCGCTGGCGCTGGCCATCTGCCACGCCCGGAGCATGACCAGCCGCCTTGTGGCGGAAGGAGGAAAGGACGTATGTTCTACCATCTGAACGGAACGGTGACGGACCTGGAGCCGGGCCTGGCCGTGCTGGACTGCGGCGGCGTGGGCTTCGCCGTGTACACCAGCGGCTACACCGTGGGCCAGCTCCGCCGGGGCGAGAGGGCCAAACTCTATATCTGCGAGCAGGTCCGGGAGGACGCCTTCGATCTCTATGGCTTCGCCACGTTGGGAGAGAAGCGGTGCTTTGAGATGCTCATCTCCGTGTCCGGCGTTGGGCCGAAGGCCGCCATGTCCATCCTCTCCGCCAACACCCCGGAGCGGGTGTGCCTGGCGGTGCTGAACGACGACGAGAAGGCCCTCACCGCCGCCGCGGGCGTGGGCAAGCGCCTGGCCCAGCGGATCATTTTGGAACTGAAGGACAAGATGGGCAAGCAGGCGGAGGACATCGTCCCGCCGGGGTCGGTGCAGGTCGTATCCACCGCCGCGGCGGACGGCACCAAGCTGGCTGACGTGATGGGGGCGCTGACCGTGTTGGGATACAGCCGCGCCGAGTGCGCCGCCGCCGTCAAGGGCCTGGACCTGGAGGCCATGAGCCTGGAGGACGCCATTCGCGCCGCCCTGCGCGGCATGATGCAGTGAGAGGGGGGACCCTGCTGTGAGCATCAACTTTTCCGGCGACGGTCCGGACGAGGTCCTGACCACCGCCACCTTCCAGCCCGAGGACGCCACGGAGGCGTCCCTGCGCCCCAAGCGGCTGGAGGACTATGTGGGCCAGGAGAAGGCCAAGGAGAACCTGGCCGTGTTCATCCAGGCCGCCAAGCTGCGGGACGAGCCGCTGGACCACGTGCTGCTCCACGGCCCACCGGGCCTGGGCAAGACCACCCTGGCCGGGGTCATCGCCAACGAGATGGGCGTGAGTATGCGTATCACTTCCGGCCCGGCCATCGAAAAGCCCGGCGACCTGGTGGCGCTGCTGACCAATCTGCAGGAGAACGACATCCTCTTCCTGGACGAGATACACCGCCTCAACCGGTCGGTGGAGGAGATCCTCTATCCGGCCATGGAGGACTATGCCATCGACATCATCATCGGCAAGGGTCCCTCGGCCAGTTCCGTACACCTGGGCCTGCCCCACTTCACCCTGATCGGCGCCACAACCCGGTCGGGGCAGCTGTCCGCGCCGCTGCGGGACCGTTTCGGCGTGGTGCTGCGGCTGGAGCTTTACAGCACCGAGGACCTGCGGCGGATCGTGGAGCGCAGCGCCGGCATCCTGGGCGTGGAGATCGACCCGGCCGGGGCGGTGGAGATCGCCTCCCGCAGCCGCGGCACGCCCCGTATCGCCAACCGGATGCTCCGCCGGGTGCGGGATTTCGCCCAGGTGAAGGGTTCCGGCGTCATCACCCGGGACATCGCCAACGAGGCACTGCTGCGCCTGGAGGTGGACCAGGCGGGGCTGGACAACGTGGACCGGCGGATGCTCCGCAGCATCATCGAACTGTACGGCGGCGGGCCGGTTGGGCTGGAGGCCCTGGCTGCCACCATCAACGAGGAGGCCGTGACCCTGGAGGACGTGTACGAGCCGTTTTTGCTCCAGCAGGGCTTCCTCACCCGCACGCTCCGGGGCCGGTGCGTCACCCAGAAGGCATATGAGCATCTGGGTATCGAGTATTTAGGCCAGCAGAAACTGGAAAATATGTGACGCAGGGGCCGCATTTGGCGGCAAAAATCCAATTTTTGTCAAAATATCCCTGGATTCGACAACATTTTTTGTAAAAAATGCTTGACTTCTTTGGTGATGGCGCTATAATTATTTGTGTGTAATTGTGAGTTTTCTGAAAAATCGGATGAAGAATTGCAGCGCCTCGTAAAGACGCGCGCCGCGGGGGCGGAAGAGGCCCTGGCGGAACGTTATGTGCGCGAAGTGCGTATGTGCGCCCGGCCGTATTTCCTGACCGGCGGCGACAGCGAGGACCTGATCCAGGAGGGAATGATCGGACTTCTCTCCGCGATCCGCGAGTATGACAGCGAAAAGGGCGCGTCCTTCCGGACATATGCCCAGCGATGCATCCAAAACCGTATCAGATCGGCCGTCCGAAGCGCCCAGCGCCGGAAAAACGCTCCGCTGAATGACGGCGTCCCCTTAGACGATGTCCTCTCAGATGAATCCCGATCCCTAGGCGCCAACTTATATGAGCGAAGTCCCGAGGAGCAGGTTCTTGCCAGAGAGAGCGAGAGAGAATTTATTTCCGCCTATTCACGGTGTTTGTCAAAATTGGAATCCCAGATCCTTCGTCACTACCTGGACGGCCTGTCCTATGGGGAGATCGCTGTCAAATGCGGGCGTGACGCCAAGGCAGTGGACAACGCCGTTCAGCGCATACGGCACAAGCTGGCCAAGCTATCCTCAGGCGAAAACAGCGTAAGCTGATCGCAAATATAACGCCCTTATGGGAAAACTATCAAAAGAGAGGAACCACAATGTACGAAGACAAGACCCTTGTATGCAAGGAATGCGGACAGGAGTTCGTGTTCACCGCCGGTGAGCAGGAGTTTTATGCCGAGCGCGGCTTCCAGAATGAGCCCCAGCGCTGCAAGGCCTGCCGTGACGCCCGCAAGGCCGCTGCCCGCGGTCCCCGGGAGTACTTCACCGCTACCTGCGCCGCCTGCGGCGGTGAGGCCCGCGTCCCCTTCGAGCCGAAGAGCGACCGCCCTGTGTATTGCAGCGAGTGCTTCGCTAAGATGCGCGCCGGCGAGCTGTAAGCTCTCATGGGCCAGGACAAATAGAGGAAGCGCAGCCGCTTCCTCTATTTTATATTGCAATCCGTTCCCGCGAGGGATATAATATCTACACAGAAATCATCATTGGAGGTCATCTCATGTATCAGATCACCAAAGACACCATCGTATACGATATCATGGTCAACGCCCCGGTGACCCAGCCGCTGTTCCAGCGCATCGGGATGCACTGCCTGGGCTGCGCTTACGCCACCGGCGAGAGCGTGGAGCAGGCCTGCATGGCTCACGGCGTAGAGGTCGAGCCCTTCGTCAAGGAGGTCAACGACTACATCGCCGCCCACGCCTGATAGGAAAGAGCGGCGGGCCTGCGCCCGCCGTTTTTTATTGCCATGATCCATCTCTCGCCGCGTCTCGCGGCCGTGGCGGGGCTGGTCCCCGCTGGCGCCCGCGTCATCGACGTTGGCACCGATCACGCCATGATCCCCGTCTGGCTCGTACAGGCGGGGATATGCGAGTATGTGCTGGCGACGGACATCCGCCCCGGCCCGCTGAAAAGCGCCGCCGGGTTACTGGAGCGGACGGGGACCGGGGGCCGTATCCGGCTCCTGCTGACCGACGGCCTGGCCGGCGTCGGTCCGGAAGAGAGCGACACCGTCATCCTGGCAGGCATGGGAGGGGAGAGCATCGTCTCCATCCTGGCTGCCGCGCCCTGGACCCGGGACGGCACGCGCCTGATCCTTGCGCCCCAGAGCAAGCGGGCGGCGCTGCGCCGGTGGCTGGGTGAGAACGGCTACCGCATCGGCGCGGAGCGCCTGGCGGAGGACGCCGGGCGGCTCTATCCCATATTCACCGCCTCCGGCGGCGACGCGCCCGCATACAGCGAGGCGGAGCTGCACCTGGGCCTGCTGGAGCAGATCGGGCAAGACCCGCTCTTTCCCCAATACCTGGAGATCATGCGCCGCCGGACGGCCAAAGCCGCGCCCTATGACGGTGCGGCGGCAGAACTGCTGGCGGGATACGACGAGATAAAAAGGAGGCTCGGTCTATGACGACGGTCGGTGAGATCGCGGCGCTGCTGGGAGAAAAGGCGCCTGTGGAAAAGAAGATGGACTTCGATAACGTGGGCCTGCTGGTGGGAAGCGCCGGCCACGCCGTCAGCCGCGTGCTGGTGGCGCTGGACATCACGGACGAGGTGATCGACGAGGCCGTGTCCGTCGGCGCGGAGCTGATCGTGAGCCACCACCCGCTGTTTTTCTCTCTGGCATCCGTCACCGACGAGACCCCGGAGGGCGCCCGGGCCTATAAGCTGGTGAGAAATGACATTGCCGCCATCTGTATGCACACCAACCTGGACGCGGCCCAGGGCGGCGTGAACGACGCGCTGATGCAGGCGCTGGGCGGAAAAGTCCTGGACACGCTGGACCCGGCCACGGGGATCGGGCGCATCGGCGAGATCGCCGCGCCCATGGCCTTTTCCGATTTTCTCCCCTTTGTGAAGAAGACCCTTTCCGCCTGCGGCCTGCGATATCACGACGCCGGGCGGCCTGTGAAGCGGCTGGCGGTGTGCGGCGGCTCCGGCGGCGGCGACATCCCTCTGGCGGCGGCCGCCGGATGCGACACCTATGTGACCGCCGATGTCAAATACCACCAGTTCCAGCAGGCCAAGGACCTGGGACTGAACCTCATAGACGCCGATCACTTTTGCACGGAGAACGTGGTGACGCCGGTGCTGCGGGACTGGATCGCGGCTGCGTTTCCCCAGCTGGACGTGGGCGTTTCCCGGCGTTTGGGCCAGCTGGTGCGGTTTTGTTGATCTTGTCATAAACCATCCCTCCCGGGCGTATGTTTTAGCAAATATGCCTTGGAGGGATCAGTTGTGGACAGCATCTATGAGGATATCGCCCGCAGGACGGACGGCGACATCTACCTGGGCGTCGTCGGGCCGGTGCGGACGGGGAAGTCGACCTTTATCAAGCGTTTCATGGAGACCCAGGTCATCCCCAACATCGACAACGTATACCGGAAGGAACGGGCCAGAGACGAACTGCCCCAGTCCGGCTCCGGCCGCACCGTCATGACCGCGGAGCCGAAATTCGTGCCGGAGGAGGCCGTGGAGATATCGCTGGGCGACACCACGGCCGGCCTGCGGTTCATCGACTGCGTGGGGTATATGGTGCCGGGGGTGGAGGGCCTTTACGAAAACGGCGCCGAGCGCATGGTGACCACGCCCTGGTACGACCATGAGATACCCATGACCCAGGCGGCGGAGGAGGGGACCCGGAAGGTCATCGCCGAACACTCCACCATCGGCCTCGTCATCACCACCGACGGCAGCTTCGGGGAGATACCCCGGGAGAACTACGTCACCGCCGAGGAACGGGTCATCCGGGAATTGCAGGACATCGGCAAGCCCTTCGCCGTGGTGGTCAACAGCGCCGAGCCGGAGGGGGAGGGGGCCTGCGCCCTGGCCAGGTCGATCTCCGAGCAGTATCGGGTGCCGTGCATGGCCCTCAACTGCCAGGAGCTGGGCGAGGCGGATATCCACGCGGTGATGAAGTCGATCCTCTACCAGTTCCCCCTCAATGAGTTGAGCCTGTGGCTGCCCTCCTGGGCGGAGGCGCTGCCGGAGGACAGCGAGCTGAAGACGACGCTGTACCGGATGCTCCTGGAGGCGGGGGAGGAACTGAACGCGCTCCAGGACGCCTACGGCTGTATGCAGACGCTGGCCAGCAGCGAGCTTGTCAGCGCCGCCCGCATCAGCGCCGCCCAGCCCGGGAGCGGCACGGCGTCCGCCGTCATCGAACTGGAGCCGTCGCTCTATTATAAGACCATCAGCGAACAGTCCGGCTTTGAGATACGGGACGACCAGGACCTGATGGAACTGCTGCGCTCCCTGGGGCGGCTCAAGACGGAGTACGACCACGTCCACGAGGCGCTGGAGCAGGCCCGCGAGACCGGATACGGCATCATCATGCCCGGGCCGGAGGAACTGGAACTGGAGGAGCCCAAGATCATCAGCCGCGGCGGACGTTACAGCGTGCGCCTGAAGGCCAGCGCCCCGGCCATCCATCTCTTCCGCACCCAGGTGGAGACGGAGGTGTCGCCCGCGGTGGGCGGGGAGAAGGCGTCGGAGCAGATCGTCAGCTTTCTTCTCCAGGGCTTCGACGGGGACATCAATCGCATCTGGGAGTCGAATATCTTCGGCAAATCCCTCTACGACATCGCGGAGGAGGGCCTGACCGCCAAATTGCAGCGGATGCCGCCCAATATCCGCGCCCGCCTGCGAAACACCATCCAGAAGCTGGTCAACGACGGCGGTTACAGTCTGATCTGCATCGTTTTGTAAGGGCTTGCGCGGCGGCCGATATCAGAGGTATAATGACCGTATCGGCCGTTATGCCTCTTTTTTCCGCCGCATACCGCTCCCCGGCGGCGCATAGATTGCACCGAGGTGGAGCGGATGGGCAAAAAGTCGATCATCAAATGGTGGTATCCCTTGGCGGCCGTGCTGCTGCTGGCGCTTTTCGCCCTGGCGCGGCAGGAACGGGCCGTGTCGGCCGGGGCGGACGCGCCGCCGCCGGTGCTTGTCATCGACCCGGGCCACGGCGGGGCGGACGGCGGAGCGGTGGCGGCCGACGGGACACTGGAGAGCGGCCTTAACCTGGACATCGCCCTGCGGCTGCAGGCGCTGTGCCGCTTTTGGGGCGTGGAGCCCCTCATGACCCGCACGGGGGAGGATATCGCCTATCCCGACGACGCCGGCTCCATCGCCGCCAAAAAGGTGGCGGACCAGCACGCCCGGGTGGGGCTGGTGAACAACACCCCCGGCGCGGTGCTTTTGAGCATCCACCAGAACATCTATCCCGCCGCCGCGCCCCACGGCATCCAGGTGTTTTACGGCGCGGCCTCCGGCAGCCGGGAGCTGGCGGAACTGGCCCAGGCCAATCTGACGGCACAGCTGTGCCCAGGCAATCGGCGGGTGGCATCTCCGGCGGACAAGGGCATATTCCTGATGAAAAACGCCGGGTGTACCGCCGTGCTGGTGGAGTGCGGGTTCCTGTCCAATCCGGACGATCTGCAGGCCCTCCAGTCCGACGGCTACCGGACAAAGCTGGCGGCGGTGCTGCTGGCCAGTTATCTGCAATACATAAGAGGAACGACGACATGAAAGAGAAGACCATGTTTTTCTGTTCATCCTGCGGCTATGAGACCTCCCGCTGGCAGGGCCAATGCCCCAGCTGCCGGGCGTGGAACACCCTGGTGGAGGCGCCCGCCGCGCCCAAGGCGGCGGAAAAGGCCCGCCCCATCCGCCGGGCCATGCCCAAGCGGCTGGACCAGCTGGACGACGCGGACGAGATACGTTTCTCCACCGGCATCGCCGAATTGGACCGGGTGCTGGGCGGCGGCGCGGTGCGAGGCTCCATCGTCCTGTTCGGCGGCGCGCCGGGCATCGGCAAGTCCACGCTGCTGCTCCAGGCCTGCGGCAGCATCGGCCCGGAGGAGACCATCCTCTATGTGACCGGCGAGGAGAGCGAGCATCAGCTGAAGATGCGCGCCCAGCGCCTGGCGGTGGACCGGGCCAGCCTGCACGTCCTGGCCGGCACCGACATCAACGACGTGATCGCCGCCATCGAGGATCTCCAGCCCCAGATCGTGGTCATCGACTCCATCCAGACGGTCTACGACCCCGCCCAGACCACTCCGCCGGGCAGCGTGGGCCAGGTCAAGCAGTGCGCCATGGAGATCATGCAGCTGGCCAAATCCTCCGGCTTCACGGCGTTCGTGGTGGGCCATGTGAACAAGGAGGGGGCCATCGCCGGGCCAAAGGTGCTGGAACACATGGTGGACTGCGTGCTGTACTTTGAGGGCGACGGCAGCTTGAGTTACCGCATCCTGCGGGCGGAGAAGAACCGCTTCGGCTCCACCAACGAGATCGGCGTGTTCGAGATGGTCCGGGAGGGCCTGCGGCAGGTGCCCAATCCCTCGGAGGTCATGCTGGCCGGCCGGCCGGTGGGCGTGCCGGGGACCTGCGTGGCCTGCGTGATGGAGGGCAGCCGCCCCATCCTGGCGGAGGTCCAGGCGCTGCTGACGCCCACGGGCTTCTCCGCGCCCCGGCGCACCTCCAACGGCTTTGACTACAACCGGCTCTATCTGCTGCTGGCGGTGCTGGAAAAGCGGGGCGGCATGAACGTGAACGCCTGCGACGCCTATATGAACGTGGTGGGCGGGCTGACGCTGGACGAGCCTGCCGCAGACCTGGCCGCGTGCCTCGCCGTGGCGTCCAGCTTCCGGGATGCGCCCCTGCCGGACAAGCTGGCCGCGGTGGGGGAGGTGGGCCTCACCGGGGAGATACGCTCCGTGCAGGCGCTGGATATGCGCCTGGCGGAGATCGCCCGGCTGGGCTTCACCCAATGCGTGATCCCCGCCCGGGTGCGTGGGGAGTTGAAGGCGCCGAAGGGCCTGGAACTGATCCGCGTCAAGACCCTGCGGGAAGCAGTGGAAAAGACGCTGTGACGGTCCTGATAGGGGAGAGATACCGCTCCAGATTGGCGCAAAGCCTTGCGGCCCATGGGATAGAGGCACTTTGGCTGCCCGATGAACCCGCCCTGGACCCGCGCCTAGCCGGCCACGCCGATCTGCGGGCGTTCCGGGCCGGCCGACGGCTTTTCACGGCAGGCCAGCTTCCTTCTCGTATTGTTAGTTATTTAACTAACAATGGATATGTCTTAGAGACAGGCCTAAAACTGGGTAAGACCTATCCCGATGACGTGCCGCTGTGCATCTGCGCGACAGGCAGGTATACCATATATGATCCCAAGACCGCCTATGGTCCGGCGGTGACCGCCGCCGGAGGCATCCCGGTGCCCGTGCGCCAGGGTTATACGCGCTGCGCTGCGCTGATCACCGACGACCATTCCATCGTCACTGCGGATGCCAGCGTCTCCAGCGCCTCGAAAAAGGCTGGCATGGACGTGCTGGACATCAAACCGGGATACATTATATTAGATGGCTACGATACGGGCTTCATTGGCGGTGCGTCATTTATGATAAAGGATACAGTGTATTTCACGGGAACGCTGGACGAGCATCCGGACGGAGAGCGCATCATCGGATTTCTCGCGAAACGCGGCAAACGCGCGGTTTTCCTCACGGAGGGGCCTGTTTTCGATATCGGCGGAGCCATCCCGGTCTAGCTCCCCCCTAAATTCGGCATAATATTAATTATGCCGAATTATTTGTGTATTTTGCCACTAGACATAATTCTCCTCCTCTGCTATTATTAGGAGCGTTGGAGGAAACCTGTCATGAGTTATCAAAACGAGGCGCCCCAGGTGCTGCGGGAGTTTCTGGTGTATCACGACACCATCAAGGGCCAGTCCCAGCGCACGGTGGATTCCTATTTCATGGACCTGCGTACCTTTACCAGGTATCTGTATATCGCCCGGGACCTGGTGCCCCGGGACACGGCGCTGGAAGACGTGGACATCCGCGGCGCGGATCTGGACTTTTACGGCAAGGTGACGCTGGCGGAGGTCTATGACTTTCTGGCCTACCTCTCCCGGGACCGGGAGTTGAACGCCGCGTCCCGGGCGCGGATGATCACCAGCCTGAAGGGCTTTTATAAATACCTCACCGTCAAGACGAAACAGCTGACCACGGACCCGGTGCAGAACCTGGACACGCCCAAGCTGCAAAAGTCCCTCCCCCACTACCTCACCCTGGAAGAGAGCCGTCGGCTGCTGTCGGCGGTGGATGGCCGGAACCGGGAGCGCGATTACTGCATCTTGTGCCTGTTCCTCAACTGCGGGCTGCGTATCTCGGAGATGGCGGGACTGGACCTGGCGGACATCCGCTCCGACAGCCTGCTCATCCACGGCAAGGGCAACAAGGAGCGCGTGGTGTACCTCAACGACGCCTGCGTGAGCGCGCTGAACGCGTGGCTGGCCGTGCGGAAGGACATTGCCGCCGTGGACAAAAAGGCCGTGTTCCTCTCCAACCGCCGCAAGCGGGTCAGCGTGGACGCCATCCAGGTGATGGTCCACAACACGCTTCTGAAGGCCGGTCTGGACGCCAGCGCCATCTCCCCCCACAAGCTGCGCCATACCGCCGCCACGCTGATGCTACAAAACGGCGTGGACGTGCGTACCCTCCAGGAACTGCTGGGCCACGAGAGTTTGAACACCACCCAGATATACACCCACATCGCCAACGCCGAGCTGAAAAAAGCGGCCGCCGCCAATCCCCTGGCCGCCTTCACGCCCGAAAACGCCGCGGAGGACTGACGAACCATGGTATTTTCCAGCATCCTTTTCATGTTCATCTACCTGCCGGTGGTGCTGGCGGTCTACTATCTCGTTCCCTCCCGCTGGCGCAATCTGTGGCTGTTCATCGTCAACCTGGTGTTCTACGGCTGGGGCGAGCCGGTGTACATCGTGCTGATGGTGTTCTCCATCTGCCTGAACTATCTGAACGGCCGGCTCATTGACCACTATCTTCCTGCCAGCCGGAAAAAGGCAAAGCTGGTGCTGGCCGTCAATGTGGTGCTGAATCTGGCGCTGCTGTTCTTCTTCAAGTACTTCGACCTGGTGGCGGAGACTCTCAGCGCCATCCCCGGCGTGTCCATCCCCAAGCTGGGCCTGACGCTGCCCATCGGCATCAGCTTCTACACCTTCCAGACCATGAGCTACCCCATCGACGTGTACCGGGGCGACGGCCATGTGCAGAAGAATTTCATCAAATTCGGCACCTTCGTGGCCCTGTTCCCCCAGCTGATCGCCGGCCCCATCGTCCGCTACAAGGACATCGCCGAGCAGCTGGACGAGCGGCATGAGAACACCGACCAGTTCGCCGCGGGCGTGGAGCGGTTCGTGGTGGGCCTGGGGAAAAAGGTGCTGATCGCCAACAACGTGGGTATGCTCTGGGACGTTTACGCATCCGCCGCCCCCGGTGAACTGACCTTCGCCGGCGCGTGGATGGCGGCCATCGCCTTCTCTTTGCAGATCTACTTCGACTTCTCCGGCTACTCCGATATGGCCATCGGCCTGGGCAAGATGCTGGGCTTCGAGTTTCTGGAGAACTTCAATTACCCCTACATCTCCAAGTCCGTCACAGAGTTCTGGCGGCGCTGGCACATCAGTCTGGGCACCTGGTTCCGGGACTATGTGTACATCCCCCTGGGCGGTAACCGCAAGGGCCTGGGCCGGCAGCTTTTAAACATCCTGATCGTCTGGGCGCTGACGGGCATCTGGCACGGAGCCAGCTGGACCTTCCTCTTCTGGGGCCTCTATTACGCCTTCTTCCTGGTGCTGGAGAAGCTGTTTTTGCTCAAATGGCTGGAAAAAGTCCCCATCATCGGCCACATCTACACCCTGGTGGTGGCCATCTCCGGCTGGGTCATCTTCCAGCAGACCAGCGTGGAGCAGACGCTGGTGTTCTTCCGGGCCATGTTTGGCCTGGGCGCGGCGGGCTTCTGCTCCGGGCGGGACCTCTATTACCTCTCCGGGTTTGGCATGAGCCTTATGATCGCCTGCGCCGCGGCGCTTCCCCTGGGCCGGGACCTGTTCCGGAAGCTGCCGGGCCGCGTCCGTTCCGTGGCCGCGCCGGTACTCATTCTGGCGGCGCTCATCATCTCCACCGCGTATCTGGTGGATTCCACTTACAACCCGTTCCTGTACTTCCGGTTTTGAGGAGGCGGTATGCGTATGAATAAGGCGGAAAAGATCGCGGTCCTGGCCGTGTTCATCGCGTTTTTGGCGGTGTTCTTCGTGCTGATGCCCGCCATGCCCGACGTGGAATTCTCCCAGCAGGAGAACCGATACCTGCAGACCCTGCCGGAATTCTCTTTTGAGGCGCTGGCGGCGGG
>CANRIF010000032.1 GCA_947630645.1 uncultured Oscillospiraceae bacterium | reverse complement strand
GGCTTTCCCGTGATGAACTTCACCCTGGGCGTGCTGGACGGGGTGGTGATGCGCGTCGGGCTGTGCGTGCTGCTGGCAGAGGGCCTTGGCATGGGCGTCATGGGCTACTGGCTGGGCGGCGCGCTGGCCGGGTTCACCTTCTTCGCCGTGATGTTCCCCTACTTCCTCTCCGGCCGCTGGAAACGCCGCGCACCGCCAGCAGCGGGGAAACAATGAGGGCTGTTCATTTTGCATTGTCCCATACGGCTCAAACCAAAAGACAAATCCGAACCCATCGCCTACGGGATACGGTCCCACAGGTCTTGGGTTCGGATTATGTTGGTTTGGTGCCGGTGGCGGGGGTCGAACCCGCACGGTGTCGCCACCGCCGGATTTTGAGTCCGGTACGTCTGCCAATTCCATCACACCGGCTCGGCTCCCCTATTATACATAGGGGCAGGCGGAAAATCAAGGCCTTTCAGCCCGCCTTCATGGCGAGGAACGCATTGATGAACCCGTCGATGTCCCCGTCCATCACCGCGCCGATGTTGCTGTTCTCATAGCCGGTGCGGGTATCCTTGGCCAGGGTGTAGGGCATGAACACATAGGAGCGTATCTGGCTGCCCCACTCGATCTTCATCTGTACGCCCTTGATGTCCTCGATCTTCTCCAGATGCTCCCGCTCCTTGATCTCCGCCAGCTTGGCCCGGAGCATCTCCTTGCAGTTCTCCAGGTTTTGAAAATGGCTGCGCTCCACCTGGCTGGAGACAACGATGCCGGTGGGGATGTGGGTGAGGCGGACGGCGGAGCTGGTCTTATTGACCTTCTGGCCGCCGGCGCCGGAGGAGCGGTACACGTCCATCTTGATGTCCTCGTCCCGCAGCTCGATCTCGCCGGCGTCCTCGATCTCCGGCATGACCTCCACGGCGGCGAAGCTGGTCTGGCGGCGGCCGGAGGCGTCGAAGGGGCTGATGCGCACCAGCCGGTGCACCCCGTGCTCGCTCTTGAGGAAGCCGTAGGCGTTCTCGCCCTCGATCTTGATGGTGGCGGACTTGATGCCCGCCTGGTCCCCGTCCTGCCAGTCCATGAGGGTGTACTTATACCCGTGCCGGTCGGTCCACATGGTATACATCCGGTACAGCATCTGCGCCCAGTCCTGGGCCTCGGTGCCGCCGGCGCCGGCGTGGAAGGTGACGATGGCGTTGTTGGCGTCATACTCCCCGGTGAGCAGGGTGGAGAGCCGCGTCTGCTCCAGGTCGGCGCTGAACTTGGCGAAGCTCTCCGCCAGTTCCGGCAGGAAGCTCTCGTCCCCCTCCTCCAGTGCCATCTGGCACATGGTGGTCATGTCGTCCCAGGCGGCGGACAGCTTCTGGTGCTTGTCACACTTGGCCTGGAGGGACTTGAGCCGCTGCTGGGCCTTCTGGCTGCGCTCCAGGTCGGACCAGTAGCCCGGCTCCTCCGCCTCGGCGTGGAGCTTTTCGATCTCCAGGCGCGCCTCGGCCAGGTGCATGGCCTCGGCCAGGTGGTCCAGCTCCGGTTTGCAGGCGTTGAGTTTGGTCTGGTATTCTTCAAATTGCAGCAATGCCATGGCACACGATCCCTCTCATTTCCGGCTGGCGGCGCTCCCGCGGGGGCCGCTGCATAAATCATATCGTGAAACCCGCGGAAAAGCAAGGGTTTTTCCCCGATTTGCAAAAGAGCATGGTTTGTGGTATGGTATAGGTGCTATGAAAAAACTCCTTTCTGTTCTTTTCGTCGGGGCATTGCTGGCGGCGCTGGTACTGGCGGGCTGCTCCCGCGGCACGCCGGCGGCCGTCAGCCCCACCATGGCGCCCACGCCCACGGTGGACCCCCATCTGGGGGAGATCCTGGTGCGGGGCGGCTCGGAGGGCGTCATGTGGGTGCCGGAGGCCACGGCCCTGGAGCCCTTTGGACGGGAGCCGACCAACTTCAACGTCGTCGACCAGATCCCCACATACAGCGGCGAGGACCTGACCATGCGCCGGGGCATCGACGTGTCCGGCCACCAGGAGCAGATCGACTGGCAGCAGGTGGCCGATTCCGGCGTCGACTTCGCCATCATCCGCTGCGGCTGGCGTTCCTACGGCCTGGAGGGAAACGTGAACGAGGACTCCTGTTTCCGGGCCAACATGGAGGGCGCGCTGGCGGCGGGGCTGGACGTGGGCGTGTACTTCTTCTCCCAGGCGCTGAACATCGTGGAGGCGGCGGAGGAGGCCCTGTTCACCCTGAACCTCATTGAGGATTACGAGATCACGCTGCCGGTGTTCTTCGATTGGGAGCCGATGCCCTATTCCAACTCCCGCACCGCCGACGTGGACGGCCAGGTGGTCACCGCCTGCTGCCTGGAGTTCTGCGAACTGATCCGGGCCATGGGCTACCAGCCGGGGATGTATTCCTACAATATGCTGGCCTACTTTACATACGATCTGGACCAGCTGGAGGGCATCACCCTCTGGATGGCGGACACGGGCACCAAGCCCATCTTCTACTACGACCACGATTTCTGGCAGTATTCCGCCACCGGGACGGTGCCGGGCATCGTCATGGACGTGGACCTGGACGCCATGTATGTGCGTACCGGCGCGCCCATCGCCCAGACCCCCATGCCCCTGCACGAGCCGACCCCGCCCCCGGCGTCCCCTACGCCGGAGGCCGCCTATCCACAACCGACACAGGAGGTGCCCAACGGATGATCAGGCTGAACAAGGAGGACCTCACCTCCCAGGAGGGGATGGAGCGCGCCCTCAAGAGTTATTTTGACCAGCTGCGCGCCTCCCCCGACATCACCTTCAACGGGATGCTGGGCGCCCAGCTGGATAGCTGCGACTACGCCGCCCGGCGGGTGGTGCTGCGGGTGGAGACGAAGCCCTGGATGGAGAACCCCAGCGACGTGGTCCACGGGGGCGTGGCCGCCGCCATGCTGGACATGACCATGGGCACCCTCTGCCGTTATTATACCGGCGGGGGCATGACCCCCACCGTCAGCATGACGGTGAACTACCTGCGTCCCACCCCGGTGGGCCGGACCATCTATCTGCAGGCGGACCTGCCCAAGCTGGGCTCTACCCTGTGCCATACCACCGGAAAGGCGTGGGTGGAGGGCGAGCCGGACGCGCCGGTGTGTACCGCCACCGCCTCCTATTTCTCCGCCCACAGGGAAAAACAGACCTGACGCACACAGAAAATACGGTCCCCGGTCCGCCGCCGGGGACCATTTTCTGTTCCCTTTTCGGGCAAAACGTGTTAGAATACACAAAACGGTATGAAAGGACGGACGGCATGGGCGGCGAGACGAAAAAGATCATGATACTGGACGGCAACTCCATCGTCAACCGGGCGTTTTTCGGCATCCGTATGCTCAACGCCCCCGACGGCACGCCCACCAACGGGGTCTATGGCTTCATCGCCATCCTCCAGCGGCTGCTGGACATGGAGCAGCCCGACGCCGTGGCCGTCACCTTCGACGTACACGCCCCCACCTTCCGCCATGAGATGAGCGCGGCCTACAAGGCCACCCGCAAGCCCATGCCCCAGGAGCTGGTGGTGCAGATACCGCTGCTCAAGGAACTGCTGGACGCCATGGGCATCCGCCGGTACGAGTTGGCCGGATGGGAGGCGGACGACCTGCTGGGGACCATGGCGGCCCGGTGCGAGAAAGACGGCTGGACCTGCCGGCTGGTCACCGGGGACAAGGACGCCTTCCAGCTGATCACCGGGAACACCCACGTCATCCACATCAAGACCCGCATGGGCCAGACGGAGACGGTGGAATACGACCCGGAGCGGTTCCGGGCCGAGTACGGCATGGAGCCGCCGGCCATGGTGGACCTGAAGGCCCTGATGGGGGACAGTTCCGACAACATCCCCGGCGTGCCGGGGATCGGGGAGAAGTCCGCCCTGGACCTGCTGCACCGGTTCGGCACCCTGGACGGGGTGTACGCGAACCTCTCCGACCCGGCGGTAAAGCCGGGCCAGCGGGCCAAGCTGGAGGCGGGTGCGGACAGCGCCCGGCTCAGCTATACCCTGGCCACCATCCGGCGGGACGCGCCCATCGGCTTTGCCCCGGCGGACGACGAATGGACCCTGACGCCCAGCGGCGAACTGTACGCGCTGTGCCGGCGGCTGGGCTTCGGCCGCTTCATCGAGCGGTGGGGCCTGGAGCCGGACTCTGACGCCCCGGCGGCCGGCCCGGCGCCCCTGCCCCACATATCCGGGGACATCCCGGCGGCGCTGGCGGCGGTCCGGGCGGCGGAGCGGGTGGCCGTGCTGCCCCGGGAGGGACTGGACGGGTTGAGCCTGTGCGACGGCAAGGCGGTATACGATCTGGCCTGGTCCGACGGCGGCGAGGATTACGCCGCGCTGCTGCGGGCCGTATTTTCCCCGGAAATAAAGAAGCTGGGCCACCATGTGAAGGAACTGATGAGCCTGCTGCTGGCGGAGGGCCTGGGCACGGAGGGGTTCGTGTTCGACACGGTCCTGGCTGGGTACCTGCTGGACGCCATCGCCTCCGATCAGAGCCTGCCCCGGTTGAGCCAGAAGTACCTGGGCCGGGACCTGGACGGGGCGGAGGCTATTTGGGCGCTCGCCGCCGTGCTGCCGGCGAAGCTGGACGAGCTGGGGATGGGGCCGCTCTACCGGGACATCGAACTGCCCCTGTGTCCGGTGCTGGCGGAGATGGAGCGGGCCGGGTTCCTGGTGGACCGCAAGGCCCTCTATGACTTCGGCCAGGAGCTGACCGCGGGCATCGCGGACATCCAGCAGCAGATATGGGACATGGCCGGCTGCCAGTTCAACCCCAACTCCCCCAAGCAGCTGGGGGACATCCTGTTCGACCGGCTGGGCCTGCCCGGCGGCAAGCGCAACCCCCGGGGCTGGAGTACCAACGCGGACGTGCTGGAGCGGCTGCGGGACAAGCACCCCATCGTGGAACTGGTGATCGAGTTTCGGGAGCTGGCCAAGCTGAAGAACACCTACACCGACGGCCTGCAAAAGGCCATCGGCCCCGACGGGCGCATCCACACCACCTTCCAGATGACCGCCACGGACACCGGGCGGCTGTCCTCCCGGGACCCCAATCTGCAAAACATCCCCGTCCGGCGCAAGCTGGGCGCCGGCATCCGGCGTATGTTCGTGGCCGGGCCGGGGAACGTGCTGGTGGACGCGGATTACAGCCAGATCGAACTGCGGCTGCTGGCCCATATGTCCGGCGACGAGACCATGCGCCAGGCATTTTTGTCCGGCGAGGACATCCACACCGTCACCGCCAGCCAGGTTTTCGGCCTGCGTCCCGGCGAGG
Organism: uncultured Oscillospiraceae bacterium; assembly: GCA_947630645.1. Classification (GTDB taxonomy): domain Bacteria; phylum Bacillota; class Clostridia; order Oscillospirales; family Oscillospiraceae; genus CAJOIG01. The sequence continues at coordinate 13,858 of CANRIF010000032.1, read as the reverse complement.
TGACCGGGGAGCTGCGCCGCCGGGCCAAGGCGGTGAACTTCGGCATCGTGTACGGCATCTCCCCCTTCTCCCTGGCCCAGGACATCGGGGTCAGCACCCAGGAGGCCAAGCTCTACATCGACACATACATGGAGACGTACCATGGTGTGCGGGAGTATATGCAGGACACCATCGCCAAGGCCCGGGAGCAGGGCTATGTGTCCACCCTGTTCGGCCGGCGGCGGCCGCTGCCGGAACTGCACGCCAGCAACTACAACCTGCGCTCCTTCGGCGAGCGGGTGGCCCGGAATATGCCCATCCAGGGCACCGCGGCGGACGTGATCAAGCTGGCCATGATCCGGGTCCACGCCCGGCTGGCGCGGGAACTGCCCGAGGCCCGGCTGCTGCTGCAAGTCCACGACGAGCTGATCGTGGAGTGTCCCGCGGCGCTGGGAGAGCGGGCCGCCGCCATTCTCCGGGAGGAGATGGAACACGCGGTGGACTGGTCCGTGCCCCTCACCGCCGACGCCCACATCGGCCAGAGCTGGGCGGATGCACACTAAGTCGTCGCGGCAGTCGCTCTGCTCCGCCGCCGCAAGCGTCGGCATCCGCCCGCTCCTGCGCTCCTCCTTTCCCCACGGGAAACGCTTCGCTGGTTTCCCGCGGGGGCCCCAGAGAAACGCTCTCTTTGCCGCAAGCGTTCATGATACTAACGAGGTGTGGAATGAAGCTTCTGCTGACAGGATTTGAACCCTTCGACGGCCAGACGGTCAACCCCTCCTGGGAAGCCGCCTGCCGCCTCCCCGACCGGGTGGGCGGTGTGGAGATCGTCCGGGCGCTGATCCCCACGGCCTTCTCCGGCTCCGCCCAGGCCCTGGCCCGGGCCGTTGAACGGGAGGACCCCCAGGCGGTGCTGTGCCTGGGCCAGGCCGGGGGCCGGGAGGGGCTCACCCCGGAGCGGGTGGCCATCAACGTGGACGACGCCCGCATCCCCGATAACGACGGCGCCCAGCCCATCGACCGGCCCATCGTGCCGGACGGCCCGGCGGCCTATTTCGCCACCCTGCCCGTCAAGGCCATGGTACGCGCCATCCGGGAGGCGGGGGTGCCGGCGAACCTCTCCAACACCGCGGGCACCTTCGTGTGCAACCATCTGATGTACTGCCTGATGCACCTGCTGGCCGGCCGGCCCGGCGTGCGGGGCGGGTTCATGCACGTCCCTTTCCTGCCGGAGCAGGGTCACCCCAGTCTGCCGCTGGAGGACATGGTCCGGGGCCTGGCGGCGGCGGTGGAGGCCATCGGCCGATACCCGGCGGGGGACGCCCGGGAGGAGGGCGGCGCGCTATGCTGATCCGTCCCGCCCGGGAGGGCGACGCGGCCGCACTGACCGCGCTGGAGGCGGTGTGCTTCCCCGCGGACCCATGGCCGGAGCGGTTTTTCGCGGCTGCCCTGGGCCGGACCCTGGTGGCGGAGGAGGCGGGCGAGGTCGTCGGCTATGCGGTGCTTTCCTATGTGATGGACGAGGGCAGCCTTGACAACATCGCCGTCGCCCCGGACCACCGGCGGCAGGGGGTGGCCGACGCGCTGCTGGAGGGCCTGGTCCGCCTGGCGCGGGAGCGGGCGCTCGCCTTCGTCACGCTGGAGGTGCGCGCCTCCAACGGCCCCGCCGCGGCCTTGTATAAAAAGCACGGCTTCGCCCAGGTGGGCCGCCGGACCAATTACTATGAAAGACCCAGAGAGGACGCCATTTTGATGACGTTGGTGATCGTATGAAGATACTGGCTTTTGAATCCTCCTGCGACGAGACCGCCGCCGCGGTGGTGGCCGACGGCCGGCGGGTGCTGTCCGACGAGATATTCTCCCAGGTGGCCCTGCATGAGATATACGGCGGGGTGGTGCCGGAGATCGCCGCCCGCAGCCATTTGGAGGTCATCTCCCTGCTGGCGAACCGGGCGCTGCAAAAGGCGGGCCTCGCCCGCGCCGACATCGACGCGGTGGCCTGCACCTACGCGCCGGGTCTCATAGGCGCGGTGCTGGTGGGGGTCAACTTCGCCAAGAGCGCGGCCCTGGCCCTGGGCGTGCCCCTTATCCCGGTACACCACATCCGGGGCCACATCGCCGCCAACTACCTGGCCTTCCCGGACCTGGAGCCGCCCTTTTTGTGCCTGGCCATCTCCGGGGGCAACACCATGCTGGTGGACGTGCGGGGCTACACGGATATGCGTATCCTGGGCCAGACCCGGGACGACGCGGCGGGGGAGTGCTTTGATAAGTCCGCCCGGGTGCTGGGCCTGGGCTACCCCGGCGGCAAGCCCATCGACGACCTTAGCAAGCAGGGGGACGACCGGGCCTACGACCTGCCCCGGCCCACGGTGGACGGCGGCAACCCCTACGACATGAGCTTCTCCGGGCTGAAGACGGCGGTGGTGAACATCGCCCACCGGGCCGATCAGACCGGCCAGCCCCTGGACAAGCCGGGCCTGGCCGCCAGCCTGTGCCGGGCGGTGAGCGAGATGCTGGTGAGCCGGACCATGGACGCTGCGGAAAAGCTGGGCTATGGCAGGATCGCCGTGGCTGGGGGCGTGGCCGCCAACTCCCGCATCCGTGCCGACTTCGAGGCCGCGTGCAAAAAGGCGGGCAAGGCGCTGTATGTGCCGCCGCTGCGGCTGTGCGGGGACAACGCCGCCATGATCGGCGCCCAGGGTTATTACGAGTACCTGGCCGGCCACACCGCTGGTCCCGACCTGAACGCCTACGCCACCATGCCCTTGTAAAGGGAAGCGCTCTATCGCCGCAGGCGATACCTATTCAAGGCTCCCTTGTGCAAAGGGAGCTGGCTCCGGCGGCAGCCGGAGACTGAGGGATTGTAACAGGGTCCCCGCGGGAAACCAGCGAAGCGTTTCCCGTGGGGAGAGGAGGAACAGCGGAACGGACGAACTCTGGCGCTTGCGCCGGAGTGAGGGATGTGCAGCTTGTTCCGACGACAACCCCTCCGTCGCGGCTTTGCCGCGACACCTCCCCTTGCACAGGGGAGGCATTAGACCTTTGACGAGATGCGAGGCAATATATGACATACACCACCCATTCTGAATCGGAGACCGAGGCCCTGGGGGCCGCGTTCGCCAAGACGCTGCCCGCGGGGGCGGTGGCGGCGCTGTACGGGGAGTTGGGCTGCGGCAAGACCGCCTTTGTACGGGGCATGGCCCGGGGCATGGGCATCGGCTGCCTCGTCAACAGCCCCACCTTCACCATCGTCAACGAGTACCTGGGCGGGCCGGGGACCATCCCCCTGTTCCACTTCGATATGTACCGCCTGGGGGGCGCGGACGAGTTGTACGACATCGGCTGGGAGGACTACCTGGGCCGGGGCGGGGTGTGCGCCGTGGAGTGGAGCGAGAACGTCCCCGGCGCCTTCGACGGGGACGAGATCGCCGTCCGCTTTGAGAAGACCGGGGACAACGACCGGACCATCACCATCGGGAGAGAGGATCATTTATGCTGACACTGGCGCTGGAAAGCTCCGCCAAGGCCGCCTCGGCGGCCCTGTTCGAGGACGAAAAGATGCTGGCCTTCTCCATCCAGAACGCCGGCCTGACCCACAGCCGCACCCTGCTGCCCATGGCGGAGGGCCTGGTCAAGGGCCTGGACCGGACCATGGGAGACATCGGGCTGGTGGCGGTGAGCCGGGGGCCGGGGTCCTTCACGGGCCTCCGCATCGGCCTGGCCGAGGCCAAGGGCCTGTGCTGGGCGCTGGACATCCCCGCGGTGGGGGTGTCCACCCTGGAGGCCATGGCCTTCGGCGGGCCGGTGCTGGACGGGCAGATGCTGTGCTGCTGCATGGACGCCCGCCGGGGCCAGATCTACAACGCCCTGTTCACCGTGGAGGGCGGCAAGCCCGTGCGCCTGACGCCGGACCGGGCCATATCCGTGGCCGAGTTGGAGAGCGAACTGGTGGCCAGCGGGGAGCCGTGGATATTACTTGGCGACGGGGCCGAGTTGTGTTATAATACCCTGGACCGGAGCCAGGTGACCGTGTTCACCGCCCCGGAACCCCTGCGATTGCAGAACGCCCGGGGCGTGGGCCTGGCCGCCGTGGGGAAGACGCCCGTGTCCGCCCACGAACTGCTGCCGGCGTACCTGCGCTTGAGCCAGGCGGAGCGGGAGCGCCTGGCCCGGATGGAACAGTAAAAAATCTTCCTACAAAGGAGAATTTGATATGAGCAAAGTCATGGTATTCGACCACCCCCTGATCCAGCACAAGCTGTCCGTCCTGCGGGACGAGAAGACCAGCGTCAAGGAGTTCCGGGAGCTGGTCAGCGAGATCGCCAAGCTGATGTGCTATGAGGCCACTCGGGACCTGCCTCTGGAGGAGGTCCAGGTCAAGACCCCCGTGGCCATGGCCACCTGCCACCGCATCGCCGGCAAGAAGCTGGCCATCGTCCCCATCCTGCGGGCTGGCCTGGGCATGGTGGACGGCATGGTGGACATGATGCCCAACGTGAAGGTGGGCCATATCGGCCTGTTCCGGGACCCCAAGACCCTGGAGCCGGTGAAGTACTATTTCAAGATGCCCCCCGATATCACCGAGCGGGACGCGATCATCGTCGACCCCATGCTGGCCACCGGCGGCAGCGCCATCGCGGCGGCCCAATTCCTCAAGGAGGTGGGCGTGAAGAACATCAAACTCATGTGCATCATCGCCGCCCCCGAGGGCGTGGAGGCCATGCAGAAGGCCCACCCGGACGTGGACATCTTCGCCGCCGCCCTGGACGAGCATCTCAACGACCACGGCTACATCGTCCCCGGCCTGGGCGATGCGGGCGATAGAATATTCGGAACAAAATAAGTCATACCGCTTTGACGGCCCCCTTGTGCAAAGGGGGCTGGCTCCGGCGTCAGCCGGAGACTGAGGGATTGTTGACAACCCCTCCGAGCCGCCTTTGGCGGCCCACCTCCCCTTGCACAGGGGAGGCTTTTTTATGCCGAAAGAGGGCTGTGCAACTGTCAGTTGACACATTTCCGGGTCGGATTGGTTGCTGTTTTGGCCTGGGAACGGTATACTAAGGGCCAGGTGGACCACCCGAAAACAGAAAAGGAGGGTAAGCCCATGCCCCTGGCAGACAAGATCATCGAACTGCGGAAAAAGCAGGGCTGGAGCCAGATCGACCTGGCCGAACGGCTGGACGTGAGCCGCCAGTCCGTCAGCAAGTGGGAGATGGCCCAGGCCGTGCCCGAGTTGGACAAGATCATCAGGATGAGCGAGCTGTTCGCCGTCACCACCGACTATTTATTAAAAGACGACGCCCCCGTCCCGGACGGCGCGCCGCCGTCCCCGCCCGAGGAGCCGTCCCGGCCCGCCCCGGAGCCGGAAAAGGGCGCGCCCCCGGCAGCCCCGAAAAAGCACAAAAAGATATGGCCCTGGGTGCTGGCGTCCTGCCTGCTGGGGGCGCTGGCGGTGGGCGGACTGCTGATGGCGGCGGGGGTGCTGTCCTATCAGCGTATGCCTGTTTCCACCCCGCCTGTCATCATGGACGTGCCGCCCTCGCCCACCCCGGAGCCTACCCCGGCGTCCGGCACGGCGGACGAGGCCGTGATGGAGCAGCCCGCCGCCGCGTCCCTGGAGCAGACGGCGGTGGCTGACCCGGACGCGCCGGAGGCCGGCATGACGGAGTTTGCCTACGAGGGCGGCGCCATGACAGCCGGCGGTATTGACCCGGAAGCACTGGAGGCCGCTATCGCGGAGTATGCCCCCTACGGCATCACCTATGAGGACGGCCGGTGGTGTCTGGACGGCCAGCCCATCCGAGTGTTCACAGACGTACTCACCTCCAACGGGGAGAGCCTGGGCAGCGGCCATTTCCACGGCACCATCCGCAATTTTGCCGGGGGTGGCGACATCGACGTGCGTACCGTCCGGGACTATGAGCATTGCGACGAGCAGGGACACGGCGCGCTGCTGTATGTGGAGAGTTGCGACATCCATCTGGACAGCGTCCACTGGGAGGAACACCACGCCGAGCCCCATGAGGAGGAACACCACGAGGAGGCCCACCACACCGCCGCCGGGACCGAGGCCCCGGCGGTGCGGCTGGCGGAGGCGGCGGTGCAGGCGGACGGAAAGACCGTCCTGCGCTACACCCTCACCTATGAAAACAGCGGCGACGCCCTGCCCAGCCAGATGCGGATGCACGCCCTGGACGGGTCCGTGCCGGACACGCTGACCTACTACGAATATGACGACGCCGGGCGCATGATCCTGCGCCGGTACGAACTGGAGGGCCAGGACACCTCCACGGAGCGTTGGACCTACGATGACGCCGGCCGGCTGATCCGGTATGAGGAGACGATATATCTCTCGGCGGACGGGCCGGACGCCTGGGTCACCACCTACGAGTACGACGGCGAGGGCCGGCTGGCCGCCGCCCGGGAGAACCACAACGGCACAGACGCCTATGTGACCGAGTATGAGTACAGCCCCGCGCCCTACCTGGGCAGCGGGACGCTGCCGTCGGCCTGGGTCCGGTACGAGCTAAAGTCCGGCGAGAAAAGCGGCTCGGCCGTGGAGGAGACTCACTGCACCTACCAGAACGACTTTCCGGACACCGAGGAATATTTCACCGACGGCGTGCTGCGGCGAAGCACGGAGTACACCTACCCCATGGGCTACGGCTATTTCACCGTCCGGGCGGAGGAGCATACTTATGATGAGAACGGCCCCACCGATCGGACCGTCCGCCTGATCCGCCGGGACGGGGCGGGGCAGGACGTGCTGGCCTTCACCCTGCCCGGCACGGAGGACCTAGCCTACGACGAGACGGGCTGCCTTCTCCATGCCGCCGCCGGCGGCCGGGCCATGGAGTTCACATACGAATAACTCTCCTGCTGGCGAAAAGCCTCCCCTGTGCAAGGGGAGGTGAGCCGCTGAAAGCGGCTCGGAGGGGTTGTCTGTTATCTGCCGTTACAATCCCCCAGTCTCCGGCTGACGCCGGAGCCAGCCCCCTTTGCACAAGGGGGCCTATCGACGCTGGCAACGAAAAGCCTCCCTCGAACGAGGGAGGCTGTGTTATATTTATCCGTTTCAGTGTATGAACAGTTCCAGCAGGAAGACCACCGCGCAGCAGACCACGGCGGTCTTGAATAGGTCCGCTCCCAGCCAGGCGGCCACCAGCCCCACTGCCAGCGCCGCCGCGCCGGAGAGCTGGCTCTGGGTGGCGTTCAGGATGGCCGGGAAGGTCATCACCGCCAGGGTGACGTAGGGGACGTAAAAGAGGAAGGACTGGATGAAGCGGCTCTTGATGGGCTTACGCAGCACTGTCATGGGCAGGGCGCGGATGGCGTAGGACACCCCCGCCATCACCAGGATGTAGAGATACACGTTCATGCCTGCGCCTCCTCCTTTCGGGGGAACAGCGCCGCGGCGCCCGCGGACAGGGCCACGGTGAGGATGATGGTGCGGGTGCCCTCCGGCAGGGCCGACACCACCGGCAGATACGCGAAGGCGGCGCTGGCGGCGAAGGAGAGGACCACCAGGCCCGCGATGACCTTGTCCTTCCGGGCGGGCGGGACGAAGATGGCGATGAACATCCCGTACAGCGCCACGCTGAAGGCGCTGACCACCCGCAGGGGCAGGGCGCTGCCCGCCAGGATGCCCAGGGCGCCGCCGATGGCCCAGGTGGGCAGGGCCACGGTGATGGCGCCGTACATATACCAGGGGCTCAAATAGCCCGGCCGGGCGACGGTGATGCCGAACAGCTCGTCGGTGATGTCGTAGGACATCAGCAGCCGGTGGCGGAAGGGGACCGCCGGGTCCATGCGCTGGCTCATGGCGCAGCTCATCAGCAGATACCGGGCGTTGGTGACCAGGGTGGCCAGGGCCGTCTCCCAGAAGGTGGCGCTGGCCGCGATCATGGTCAGGCCCATGTACTGCCCCGCCGAGGCGTTGCACAGTAGGCCCATCACCAGCCCCTGCACCGGGGTCAGGCCCACGTTCTTGGCCATGATCCCCAGGGAAAAGGACACGGCGAAGTACCCCAGCCCGATGGGGACGCCGTCCCGCACGCCGTCTATGTACTCTCTCTTTCTGTCTCTCACGTCATTCGCCTCGCTGTGTCAGGTAGGCCAGAAGCGCCTCGTCGGTGACGCCGTCGTTCATGTTCTTCCGGCCTAAGTCATATAAACTCTCCCCGTCCCCCCGGACGACGGTGTTCACCCGGCTCTCGTCCACCGTGAACGTCATCCGCACGCCCAGTTCGCGCAGGATCCGGTCCGTATCGTCGGTGTGCCGGCCCAGGGGGAAGGCCAGGGCCGTCACGCTCTCCACGCCGCCCGCCGCCAGCACCTCCGCCTCCCGGCGGAAGTCCTGCTCCAAGGCGGCGGCGTAATCCGCCTCCGACTCCCCGGCCAGGGGCAGCATATCGGTGCGGGGGGCATCCGTGTCCTCAAAGGGCGCCCACTGGTGCATATCGTAGGTGTGGGACTGTACCGCCATGCGCCCGGAGGCGAGCATCTGGGCCATCTCGTCCGTGCCGAAGTGGGGCGTCATCACATGGTCCGTGTCCTTGTAAAATTCCGTGTGGCCCACGGACACACCGATGACGAACACCGCCGCGGGGAAGCCGTACTCCCCCAGGATGGGGAACGCCCGCTCCCAGGTACTCATGTACCCATCGTCGAAGGTGATGACCACCGGCCTCTCCGGCAGGTCCCCCGTCCCGTCGGCATACGCCAGCAGCGCGTCCAGGGTCACGGGGGAGTAGCCGTTGTCCCGCAGCACGTCCATCTGGCGGCGGAAGCCGGCCTCGGAGATGTCGGAGCTGGTGGCGGGGGCATCCGTGATGTGGTGGTACATCAGCACCGGCACCACGGCGCTCTCCGGCCCGGTCCAGGTCTCGGACTGGACGGGGGGCGACCCGGCCTGTCCGCCGCACCCGGCCAATAGAAGCAGCGCCGCCAGCAGCGCGATGAGCCTTCTCATAGCCTGTTCCTCCCCGGATGGCGGCGAGGGATGGCATTGACCCGGGCGAAGCAGGCGTTGCACAGCCGCCCCCGGTGGTGCAGGGGCAGCGCCTGGCCGCACTTGGCGCAGAAGCGGATGTTGTTTTTCAGGTTGTAGAGCAAGATCTGGTTGATCTCGTCCGCCGTCCGGGACCGCTCCTCGTCCAGGGCGTCCCGGTCCACCGGGCAGCCGAAGGCCCGGGAGAAGGAGAAATAGAGGTCCAGCTTCCGGTAGTGCAGCTCCAGATCGGGCAGGGTGAAGGCCCCCTCCCGCTCGGGCAGGGCGGGGCGCGTCAGCTCCTCCCCGGCGGCCCACTCCCGCAAAAAGCGGAAGAACAGTTCGTTCAGCGCCGGGTCCGTCTCGTCGAAGGGGATGTTGGCCGCCCGCAGTTCCTGCTCCCGGTCCAGGGCGTAGCCCGCCTCCCGCATCCGGGAGATGATGGCGATATACCGGCTGATGTCCAGCTTCACATAGGGGTCCGCCGTGGGCATCCGGTTCCAGACCTCCAGCACTTCCAGCAGGTCGAAATCCACCTGGGCGATCAGGTCGGAGAAGCCCGCCACCGCCGTTTGCAGCGGCGGCACCACCGTCTCCAGGCCGCCCCGGATCAGGCTCAGGTCCTCCATGGCCCCCACGAAGCCCTTGTCATACATCCCGTAGCGCCCGGCCCGGCCGGCGATCTGCTGGATCTCCTCGGGCTTCAGCTGCCGGCGCTCGTGGCCGTCGAACTTCTCCGTCTCCATGAAGATGATGCGCCGGATGGGCAGGTTCAGGCCCATGCCGATGGCGTCGGTGGAGACCACATACTGCATCCGGCCGGAGAGGAACCCCTCCACCTGCTTGCGCCGGGTGGCGTAGGGCAGGGCCCCGTAGATGATGGCCGGCTCCTTGCCCCGGGCGCGCAGGTCCTCCGCCACCGACAGCACCCCCACCTTGGAGAAGGTGATCAGCGCGTCGCCGGGGCGGATGTCGGAGTAATCCACCGTCCGGTTCATGCAAATGAGGGGCGTCTTCCGCTTGTGTTCGACGACCTCATAGCTGTCGCCGCAGCTGGCGATGATGCGAAGCAGCAGCTCCTTCGCCTCCGGCGCGGCGCACAGATGCACCTCCTGCGCCCGCACCCCCAATATGGCCCGGGTCCAGGCGTAGCCCCGCTCTGGGTCCGCGATCATCTGGCACTCGTCGATGACCGCCGCCTCGTATTCCTGCCCCAGCTCCAGCTTCTCGGCGGTGGCGGCCACATGGGTGTCCCCCTCCCGCCGGTCCTCCTCCTCGCCGGTGGTCAGCGAGCAGGCCACGCCCTCGTCCAGCAGCAGTTCCTGGGCCTCCAGGGCCAGCAGCCGCAGCGGGGCCAGATACACCCCCGTCCGGGCCCGAATGAGCCGCTGGAAGCCGGCGTAGGTCTTTCCGGTGTTGGTCCCGCCGATGTGGACCACGAAGTGCCGGGCCATGGCCCGGGCCAGGGGATACTCGTCCTTGGGGTTCAGCGCCACCAGCACGTCCAGGCTGGTGCGGATGGCCCGTGGGACGTAAAAGACCGAGTAGACGTAGCCCAGGCCGTTGGTGAGCAGTTCCTGGACGGGGAAGTCCTCCATGCCCAGGAGCGCCGCCAGATCCACTTCCGGCTGGGCGGCGGTGAACTGCTCCAGTTCCCGCTCCGCCACGGCCAGCAGGGTGGGGCCGTACTGCCGGCGGAGTTTTTGGGCGATATTGGCCTGTGGCTCCCTCCCCAGGAAGGGGGCGGCGGTGACGAAATTCTTGATGACGCGGCCGGGCTTTGCCTCCGCCTTGGGGGAGACCAGGGCCAGGAAGTTCTCGATGCGTCCCGCGGCCTGGCCGGGGGTCAGCACCACCGCCCAGCCCACGCCGGGGACCAGGCCCAGGACGGCCTGGTGGTACCGCATGGCCAGCCGCGCCGAGGGCGTGTCCGGGGCGGCCCAGCCGTCCCATGCCCCCCGGAGGAACGCGGCCGCCCCCTCCAGGGCGGGGCCTATGTCCGCGGCGGTGGCCCCGGTCTTCTCACGCGCCCGCCGGGCGTCCTTGTTGGACTGGGCCACCCGCCGGAAGCGCTCCGTGTCCTCGGCGGTCAGCACCACGTCCGCCTGCCAGGTCTTCACCGTGCCGCCGTCCAGATGGCGATACCGGGGCCGGGGCAGCAGTTCCCTGATGAGGCCGTTGGTCCAGCCCCTGCTCTTCAGTGTGCCGATGGTCCAGAATTTTTTGTTTTTCCCGCCCACGGACACACCTCCCCTCCCGGCGGCTTTTACACAGTTGTATAGTTTACCACATATCCGCCCGGTCCATCAATGGGGAAAACAAAAAATGGCCCGCCGCGAAACATCTGTCTCGCGGCGGGCGGCGGACGGTCAGCCGTTGGCCACGGTGTAGAGGCTGTAAAAGTAGCCCTTGCGGTCCATGAGTTGCCGGAAGGTGCCCCGCTCGGCCACGGCGCCGCCCCGCAGCACGAAGATGCCGTCATAACGGGCCAGCTCCGCCGCATCCAGCCGGTGGGTGACCACCAGCCGGGTCAGGTCCGGCAGGTCCAGAATGGCGGCGGTGACCTCCCGGGCGGTGCGGCTATCCAGGGAGGCGGTGGCCTCGTCCAGCAACAGCACCGGCGTGCCCCGCAGCAGCGCCCGGGCGATGGACACCCGCTGCCGTTCCCCGCCGGACAGGCCGGACCCGTTCTCCCCGCAGCGGTAGTCCTCTCCCCGCTCCGCCAGCAGCGGCCCCAGCCCCGCCCGGGCCGCCGCGCTGTCCACCGCGTCACGCGGCCAGTCCCGGAACATGGTGATGTTCCGGCGCACCGTGTCGTCGAAGAGGAACACGCTCTGGCCGATCAGGCTCTCCAGGCCGTAGAGGCTGTCCGGGTCGATATCCCGCATCTGGCGGCCGTCCACGGTCAGCGACCCGGTGTAATCGTCGTGGGCGCCCATGAGCAGGTCCAAGAGGGTGCTTTTGCCGGAGCCGGAGGCGCCCACCAGGGCGTACTTCTTCCCCGCCTCCAGCCGCAGGGACACATCCCGCAGCACCGGCCTGCCCGGCTCGTAGGCGAAGGAGAGGCCGCTGAATTCGATGGCGTCCCGGAGGACAGGCTCCACGGGGACCCCGGTGCGGGCGGTGTTTTCCGCCGTCACCTCCGCCAGCTTTGCGATCAGCCCCCGGGCGGCCCTCCGGTCGGCCTGATACTGGGGGATGAGCCGCACCGCCTGCATCAGGTTGTTGCTCAACTGGGTGAACACGATCACCGTCCCGGCGGTGACGGACCCCCGGATGGCCAGATACGCCCCCAGGAAGAACACCCCGAACTGCATGGCGGCGCCCGCGTAGCCGGTGAGGGTGTTCAGCAGCCCCGCCCACCAGCGCCGGCCGGCCTTGGCCCGCTCCAGGGCACTGTTCTCCCGGGCGAACACCTGGCCTGTCTCGGCCTCGGCCTTGAAGCTCTTGATGACGGCAAAGCCCGCCAGCAGGTCCCGCAGCCGGCCCACGAAGGCCTCCCCCTGGTCGCTGACCGCCCGCTCCCGCCGGGCATAGCCCGGCCCCAGCGCCGCCGCCGCGGCGAAGGGCAGCAGGCACAGCGCGGCGGTGGCCCCGGTGAGAAGGGGGCTGTACCAGACCAGCAGCCCCAGGGCGGCGGCGAAGGCGACGGGCTGGATGATGAGGTCGAACTGCTCCGTCAGGTACTTCTCCTCCACGGTGTTCACGTCCGCCGTCAGCACGGACAGATACCGGCCCGTGTTCTCCTGGGTGAAGGCGCTGATGGACTTTTCCGCGAGTCTCTCAAAGGCCAGGTCCTTATACTGGGCCAGCGCCCGGCGGAGGAACCCCGCCCGCGCTCGGTGCCAGCCCAGCTCCAGGGCGATCATCGCGGGGAGGAACACCGCCGCCTGCCAGGCGGTGCGCGCCAGTGGCTCCATCCGCCCCGCCGCGACGGCGTCCATCACCGCCCCCAGCAGCCACGCCAGGAACAGCGCCCCCGCCTGGTCCAGCGCGTACAGGCCCAGGGCCAGGGCGAAGCGGCCGTGGTTGTGCCGGTAAAAGGCCCGGATATAGGGCCGGGCGGGGTCAGGCCTTTTCATCCGGCGCCCCCTTCCCGAAGCAGGTCCGGCGCACCACATTGCCCACCAGATTCATCCTGTACGGCTGCAAATTCCAGCGGGCGAAGGTCAGCATCGGCACCACGCCGCTGTAATCGCCGATGACGTAGACATCCAGCGGTCCCTCCGGCAGGGTGATCTGCTCCTTGTGCAGCAGGTTCGCCTCCGTCAGCGCCTCCAGCGCCCGCTCCGTCTCCGGCAGGGGCGCTCCTATGCGCTGGGCCACCGCCGCCGCCGAATAGAACGCCTCCCGGTTCCGGCAGTAGAACCGCAGCGTCTCCATGGCCCCCGGCAGCGCCAGTGCCCCGAACAGCTTCCGGTACTCGCCGTCATCGGCGAGATGCCTCTCATAGCCATCCTCCGGCTCCGGGAACACGCCGAAATAGGCGTAATCCTCCGCCCCCACGCCCACGATGTAGCCGTTTTCGTCGGCCGTCACCGTTCGCAGCAGCACCCGATGGTCCGCGCCGGCGAACCGCATCTCTGCCTCCGCGGTCTCGGGAAAGCCGAGGCTGGGCATATTGGCCGCCAGATCGTCGCAGACGCCGTAGATGGCCGCCTCCCATAAGAGCCGGGCCAGCCGCCTCTGCCGGTCCTTCTCCGGGACGGAACGCAGCCACTGGATCAGGTCGTTGGATATGTCCTTCGCCGGGCCGCTCTCCCGGCCGAACAGGGCGTCCACCGTTATGTGCAGCTTGTCCGCGATGGCAGGCAGCAGCGTCACGTCCGGCGCCCCGCCGCACTCCCACCGGCTCACCGCCTGGGTGCTTACCCCCACGGCCTTCCC
>CANRIF010000031.1 GCA_947630645.1 uncultured Oscillospiraceae bacterium | reverse complement strand
CGGAAGGACATCGAGGCGTTCATGGGCACGAAGGTGTTTTTGCAGACCTGGGTGAAGGTGAAGGAGAACTGGCGGGATTCCGACGCGCTGCTGCGAAATTTTGGCTTCACCGATATGTGATGAAAGCCGGTCATCCGTGGCAGACTAAGGCCATGAGGTGATCGTTGTGAAGCAGGACCTTTTTTGGGAGCTGTTTTTGGATACGGGCGACCCGCTGTGCTGGATGTTATACCGGCGCAGCAGGCCGCAGAGGTGAGGCGCGGTACATAGATGTTCACGAATGTAAAGGGTCTTGTCCTGCGCCAGGTGCGCTATAAGGAGGCGGACCGCATCCTGACGCTGCTGACCGGGCCGGAGGGAAAGCTGACGGTGAAGGCCCGGGGCGCGCTGCGCCGGGGCAGCAAGATGGCGGCGGCCAGCCAGGCGCTGTGCTATTCGGAGTTCACCCTGTTCGGCAACCGTGGCCGGTGGACGGCCAACGAGGGCGGCACGGTGGAGCAGTTTTTGGGCCTGCGGGAGGACATCGGCCAGCTGGCCCTGGGGACCTATTTCGCCGAGGTGCTGGACACGGTATGCCCCGAGGAACAGAGCGCGGAGCCGGCCCTGCAGCTGGCGCTCAACGCCCTGTACGCCTTGAGCCGGGGGCTGTATACGCCGGAGCAGGTGAAGGCGGTGTTTGAACTGCGGCTCATGTGTCTGGAGGGGTTCCAGCCGGAGGTGGACGCCTGCGGCGTGTGCGGACGAGCGGAGCTGGACGGGCCTATGTTCTCGCCTTCCTCCGGCGTCATCCACTGCGCCGGGTGTGCGCCGGGGTCGGCGGGGCCGTCGGTGGCGCTGGACGGGGAGAGCCTGGCGGCTATGCGGCATATCGTGCGGGCGGAGCCGAAAAAGGAGTTCTCCTTCGCCATCCCGGAGCCGTCGCTGGAGCGGCTGGGCCGGGCGGCGGAGTTGTTCGTGCGGTATCAGCTGGACAGAAATTTCTATTCTCTTGACTATTGGAAGAGCGTAAAATGAATCTGTACGAAAAATCCTTACAGACCATCGAACTGCCGGCGGTATTGGAACTGCTGGCGGCCAAGGCGTCCTCCGACGGGGCCAAGGCCCTGGCCCGGGCGCTGCGTCCCGCGTCCGAGGCGGGGAAGGTCCGGGAGCGGCTGGCGGAGACCACCTGCGCCAAGACCATGACCGAGACGAAGGGTAGTCCCTCTTTCTCCGGACTGAAGGACGTGCGCCCGTCCCTGGCCCGGGCGGACATGGGCGGTATGCTCAACACGAAGGAACTGCTGGACATCGCCGGGGTGCTGTTCTGCGCCAGGGCGGTGGCCTCCTATGCCTCTGGCCGGAGCGACAGCGGCGTGCTGAAGCGGTATTTTTCCGCCGTCAGCCCCAACCGCTTTTTGGAGGAGAAGATCACCACCGCCATCACCGGGGAGGAGGAGATCGCCGACGGCGCCAGCGCGGAGCTGGCCGACATCCGCCGGAAGATGCGGGCCGCCTCCGCCCGTGCCAGGGAGGCCTTGCAGAAGATCATCACCGCGCCCAGCTACGCCAAGGTCCTCCAGGAGGCCATCATCACCCAGCGGGGCGGCCGGTTCGTGGTGCCGGTGCGGGCGGAGAAGCGGGCGGAACTGCCCGGCCTGGTCCACGACGTGTCCGGCAGCGGGGCGACGCTGTTCGTGGAGCCCATGGGCGTGGTGAAGGCCAACAACGAACTGCGGGAGCTGGGGGCCAAGGAGAAGGCGGAGATCGAGCGCATCCTCATGGAGTTGAGCGCCGAGTGCGCCGCGGCCCGGGGCGGCATCGACCTGGATTACACCGTCCTCACCCAGCTGGACCTCATCTTCGCCAAGGCGGAGTTGAGTTATGACCTCAACTGCGGCGAGCCGCTGCTCACCGAGAACGAGCTGGTCCTGAAAAAGGCCCGGCACCCGCTGCTGCCGAAGGGGACGGCGGTGCCCATCGACGTGAGCCTGGGCGGGGAGTACGACACCATCGTGATCACCGGCCCCAACACCGGCGGCAAGACCGTCACCCTCAAGACCCTGGGCCTCATGTGCGCCATGGCCGGGTGCGGCCTGCACATCCCGGCGGGGGACGGCAGCGCCGTGCCGGTGGTGAGCGACATTCTGGCGGACATCGGCGACGAGCAGTCCATCGAGCAGTCCCTGTCCACCTTCTCCAGCCATATGGTGAACATCGTGGCGATCTTGAACGAGTGCGGACCGGGAAGCCTTGTGCTGCTGGACGAGGTGGGCGCCGGCACTGACCCCACCGAGGGCGCGGCCCTGGCCATCTCCATCCTGGAATACGCCCGCCGGGCGGGGGCGATGGTGGCGGCCACCACCCACTACGCGGAGCTGAAGGTATACGCCACCAACACCCAGGGGGTGGTGAACGCCTCCTGCGAGTTCGACGTGAACTCGCTCCGGCCCACCTACCGGCTGCTGGTGGGCATCCCGGGCAAGTCCAACGCCTTCGCCATCAGCCGGCGGCTGGGCCTGCCGGAGAGCATCATCGAAGACGCCGGCCGGCGCATCGACGCGGGCAGCACGGACTTTGAGCGGACCATCGAGCGCCTGGAGGCCCAGAGGGTGGCCCTGGAGCGGGAGACAGAGGCACGGGAGAAGGCCAGCCGCGCCGCCCAGGAGGACGCGGCCAAGGCCGAGCGGATGCGCCGGGAACTGGAGGTGCGTCTGGAGAAGGCGGAGCAAAAGGCCCGCCGGGACGCCGAGCGCATCATCAAGGAGGCCCGGGCCGCCGCCGACGAGGCGTACCGCCAGATCGACGCGGAGCGGGCCATGGGCCTGGCGGAGATCGACCATCAGAGGGTCAACGAGGCCCGGGCGGAGCTGCGCCGCCGGCTCAACCTGGCGGAGGACGCCGTCCGCAGCCGGGAGGACCTGTCCGCCCCCAAGCGCCCCGCCCCCAGCCGCCCAGTGCAGGCCGGGGACACGGTGGAACTGCTGGCCACCGGGATGCAGGGGGAGGTATTGAAGGTCAACGGCAACGGCACCTTCTCTTTGCAGGTGGGGGCCATGAAGGTCACCGCCGCCCCGGAGGAGGTGGCGCTCATCGAGAAGCCGGGGAAGAAAAAGCCCTCCGTGGCCGCCGCCGCGTCCGCCGCGCTGCGTACCGCCTCCGTCAGCCGGGAACTGGACCTGCGGGGCATGATGGCGGACGAGGCGGAACTGGCCGTGGAGCGGTATCTGGACGCCGCGTCCTCCGCCCGCTTGCAGACCGTCACCATCATCCACGGCAAGGGGACAGGCGCCCTTCGCAGCGCGGTGCAGCAGCTGCTCAAACGCAGCCGCTATGTCAAGAACTTCCGTCTGGGCCGGTATGGCGAGGGCGAGACGGGCGTAACAGTTGTGGAACTGAAATAAAATATTTCGCCTGACCTTGCGCTGACTGTGCAAGTATCCAAAACATAAGGATAAGAGACTAAAACATTTGCGAATTGACGAATTTTTTGTTAAAGTATAGGTAAACTTTCGTGAGTAAAGGATCGGTGTACTCCTATGATCAATCGTGAAGTTACCATCAATAACCAGGTCGGTCTTCATGCCCGTCCCGCCACGTTCTTCATCCAGAAGGCCAATGAGTTCAAGAGCGTCATCTGGATCGAGAAGGAGGACCGCCGCGTGAACGCCAAGAGCCTGCTCGGTGTCCTGTCTCTGGGCATCGTGAAAGGCACGACTGTCAACATCATCGCCGACGGCGCCGACGAGACGGAAGCGGTGGAGACGCTCACCGATCTCATCGACAAAGAGTTTGCCGAGTAATTCACTTTAGCGAAAAGCAAAAGGGTGTGTGCAATGCACACCCTTTCTTGCGTTTGGAGAAGCTATGGATAAGATCGCCCAACTCCGGGAAAAGGCCAATAAGCTGCCCCTGCTCCCCGGCGTCTACATCATGCAGGACGCCGCCGGCGAGGTCATCTATGTGGGCAAGGCCAAGGCCTTGAAAAACCGGGTGACCAGCTACTTCCGGGGCGAACACCTGCCGAAGGTGGCCGCCATGGTCAGCCATGTGGACGACTTCTCCGTGATCGTGGCGGCGTCGGAGTTCGAGGCGCTGATGCTGGAAAACAGCCTTATCAAGCGCCACAAGCCCCACTACAACATCCTTCTCCGGGACGACAAGACCTATCCCTGGCTGCGGCTGGACGGGCGGGAGGAGTACCCCGCGTTCACCATCGTGGGCCGGGTGGCCCAGGACGGGGCGCGGTACTTCGGCCCCTACGGCGGCCGGGGCGTGACCCACGGCATCCTGAACGCCATGGCCAAGGCCCTGCGCCTGCCCGCCTGCGGCAAGAAATTTCCGCGGGACATCGGCAAGAGCCGGCCCTGCCTCAATTTCCACATGGGCCTGTGCGACGGCTGGTGCCGGGGCGAGCCGGACGGGGAGGAATACCGCCGGCGGATGGACCAGGCGGTGCAGCTGCTCTCCGGCGGGGAAAAGGAACTGGCGGACCGGCTGGAGCGGGAGATGACCCAGGCGGCGGACGAGCTGCGTTTCGAGACGGCGGCCAAGCTGCGGGACCGGCTGGCGGCGGTGAAGGAACTGGGAAACCGCCAGGTGGTGCTTAGGGCCGCCCGGGCGGACACGGACGCGGTGGGCTTTTGCCGCAGTGCCCGGTGTTCCTTCGTGGTGCTGCACTACGCCGGGGGCGACCTGGCGGGCAAGGACCTGGAGCAGATGCCGGAGCCTATGGAGGACGACGCCGCGGCGGTGTCGGAGCTGGTGCGGCAGTACTATCTGCGCCGGGGCGCCTGGCCCCGGACGGTGCTGCTGCCGACAGAGATAGAGGACGAGGAGCCCCTGGCCCAGCTGCTGACCCAGATGGCGGGGCATAAGGTGGAGCTGGTCACCCCCCAGCGGGGGATCAAGCGGGAGCTTCTGGAAGCCGCCGAGCGCAACGCCCGGGAGGAGAGCGCCCGGGCCGAGAGCGAGGCGGAGCGGCGCAGCAAGACCCTGGAGTGGCTGCAACGGATGCTGGGCCTGGAGGCGCCCATCCGGCGGATGGAGTCCTTCGACATCTCCAACACCGGGGACTTCGGCATCGTGGCGTCCATGGCGGTCTTCGTGGACGGCAAGCCCGCCCGGAGCCAGTACCGTCGGTTTAAGATGAAGACCGTGGCCCACCAGGACGACTTCGCCAGTATGCGCGAGGCGGTGGGGCGGCGGCTGGCCCGGTTCAACGAGGGGGACGAGAAATTCGCGCCCCTGCCTGACGTGCTGCTCATCGACGGCGGCGTGGGTCAGGTGGCCGCGGCGATGGACGCCATGGCGGAGCAGGGCCACGGGGACATCCCGGTGTTCGGCATGGTGAAGGACGACCGCCACCGGACCCGCGCCCTCACGACGCCGGACGGCCGGGAGATCGGCATCCAGGCCAATCCCGCCGTGTTCGCTATGATCGGCAATCTCCAGGAGGAGACACACCGCTTTGCCATCGAGTACCACCGGACCCTGCGAAAAAAGACCATCGGCTCGTCCCTGGAGGAGATCCCCGGCGTGGGACCCAAGCGCCGGGCGGCGCTTTTGAAGCGGTTCAAGTCCGTCAAGGCCGTGACGGCGGCGACGGAGCAGGAACTGGCGGCGGTGCTGGGAGAGAAGACGGCAGCGGCGGTGTACGCCCGCCTGCACGAAGGAGAGGACGCGCAATGAGAGTGATAACCGGAACGGCCCGGGGCCGCAAACTGGCCGAGCCGCGGGACATGACCATCCGGCCCACCACCGACATGGTGAAGGAGGCCATCTTCAGCATCGTGCAGTTCGACGTGCCGGGCCGCCGGGTGCTGGACCTGTTCGCCGGCACCGGCCAGCTGGGCATCGAGGCCATCAGCCGGGGCGCGCGGGAGTGCGTTTTTGTGGACAACAGCCCCGCCTCCCTGGCGCTGGTGCGGAAAAATCTGGAGATCTGCCAGATGCAGGCCCCGGTCATCCGCGCCGACGCGGTCAGCTTCCTGGCCGGGTGCGGAAAATTCGACCTGGTGTTCGTGGACCCGCCCTATCACGCGGGCCTTTATGACAAGATCCTCCAAACTCTTTTTGGATTTGACATATTACGCGATGGTGGTATAATATTAGTCGAAAGTATGTGCGGCGAACCCATGCCTGTGCCGGCGCCGCCTTATGTCCTCGGCAAGAGCTACCGCTACGGCAAAATATCACTGACCACATACAGGAGGCAGGCCGTATGACCACCGCCATCTATCCGGGGAGTTTCGACCCCATCTCTCTGGGGCATCTGAACATCATCCGCAGGGCGGCGAAGATCTTTGACCGGGTGATCGTCTGCGTGATGAAGAACCGGGAGAAGACCCCTATGTTCACCATCGCCGAGCGGATGGACATGATCCGCCGGTCCACGGCGCGGTTCGGCAACGTGGAGGTGGCCACCACCGATATGCTCCTGGCGGAGTACGCCAAGCAGTTCGAGGGCGCCGTGGTGGTGAAGGGCCTGCGGGCAGTGTCGGATTTCGACTACGAGTTCCAGATCGCCCTGGTGAACAAGAAGATGAACCCGGACCTGGACACGCTTTTTCTGACCTCCAGCGAGAAGTACACCTTCCTCAGTTCCACCGTGGTGAAGGAGATGGCCGCCTATGGCGCGGACCTGACGGAACTGGTGCCGCAGGAGATCATCCAGGACGTGGTAGAGAAAACAAAAGCTAGGAGGCAGACAGAGAAATGAACGAGAACGAAGGCATCCTTGAACTCATTGAAATGCTGTACAATATGATCTCCGACGCGTGGGGCGTGCCTCTGGGCCAGGACAAGTGCCTGGTGGACCGGGAGAAGGCCCTGGACCTGATCGAGGAGATCAAGGCGCAGCTGCCCGCGGAGATGGCCGAGGCCAAGCGGCTGGTGTCCGCCCGGGACGAGTTCATCCGCAACGCGAAGAAGGAGGCCGAGTCCGTTCGCAAGCTGGCCGAGGAGCGCGCCCGCAAGCTGGTGGAGGAGCAGGAGATCGTCCGCGCCGCCAAGGCCCGGGCCGAGGAGATGATCGCCACCGCCGACAACAAGACCCGGGAACTGCGTAAGGCCGCCAACGAGTATGTGGCCGAGTCCCTGCAGAGCGCGGAGGAGTCCGTGACCCAGGCGCTGGAGCTGATCCGCAAGTCCCGCGGCCGCTTCCGCAGCGTGGCTGGGAACGTGGCGCCGCCCCGGGAGCAGCGGGAACAGTGAGCCGCTTTTCGTGAATAAGACGCGGGAGGACCCTTTGACGGGTCCTCCCGCTTTTTCTGTCACGGTATGGCGCGGCGGCGCGTTATTCGTGGTGAGCGCGCTCGAAAGGAGGCGGAGACATTGAACGAGAAAACGGCCCTGGCGCGGCTGCGCCGGGGGGATGAACAGGCCCTGGAGTGGTTCGTGGAACGGTATACGCCCTATGTGGGGGCGATCGTGTGGAGCATCGTGGGAAGCCGCCTGTCCGTCCAGGACGGGGAGGAGATCACGGCGGACGTTTTCCTGACCCTGTGGAGGAACCGGGCGAAGCCTCGGGGAGGCATGGTCAAAAGCTACCTGGGGGCCATCGACCGGCTGCGGCGGGAGACAGACCAGCCGGAACTGGAATTCGACGAGCTGGACATGGCCGTGGAGGGTCCCGAGAGGGATGTGCTGGCCCGGGAGGACCGGATACAGCTGCTGGCGGCGGTGGACGCGCTGGGGCCTCCCGACCGGGAGATATTCCTGCGGCACTATTACTGCGAGCAGACGGCCCCGGAGATCGGGGCGCTGCTGGGAATGACGCCGGAGGCGGTCCGCCAGCGTCTCAAGCGCGGGCGGGAGCTTTTGCGGCGCACGCTGATGAAAGGAGCGTACAAGGATGAAGATATCGGAGTTGTTTGAGGGGACCTGCCCCGCCGGGCTGCCGCTGGAGGAGAGCCCGATCCGCACGGAGCGGGTGCTGGATCTGGTCCGGGCGGGCGTCCGGGCAAAAAAGCAGCGGCCCCGTCGGCTGGACCGGACGCTGCGTATGGCGCTCATCGCCGCGGTGCTGGCGCTGGCGCTCAGCGTGACGGCCTATGCGATCTATATGGCCCATGTGGGGGACTATGTGATCGGCCAGCCCCTGGAGCCGCAGATGCCCGCGGCGGAGACGGCCGAGGCGGATGCTGCGGACGGGACCCAGGCAGAGGCCCGGCAGCGGCTGTCCCTGGTGGGCTATCAGGGCACGCCGGAATACCAGGCCTTCACCCAATGGGAGGCATGGAAGAACCAGTGGATGCAGGAAAACGGGGACCGCTGGCAGGAGATGGGCGTGGACGACAGCTACCATGAGACGGCGGACAACTACGTTCTCTATGACGCACACTTCCAGGACCAGGCGGATAAGCTTAACGAGATCGCCGCGGGCTACGGCCTGGCCCTGCACAGCCAGTGGGCGTGGTTCAAAGACACCGAGGAACTGTACGGCGTCCTGGGCGTGGACGGCTTCGGCTTTGACAGCGGCAGCGGCTATGTCTACGACGACGGCTCCTTCAAGCTGGAATGTGCTACGCTGCCCGGCCTGGAGGGCGTGGAGGCGGACGTGTTCGTCAGCGCCAAGGGCTCCTTCTCCATGATCTCCTCCAGCATCGGCGCCGGCTACCAGGAGTGGGACTATGAGACGGAGGACGGCGCCGCCCTGGACCTGGCGCTGGATCAGGAGAAGGGCGTCATCCTCTGGGAGACGGAGGGGGCCTATATCTACGCCGACATCGTCCCCGGTATCGGGAGCGGGGATGAAGGCGAGGCCCAGCCCGTGACCCGGGAGGCGCTGGAAGCGGCGGCGGAGGGCATCCGCTTTGACGCCATGGCGCAACGGTTCGACGGAAGGCCGGACAGCGCCATTGCCGCCGGCGTGCAGGCCCTGGCGGAAAAGCGTGCCAAGGAGACCCAGGCGGAGAGCGAAGTCCAGGAGCAGACGCAGGCCCAAACGGAGGACACGATGGAGAGCCTGGGGCGGTACGCGCCCAGCCTGCTCCCGGCCCAGTTTGCCGATATGCTCCACGCCGGGGAGAGCGCCGCGGACGATCTGCTCGGCCTGGACGGCACGGCGCAGTATGCGGGCGGCGTGTTCTTTCCCAGCGCGGAGGAGGTGGATGGTTTCACCTACTACCGCATCGAGGATTCGTCCACCGCACCGGAGGAGTACCTGGACGCCATCCGCGTCTGGCTGACGGAGAAGTTCCCGGACGGCGAGATCACCGACGGGACGGTGCAGGGCTGTGACGCGGTGATGGCGCTGATGCCGGACCACGGCGCCGTGTACTGGTACGACGGGGATGCGGACCTGATCTTCACTGTGAGCATCGACAGCTTCAGCGCCGGCGCCGAAGTGGACCCGGCCGCAGTGCTGGCCCTGGCCGAGAGCGTGGAAAAGATAGGGTAATAACAACAAGTCCCTGCCGCAGCCGCGGCAGGGACTTACTCTATCGGAGCCTCCCCTGTGCAAGGGGAGGTGGGCCGCCGAAGGCGGCTCGGAGGGGTTGTCGTCGGAACAAGCTGCACATCCCTCACTCCGGCGCAAGCGCCAGAGTTCGTCCGTTCCGCTGTTCCTCCTCTCCCCACGGGAAATGCTTCGCTGGTTTCCCGCGGGGGCCCCGTTACAATCCCCCAGTCTCCGGCTGGCGCCGGAGCCAGCCCCCTTTGCACAAGGGGGCCTTCCCATCTAGCCAAAGCCCCCCTGCGAAGGGGGCCGTCGATGCGGTCTTACTTCATACTGTCCACGAACCGGAGAAAGGCCGCCTGGCCCTCCGGGGTGCGCTTATACACCCCTGCGTGTTCCAATACCCGGGCGAAGACCTTTCCCACCTCGTCCTCCAGGATGGGCAGGGCGTTTTCGGTGGTGAAGGTATATTTCGCCGCCAGTTCCTCCGCCCAATCCGCGTGCTTGGCAAGTGTCTCGTCGGCCCGGATATCGCCGCCCCGGACCAGCGCGTCCGCCAGAGCGGCCAGCTCCGTCTTCAGCCGGGAGGGGAGGACCGCCAGGCCCATCACCTCGATCAGGCCGATGTTCTCCTTCTTAATGTGGTGCAACTCCTGGTGGGGGTGGAAGATGCCCAGGGGGTACTGCTCGGTGGTGCGGTTGTTACGCAGCACCAGGTCCAGCTCGAACCGCTCCTCCCGCATCCGGGCGATGGGGGTGACGGTGTTGTGGGCCTCGCCGCCCGTCTCGGCCAGGATGTCCGCCGACGGGTCGGAATAGCCCCGCCAGGCCAGCTGTATCCTGTCCGCCAGGTCGACGAGCCGGTCTGGGTCGGCGCATCGGATGCGAAGCACGCTCATGGGCCACTTGACGATGCCCGCCTCCACATCCTCATAGCCGGGGAAGGAGACGGCCGTTTCCACAGGGGCTTTGGCCATGGCGAAGGTGTACCGCCCGCCCTGGAAGTGGTCGTGGCTCAAGATGGAGCCGCCCACGATGGGCAGGTCCGCGTTGCTGCCGATGAAGTAGTGGGGGAAGCGGCGAAGGAAATCCATCTGCTTGCGGAAGGTGGACCGGTCGATCTTCATGGGGATGTGGCGGGCGTTGAGGACGATGCAATGCTCGTTATAGTACACATAGGGGGAGTACTGGAAGAACCAGTCCTGCCCGTCCAGGGTCAGGGGTATCAGCCGATGGTTCTGCCGGGCGGGGTGGTCCAGCCGGCCGGCGTAGCCCTCGTTCTCGGCGCACAGCTGGCAGGCGGGATAGGCGTTCTGGGGGGCGTTTTTCGCCGCGGCGATGGCCCGGGGGTCCTTCTCCGGCTTGGCCAGGTTGATGGTGATATCCAGGTCCCCGTATTCGGTGGGGGCGACCCACTTCACGTCCTTGGCGATGCGGTAGCGCCGGATGTAATCCGTGTCTTGGGCGAAGGCGTAGAACCAGTCCGTCGCGGCCTCGGGGCTCTGGGCGTACTTCTTCCAGAAGATGTGGCGCACCTCGCTGGGGCGGGGGGTGAGCCGGCCCATCAGCTCCGTGTCCAGCAGGTCCCGGCTGGCAACGCCCGGCTCGCACCGGCCGCTTTCCACGGCCCAATCCAGGATGTCCCGCAAGATGTTCTCCAGGGGCCGGACGGGACCCGGCTCAGGATTGCTCCAATGATCCAGTCCCAGGGCGTCCATAAGCCGGTTGGCGGCCCAGGTCCGGTCGTCGGCGCTGATAAGGCCCCGCTCCAGGGCGTATCGGACCAGTTCTGCGATGTATGTGTCGATCATGGCGTCTTCTCCTTACGCGATGCACACGCCGCCCACCGGACGGATGCTAAGCACATGGCAGGTCCCGGGGCCAAGGATTGCCTCGATCCGGGCCTTGAACCCGTCGGCCATGTCCAGCGGCACGAAGGCCTGGGCCGTGCCGCCGAAGCCGCCGCCGTGGACCCGCACCGCGCCCCGGCCGGCCAGCAGCCGCTCCGCCACGGCGATGGTGAGCATCAGCTCCTGGCAGGTGGTCTGGCCGGTGGGGATGACGTTTTGCAGATACAGCGCCGAGGAGCGGCCGGAGGCGTTCGCCAGGGCGAGGAAGCGGTCGAAATCCCCGTCCTTCAGCGCCTGGGCCTGGGCCGCGGCGCGGCGGTCCTCGGCGAAGATGTGGATGGCCCGGTTCACGGCCCGGTCGCCCGCCCGCTCCCGCAGCGCGGGGATTGCGGCCATGAACGCCGCCTCGTCCACGTCCCGGAGGGCGCTCTGGCCAAAATAGCCGCTGATGGCCCGAAGCTCGTCGGTGATGGAGGCGTACTCCGCCGTCAAGTCGGCGTGGCCGGCGCGGCTGTCCAGGATGCACAGGGCGTATCCGGCGGCGGCCAGGTCCAGGTCTATCCGCTCCACCACGGGGCTGGCCGGGTCGGCAAAGTCGATGGCCACCACGCCGCCCACGGAGGAGGCGGTCTGGTCCATGAGCCCGCAGGGCTTGCCGAAATAGTTATTTTCCGCCCACTGGCCGATCTGGGCCAGCTGCACCGCGTCGAAGCGGCCGCCGGCGAACAGGCTGTTGAGCATGACGCCGATCATGATCTCATAAGCAGCGGAGGAACTTAGGCCGCTGCCGCCCGGCACATCCGAGGTCATGCAGGCGTCCAGCCCCGCGCCGGCCAGATCGCATCCCAGCTGCGCGAACCGGGCGGCGACGCCCCGGACCAGGGCGGCAGAGGTGTTCACCTCCGCGGGGACCGGCTCCAGGCTGTCCAGACGCACCTCCACCGGGGGATAGCCCTCGGAGAGGATGCGGATCACGCCGCTGCCGTTGGGCGCGGCGGCGGCAAGCACGTCCATATCGACGCTGGCGGCCAGGACGTGCCCGTGCTGGTGGTCGTTGTGGTTGCCGCCCAGCTCCGTGCGGCCGGGGGCGCTGAAAAACGCCTCCGCCGGGCGGTGGAAAGCCGCCTCAAAGGATGCCAGCAGCTTCTCGCAGCGGGCCTTGGCGCTGTCCAGCCGGCCGGCGCCGTACAGAGGCAGGAGTTGATCGTTCAGCGCACCAGAGGCGAGGCGGGCGGAGAGAGGGGACTTGGCCATATCGTGTCTCCTTTACGGTTCTATCGAAATATCCCCCATGGGGATCTTGTTCCAGTCGAAGAGGGGTAGCAGTTCCCGGGGCGTGAGGGGCGTTGGGGCGGGAAGGAGCCCCGCGAGGAACGCCAGCTCGCCCGTCAGCTCCCGGGGGTCCATGGTCTGGCGCAGGGCTTGGGTGCTGCGGCTGCCAAGGCGCTTGGAGAGTTTCTCCCGGTCGCCGGTGAGCAGGGGCAGGTGGCAGTACGCCGGCGGCGTGCCGCCTAGGGCGCGGATGAGCCAGGCCTGCCGCGGGGCGGAGGAGAGAAGGTCCCGGCCCCGGACCACCCGGGTCACGCCCATGAGCATATCGTCCACGCTCACGGCCAGCTGGTAGGCGAACACCCCGTCCGCCCGGCGGACGATGAAATCGCCGCAGTCCCGGGAAAGGTTTTGTGTATAGGGGCCGTAATGGCTGTCCTGCACCGTGACCGTCCCGGCCGGGACCCTCACCTTCCAGGCGGGCTTTCGCCCGGCGGTGAGCAGGGCAGACTTCTCCGCGGCGGTGAGGCGGGCGCAGCGGCACCGGGGGTCGTGGTCGGCCTCACCGGGGTGGGGCGCGCTGGCGGCGGCCAGACGCTGGGCCCGGCTGCACCAGCAGGGATAGATAAGGCCCATCCGCTTCAGCGTGTGGAACGCGTCCTCATAGAGCGCGGTGCGCCCGGACTGGCAGAAGGCCGGGTCCGGATACCCGGCGTCCCAGTCCAGTCCCAGCCAGGCCAGGTCGTCGGCGATGGCGGCGGCGTATTCCGGCCGGGTACGCACCGGGTCCAGGTCCTCCATACGCAGGAGCATCCGGCCGCCCAGCGCACGGCTGTCCAGCCACGCCAGGAGCATGGCCAGCAGATTTCCCATGTGCATATAGCCGGAGGGACTGGGCGCGAAACGGCCGGTGATCGTCGTATCCATGCTCCCATTATAATCTCTTTTGGCCGGATGTAAAGGAAGAAATCCCCATAAAACCCCTTTGTAACTTGACAGCCCGGCTTGGGGCTTATAAAATGTGGGTGGTACGTACAGAGAGGAGGATCGGCGATGAATCTGCCCAACAAGCTGACGCTGGCGCGCATCGGCATGACCGTGCTGATGGTGGCGTTCCTGCTGGTGGACGGGTCCGTGTGGGCCTGGCTGGCGGCGGTGATGTACGCCCTGGCGTCCCTGACGGACGCGGCGGACGGACGCATCGCACGGGAGCGGGGCCTGGTGACCAACTTCGGCAAGTTCATGGACCCGCTGGCGGACAAGATCCTCAACTACTCGGTGATGATCGTGCTGGTGCCGGAGGGGCTCATCCCGACCGTGGCACTGGTCATCATCCTGTTCCGGGAGTTCATGGTCTCCGGCATCCGCCTGTCCGCGGCGGAGCAGGGCCGGGTGGTGGCCGCCAACATCTGGGGCAAGCTGAAGACGCTGGTGCAGGACCTTTCCCTGGTGCTGATCCTGGTGCTGCGGGCGGCGGGCGCGGCGGCCCTGGTGACCACGGCCAATGTGCTGCTGTGGATATGCGCGGCGCTGACGGTGCTGTCCGGCGCGGTGTATCTGTGGCAGAACCGGGACGTATTGAAAGACGCAGATCAAAAAGGAAGGAAGTAACGATGAATCTTTGGCATGACATCCGCCCGGCCCGGCAGCAGCCGGAGGATTTTCTCGCGGTGATCGAGATCGAAAAGGGCTCCAAGAACAAGTACGAGATGGACAAGGAGACAGGCGCGCTGCGGCTGGACCGCATCCTGTATACCTCCACCCACTACCCGGCCAACTACGGCTTCATCCCCCGTACCTACGCCGACGACGGCGACCCGCTGGACGTGCTGGTGCTGTGCAGCGAGGCCATCCGGCCCATGAGCCTGGTGCGGGTCTATCCCGTGGGGTACATCACCATGCTGGACAACGGCAAGCGGGACGACAAGATCCTGGCCATTCCCTTCGAGGACCCCATGTTCAATACCTATAAGGAGCTGGAGGACCTGCCCCAGCACATCCACCAGGAGATACAGCACTTCTTTTCCGTCTACAAGAGCCTGGAACCGGGCAAGGAGTCGGTGGTGGACAACGTCCACAACCGGGAGGAGGCCCTGGAGGTCATCCGCAAGGCCTTTTCCGACTACGTGGACAAGTTCTGCCGTTGAGCGGTATATAAAAGATAATGAAAAAAGAGAGCCGGGAGGCTCTCTTTTTTCATGTGCCAGAGGCGAGGCGGGTCAGTTCGTCCAGCAGGGGCAGGCAGATATCCGATGCCGCGCCAGGTTCCGTGAACGGCCGCAGGCCGCAGGCCGTCATCACGTCCGCGTAACTCTCGCGGCAGACGTCGTGGTCCAGCACCGCCGCCCAGGCCGCCGCCCCGGCGGCGAAGTCCTCCCGGGCCAGGTCCCATATCTGGATGGCGGCCAGGGCGGAGACGGCGTAGCTGATATAATAGAGCGGGCTTTCAAAGTTGTGGTGGATGTACATCCAGCCGTAGTCGACGCCCGTTGGCTCGTTGCGGCCGTACTGGGCGCAGATGTCGGCGTAGAGCCGGTCGATCTCGTCCAGGCCCATGTCCGGCTGGGCATACACCCGGCGCTGGAACTCGTCCTGGATGCAGCCGTCCAGCACCGCCTCGATCAGGTCCGCCAGAGCGGCGGCCCGGGCCGCGTCGGCCCCGGTGGTGAAGATTTCATCGTAAAACGCCGTGAACAGCGCCTCCAGCCCGGTGGAGTGGACCTCCATCAGGTCGTAGCTGCCCACGCCGGTGAGCAGGTCGGCGGCGGGGTGGCGGCAGGCGTTGGCGAAGTGGCCGAACTCATGGGCCAGCGTACCCAGGTCGGCGCAGGTCCCAGTCAGTCCCACGAACACGAAGGCGGTCCCGTATTCCCGCAGCGGCGCGGTATAAGAACTGGGCAGCCGGTCAGGCCCGTCGGTCAGGCGGCACAGGCCGTGGTCCGTCATATACCGCCATGGCTCTGCCAGCGCCGGGTCGATCTGGACCACATACCGGCCCAGCATGTCCATCAACTCCACGGCGCCCATCTGCGGCCAGACCGCGTCCGCGTCGTCCCACGTGCCGCTGTGGCCGACGCCGCCGTAATAGGCCCGGCCGATGGGCTTGACCGCGTCGCACAGGGCCTGGGCCTCGGCGCCGGTGTAGTCCCGGCCGTAGGTCCGCTCGTAGACCAGGTCCGTATAGCTGGCATAGCCCCGGAGTTGGGCCTGTTCCGCCCGCAGGGCCACCAATTCCGTGTAGATCGGCCCCAAGAGGGCGTTGACCTGCTCCTGCAGCCCGTAAAAGACCTCCAGATAGCCCTCATAGTCCTGCTGGGCCAGGCTGATCCCCGGGAGACTGGAGATCATCTCCAGGTCCCAGGTCCGGCCGGTGTAGGTATAGGTGACGCCATCGGCGGCGTTGAGACCCTCGTAATAGGCGTCGACCAGTTCCGCCTCCCGGTCCGCCAGCACCCGCTCCCGGCTGGTCATGGGGACATAGTCCGCGAAGGCCTGGGCCGCGTCCGGGCCGACGTGGTCCGCAAAGGCATCAGCGCAGGGGCCGGCCATCAGATCGTGGCAGACCGCCGTCAGCGCGTCCGCCGCCTGGACGGCCTGCTGGCGGCTGTAAACTGTCTCCTCCGACCAGTAGCTGTCCGTCACGTCGTCGGAATAGTGGATGTAGGCCAGGGACGAGAGCGTCTCCATGTGGACAAGCTGGGCGTACAGCCCGTCGTAAAGGTCCAGCGCCGCCTGGGCGTCGGACCCATCGGCCAGGGCGGCGAGATTGTCCAATTGGGTATAAAACGGCTCCGGGTCATAGTGGACGTAGACCATCTCCTGCCAGTCCGCGTCGGCGCGGACCGGGACGGGGGAGAGGGCCAGCACTACGGCCAGAAGGACGGATAGGATGGATCGCATAAGGCACCTCCCATGCGCGCAGGGCGCGACGGGGATAGTTTGCGCTGTGGCTGCGGACATTATAACATAAACAGGCCGCGATTGACAGCGCCGCGCGATTTGATATAATAGTTGCCTGCGCGCACAGCGCCGAGGAGGGACCATGAGACGAAACGGCATACATAGATTTATCGGGGACAGGCGTTTTTACCGCCGGGCCATGGCGGTGGCGCTGCCCATCATGCTGCAAAATGTGGTGACGAACTTTGTCTCCCTGCTGGACAACATAATGGTGGGGCAGACCGGCACGGCGTCCATGAGCGGCGTAGCTGTGGTGGGGCAGCTTTTCTTCATCTTCAATCTGGTCATCTTCGGCACGGTGTCCGGCCCCGGCATCTTCTGCGCCCAGTTCTGGGGCGCGGGGCAGGAGCGGGACTTCAAGGCGGCGTTCCGGTATAAGCTGGCCACCTCCGTTATCATGTGCCTGGGGTGCATGGGCGTATTCATCCTGTTCGGGGAGCGGCTCATCGGCCTGTACATCACCGGCGGGGAAGAGGAAGCGGCCCAGGTGATGGGCTACGCCCGGGACTATCTGGCCGTCATGCTCTGGGGGATGGTCCCCTTCGCCGTGGCAACGGCCTACGCCACCACCCTGCGGGAGGCGGATCGGGGGCTGGTGCCCATGATCGCGTCCTGGCTGGCGGTGGCGGTGAACCTCTCCCTCAACTGGGTGCTGATCTTCGGCAAGCTGGGGGCGCCGGCGCTGGGCGTGCGGGGCGCGGCCATCGCCACGGTGATCGCCCGGTTCGCGGAGGCGGCGGTGAACGTGGTATGGAGCCACAAGAACAGGGACAAGGTCCTGTTCACCCGCCGGATGCTGGAGGGGGCGCCCATGGGCCGAGCCATGTTCTGGGACATCACCCGCCGGAGCCTGCCCCTGACGGCCAACGAGGCGCTGTGGTGCGTGGGCACCGCCACCCTCACCCAGATCTACTCCACCCGGGGCATCACGGTGATGGCGGCGCTGAACATCGCCTATGTACTCTACGACGTGTTCACGGCGGTGGCGTTCAGCCTGGGCAGCGCCATCGGCATCGTGGTGGGCCAGGAGCTGGGCGCCGGGGAGACGGAGCGGGCCGTGGACACGGACCGGAAGATGCTGGCGCTGGAGGTGGCCATGGCGGCGGCCATCGGCGTGGTGATGGCGGCGCTGGCCTGGCTGTTCCCCCGGTTTTACAACACCACAGGGGACGTGCGCGATCTGGCGGCCCTGGTGATATGCGTCATGGCGGCCATGCTGCCCTTCGAGTGCCTGGCCAACGGCTGCTACTTCACCATGCGCTCCGGCGGCCGGACCATGGTGACGTTCCTCTTTGACAGCTGCTTCACCTGGGCGGTGAACGTGCCGGCGGCGTGGCTGCTGGCCCACCGGACCGGCCTGGGCATCGTGGCGGTCTACGCGCTCAGCACCGCCACCGTGCTGATCAAGGACGCGGTGGGGCTGGTGATGGTGAAAAAACGCTACTGGGTCAACACGTTGGCCGGCTCCCGGGGCGGGGGAAGCGTGACAAAAGAGTAAAAAAACTCCTGCAAAGTTAAAAAATCTGCGATTCTTTTGTTGACAAGCGATTTTTTTGATGATAGAATTGTAACTGAATCCAGAGATAGTTAACAAGAATTAACAAAACAATTACACCCAACGGAAAATGGATTCGGAGGTGCGATCCTATGAAGAAAGTATTGTGTTCGCTGGTCGTGCTGGCGATCCTCGTCGGTATGTTCGTCTGCATGGGCGTGCAGACGTTCGCCTCGGAGGACCCGGAGACGGCTGTTTTCGCCGTGAGCGACGCGGAACTGTCCGTGGACAGCATCGGCGAGATGAAGACCCAGGCGCCCGACTGCCTGATCGTGGATGTGAACGGTCTGGCGGAAGAGCAGGCCGGCACGGGTTACAGCGTCGTCTGGCGCGCGGAGGACCCCATGATCATGACCGACGTGGCCTATATCTGGCCTGACTTCGCCCAGATGTTCTATGTTGGGCCGGAGTCCAAGCTGGTCGTGCTGGTGGGCGTCGGCGCCGAGAGTACCGCCGAGTCCATCCAGAACGCCGTCACCGGCTATCTGGGGGAGGAAGAGCCCTATGTGATCGCCGTCGGCCCCAAGGAGGCCGCCTCGGCGGTGGCCCTGTGCGCCGACATGGTGGATATGTTCATGACCTGCGGCGTGGCCGAGGAGGAGACGGAGGACACGGTGAGCAGCCTCGGCTCTGTCAAGCTGGAGAACGTTGGCTCCGACGAGGAGGCTCCCGTCTGCCACGTGGTCCTGAAGGAGGACGAGGTCACGGCGGAGGCCATCCCCGTGCCTGCCGGCAGCGCGGTCACCGATCCCGGCCCCGGCGTGGGCGGCAGCGGCCCGATCATGCCCGTTCCCGAAGACGAACCCGACGAGCCTGTTATGTACAGCATCACCTTTGACGGCGCCGGCGCCGCTGGTTCCATGGACGCTGTGAGCGTCGAGGAGGGGACGATGTGGTTCTTCCCCAACGTATATGTCGAGGGTATGGGCGGCTTTACCTATGACGGCTACAACTTCACCGGCTGGAGTCTGAACGGCGATAACCTCAACCATCAGCCCGGCGATGACATCACCGTTACGGGGGACAGCGTCGTTACTGCCCAGTGGGAGTTGATCCCGGTGCAGAACGTGACCATCTCCTATGTGGCCGGCGAGGGAGCCTATGGCGCCCAGATCGATGAAAGCTATGCCCCCGGCACGGTCATCACCCTCCAGCCCTGGCCGGCTGACTTCAGCAAAGAGGGCTGCGAAATGACCGGCTGGAACATTGACGGACAGCACTATGATGTCAGTTCCGCCTATACCATCGAAGGGAACGTGACCGCCACCGCGGAGTGGATCGAGATCCCCGTGGAGGTCAAGAACGCCACGGTCACCTTTAGCGCCGGCGAGGCCGCCGGTCAGGCGGGG
>CANRIF010000030.1 GCA_947630645.1 uncultured Oscillospiraceae bacterium | reverse complement strand
CTGGGCGACCGGCTGGGCGCGGGCGGCGCGTGTATCGTCCTGGGCGCCGGGCTGCTGGTGGCGCCGGGGGCCATGTGTGCCATGCCCCAGGGCGGGAGCGTCCCGCTGGAGATCGTGTGGGGCCTGGGCGTGGCCGTCATTTTGGGCGGCGTGTCCACCCTGCTGCCCTGCGCCTTGGCCCATGCCTTCGGCCGGCGGCAGTATCTGGCGGCGGGCCGGGTCATCCTCCCGGCGGCGCTGCTGGCCGCCGCCCTGGCCCCCCTCGGGGCGGCGTGGTGCGTCCGGGCGGGCCTGGGCCGCACGGTCTTTCTGGCGCTGGCCGCCCTGGCCGTCCTGGGCCTGCTGGGGAGCGTGCTGCTGCGGCTGATCACCGCCCCTTACCGTGAAAAATGATGCGATAACGATCAACGCCGGGAGCGTCCGCTCCCGGCGTCTTTCTTTTTTCATCATAACCGTATCTCCACCGGGGCGCGGATGGCCATGCTCTCCGGCGTCACCCGGCAGTCGTAGGCCAGCAGCCGCACCCCCGCGTCCCGGGCCGCCCGCAGCGCCTGGGCGAAGGCCGGGTCCGTCTCGGCGTTGGGGGCAAAATACGCCGCGCCTTCCATCTGGATGACGAAGAGGACATACGCCTGCCCGCCCGACGCGGCGAAGGCGGCCAGCTCCCGCAGGTGCTTCGCGCCCCGCGCGGTGGGCGCGTCGGGGAACATGACCGCCCCGTCCCGCTCCAGTGTCACGCCCTTGACTTCCAGCAAGGCCAGCTCCGGGGTAAAAGCCGCGATATCAAAGCGGCTGTCGCCGTAGGTGTACTCCGGGCGTATCTCCGCCCCGGGGCCAAACACGTTCCCCGCCCGCAGCCACTCCAGCGCCGCGGCGTTGGGGGCCTGGCTGTCCATGTTGACCAGCCGCGAACCCTTTTGCACCGCCACCAGGTCGTACCGGGTCTTCCGGGCGGGATTCGCGCCCTCGGCCAGATACACCGCGGCGCCGGGGACCAGCAGTTCCCGGCACCGGCCTGTGTTCTTCACATGGACCGTCTCGGTCCGGCCGTCCACGGCCACCTGGGCGATGAAGCGGTTGGGCCGGGCTAGGAAGACGCCCTCTCTTATTTTTTCGTACCTCATTGTCCCTTGACCGCCCGGAGCAGCTTTTTCGTGTACTCGTGCCGGGGATGGTCGTAGACCTCGTCCACCGGGCCGGACTCGATGATGCGTCCGTCCTGCATCACCATCACCTTGTCGCAGATGGAGTACACCACGTTCAGGTCGTGGCTGATGAACAGGTAACTCAGGTCCAGCTCCCTCCGCAGGTCCCACAGAAGGTCCAGCACCTGGGCCTGGATGGTCACGTCCAGGGCCGACACCGGCTCGTCGGCGATGATGAACCGGGGCCGCTGTATAAGGGCCAGGGCGATGGACACCCGCTGGCGCTGGCCGCCGGACAGTTCCCGGGGCCGGCGGCGGGCGTGTTCCTCCTCCAGTCCCACCCGCTCCAGCATATCCACCACCCGGCGGCGGCGCTCGGCGGCGTCGTACTTGCCGAAGATACGCAGGGGCTCCTCCAGTATCCACCCCACCGTCCGGGCGGGGTTGAGGCTGGAGGCCGGGTCCTGGAACACCATCTGGGGCCGCTTGGTGTAGTGGGTGATGGTGCCGGACACGTCCCGGGCCGGGAGCATCCCCAGCACCGCCTTGGACAGGGTGGACTTGCCGCAGCCGGACTCCCCCACCAGGCCCACGATCTGGCCCTGGTCCACGGTGAAGCTCACATCATGCACCGTCTCCCGCCCGGGCCGGCGGCCGAACACGGTGGCGTCCGAATACCGGACGGTGAGGTGTTCCACCTCCAAAACGCGCTCACTGTTCATGGCGTTTCCTCTTGGGAATGGCGGCGATCAGCCGCTTTGTGTACTCATCCTGGGGCGCGGCGAACACCCGGTCGGCGTCCCCCCGCTCCACGATGCGGCCCTGGTGCATCACCGCCACGCTCTCGCACAGCCGACGCACCACGGAAAGATCGTGGCTGATCAGCAGTATGGCCACGCCGAACTGCTCGCTGACAGCGCGCAGCAGCTCCAGTATCTGCGCTTGAACGGTCACGTCCAGGGCGGTGGTGGGTTCGTCGCAGATAAGCAGCCGGGGCCGGATCACCATGGCGGAGGCGATGACGGCCCGCTGCCGCTGGCCGCCGGAGAGCTGGTGGGGGTACTTTTCGTATGTGACCTCCGGCTCGGGCAGGCCCACCTGCCCCATGGCCTCCAAGGCCCGCTCCCGGCGCTGGGCCAGGGTCAGGTCGGTGTGCAGCTTCAGCACCTCCTCCACCTGGCGGCCCACCCGCATCAGGGGGTTGAGGCTGGTCATGGGCTCCTGGAACACCACGCCGATGTCCTTGCCCTGGATGGCGCGCAGCTCGTCCCGGGAACAGGCCAGCAGGTCCCGCCCGTCAAAGAGGACCTGGCCGGACATATCCACGTTCCACCGCTCAATGAGGCCGGACAGCGCCATGGCGGTGACGGTCTTGCCGGAGCCGGACTCCCCCACCAGGCCCACCCGCTGGCCGGCGGCCACGGTCAGGTCCACGCCGTCCACGGCCTGCTTGCCGGTGGACAAAAACCGCACCCGCAGATCGCGTATCTCAAGCAGCGCCATGCTCGCCTCCAGCTCCCTCGCTCAAAAGGCCAAAGCCCAGCACCAGCAGCACGATGGCCGCTCCCACGCTCAAGGCGTACCAGGGCGCGGCGAGATAGGTCTGCGCCTCGCCCAGCATCCGGCCCAAACTGGGGTCGGGCGGCGGCACGCCCACGCCCAGGTAACTCATGGACGCCTCCGCCAGCACGGCGTTGTTGAACCCGATGGCCACGCTGGGCAACAGCACGGGCACGATGTTCGGCAGGATGTGCAGAAAGAGGATACGCATATCCCCCGCCCCCATGAGCCGGGCGCTGGCCACATAGTCCAGGCTCTTCTGCCGGGCCACCTCCGTGCGGACGATGCGGGCGAAGCTGGGGACGAACAGCACCCCCAGCGCCACGATGATCTTGTACTTGCCGCCGCCGAACAGCGCCACCAGCACCAGCGCCAGCAGGATGCTGGGGAAGGCGGCGACGGCGTCGTTCAGGCGCATGACCACCTCGTCCAGCCACCCGCCGTACCAGCCGGTGACGCCGCCGATAATGAGCCCCGCCGCCAGTCCGATGGCCACCGTGGCCGCGCCGATGAGGGCCGTGGCCCCCGCCCCCTCGATCACCCGGGACAGGATGTCCCGGCCGAAGTTGTCGGTGCCCAGCAGGTGCCGGAAGCTGGGGGGCAGCAGCTTATCCCGGCTCATGGCGTTGGGGTCGTAGGGCGTCCAGAAAAGGCCCATCACGATCAGAGCCAGCATGAAGGCAGTGATGACCGCCCCGGCTTTGAAGTTTTTGTTGTGTCGAAGATCCATGTCTTATCCCAGCCTCACCCGCGGGTCGATGGTCTGGGTCACCACGTCTGCCAGGTAGTTCATGAACACCACCACGGCGGCGATGATGACCACGATGCACTGCACCACGGGATAGTCCCGGTTGCCG
Source organism: uncultured Oscillospiraceae bacterium (assembly GCA_947630645.1). Classification (GTDB taxonomy): domain Bacteria; phylum Bacillota; class Clostridia; order Oscillospirales; family Oscillospiraceae; genus CAJOIG01. Next base: position 16,043 of record CANRIF010000030.1, on the reverse strand, counting down.
ATGCTCACCAGCAGCAGCCGGCCCAGCCCCGGCAGGGCGAAGACCTGCTCCACGATGATGGACCCGGCCACGATGTCCGCCAGGGTCATGGCCACGAAGGTGACCACCGGGAGGATGGCGTTACGCAGCACATGGGAGCGCAGCACCCCCCAGCGGGAGTTGCCCCGGCTGTATGCGGTACGCACATAGTCCTGGCCCATCTGGCCCAGGATGGACGAGCGCAGCAGCTTCGTCACCATGGCGGCCTTGGGAATGGCGATGGCCAGCGCCGGGAACACCAGGTACCCCAAAAAGCTGCCCCAGCCGTCCTGGGGACTGACGGCCGTGCCGGGCATGAACAGCTTCAGCGTCAGCCCAAAAATATAGGTGATGATGATCCCCAAAAAGAACGGGGGAATGGCCATGAACACTTGGTTCATGGCCACGAATGCCCGGTCGAGCCGTCCTCCCTGCCAGCGGGCCAGCGTGATGCCAAGAGGGATGCTGATGGCGATGACCAGGCCCCACGCCATGAGGGACAGGGCCGCCGTGACGGCGCCCTTCCCCTCCATGACGGCGGCCACGCTCATGCCGTAGCTGTAGCTGGCGCCCATATCGCCTGTGACGAAACCGGTGAGCCAATCCCAGTAGCGCACAAGCACGTTCCTGTCCAGGCCCATCTCATGCCGCAGCGCCGCCGCCCGCTCCGGGGTATAGTCGGAGCCCAAAAGCTTGGTGACGGGGTCGCCGGGAATGAGCTGGAAGGCCAGGAAGGCGAGTAACGATATGAGGAGCAGGGTGACGAGCAATACTCCTGTTTTTTTCAGTACATACCGCACTTACTCCGCGCGGTACACGGTGGCGAAGTCCATGACATACATCGGATAGAACTCATAGCCCTTCACGTCCGGCTGCATGGCGGCAAAGTTCGCCATGTCCTGAATGTACACGTTGGCCGCCTGCTCGGCGAGGATGGCCTCGCACCGGCGGTAGAGTTCCGTCTTCTCGCCGTCGTCCGTGGCGGCCGCAGCCTTGGCGTAGGTCTCGTCGTACTCCGCGCAGTCGAAGTTGATGAAGTTCTTGGCGTTGTCGCTGTTGAACCGCTCCAGCAGGGCCGCCGCCGTCATGGTCTTGGCCTCCATGCCGCTGACGGTGGCCTGGAAGTTGCGGTTGCCGTAAGCGTCCGCCTGCCAGGTGGCCCACTCCACCAGTTCGATCTCGGCCTTCACCACGCCGCCCAGCTGGTCCAGCTGGCTGACGATCACCTGGGCCGCGTCCACATGGGGGGTGTAGTTGCTGGGGACCACGATGGAGAACTCCAGGGGGTTGGCCGCGTCGTAGCCCGCCTCGGCCAGCAACTCCAGGGCCTTGGCCGTATCCGGCTGGTAGTAGTCGGTCAGCGCCTCGTCAAAGTACTTGCCGAAGGCCGGGTACATACTGCTGCCCACGGCGAAGCCATGGCCGTCGGCGGCGAAGTCGATGACGCTCTGCTTGTCGATGGCATAGCACAGCGCCTGGCGCACACGGATATCGTCAAAGGGCGCGACGGCGTTGTTGAGGTACAGGGCCTGGATGGTGGCCATGCTGCCCTCCATCACCGTCAGGCCGTCCAGCTGCGCCACCTGGCTGGCCTCCAGCTTGGCGGCGAAGTCGATGGCCCCGGACTTCAGGCTCATGACCAGCGTCTGGGGGTTGTCGATGACCCGGAAGGTCACCTTGTCCAGGTGGGCGGGCTCCCCCCAGTAATCGTCGAACCGCTCCATGACGATGTTCTCCTGGGGCGAACGGGACACATACTTGAAGGGGCCTGTGCCGATCATCTCCTGGGCGGGGTCGTTGCCCTCGGGGATGATGGCCACGGTCATGAGGGGGATGAACTCCGTGTTGGGCGCGGAGAGGGTGACGACGACCGTGCTGTCGTCCGTGGCCTCCACAGAGGCGATGCCGGATAGGGTGTCCACCAGGGGCGTACCCGTCTCCAGTCCCGCAGCTCTGGACAGGGAATAAACAATATCCCCCACCGTGACCTCCTGGCCGTTATGGAACCGCACACCCTCCCGAAGGAAGAACGTGTATTCGTCTGCGGTCTCGTTGACGGCGTAGTCTTTGGCGACGGCGGGGATGAGATTTCCTTGTGTATCGGGCTTTACCAGCCCTTCAAAGATGTTGAATAGGACTTCTCTGGTTCCTGCCGACGACGAAGAGACGTGTGGGTCAAGACTGCTGTCCAGGTCTGCGGCGATGCCGACGATGAGTTCTCCACCGTCAACGGCCTCGCCTGTGGAGCCATTTTCTGCCGCCCATACAGACTGGCCGCCTCCGACAAAGAGTGCCGCCGTCATCGCGAGCGTCAGCGCAAGAGTGAGAATGTGTTTTTTCATAGCAATTTCTCCTTTTGGCTCCATATTCAGTTTTCTCTTGGCGGGAAGAGCATAACACAATTCCCGCCCCCGGTCAAGGGGGAATGATAACAGCGTCCCCGGCCCGGGGAGGCATATCCATCGCCGGAGGCGGCGCCTTATCGAAGGGCCCCCTTGTGCAAAGGGGGCTGTCAGCGCCTTTGGCGCTGACTGAGGGATTGTTCTCCCTGGTACGACAACCCCTCCGCCGCGGCTGACGCCGCGCCACCTCCCCTTGCACAGGGGAGGCTTCAATGCGATATCCCTGCCAGATCTTTTATCACTTCTCCGGCCAGGATCAGGCCCGCGGCGGACGGCACGAAGGATACGCTGCCCGGCGTCTGCCGCCGGCCGGTGTCCTCGCCGCAGGCCGCCGGGACCAGGGGCGGCTCCGTGGAATACACCACCTTCAGCCGATCCACGCCCCGCTTTTTCAGCTCCCGGCGCATCACCCGCGCCAGGGGACAGACGCTTGTCTCATAGAGGTCCGCCACCCGGAACGCGGTGGGGTCCAGCTTGTTGCCCGCGCCCATGCAGCTGATGAGCGGCGTGCCGGCGGCCCGGCACCGGACCGCCAACTCGATCTTGGCGCTGACGGTGTCGATGGCGTCCACCACATAGTCGTACCCGGCGAAGTCGAAGCTGTCCGCCGCGTCCGGGCCGAAGAAGACCCGCCGGACGGTCACGGTCATGTCCGGGGCGATGTCCATCAGCCGCTCCCGGGCCGCGTCCGTCTTGTACTTCCCCAGGGTGCTGTGCAGGGCGATGAGCTGGCGGTTGAGGTCGGAGGGGGACACCACGTCGCTGTCCACCAGCTCCAGCGATCCCACGCCGCCGCGGGCCAGGGCCTCCGCCGCGTGGCCGCCCACGCCGCCCAGGCCGAACACCGCCACCCGCGCCCGGCCCAGCCGCTCCATGGCCGCCGCGCCCAGCAGCATCTCCGTTCTGGATGTGCGTTCCGACAACATGACCACCTCTCCTTATCCGGCACGACGCCGGCGGGGACAGCGGCCGCTGTCCCCGCCGGCGCAGAGGGAAAAACTCACTTCAGATACTTGTCCACCACGGTCTTGGCCGCGCCGCTGTCCTGGGCCACCACGAAAAACACATAATTGCCGCTCCGGACGACCAGGGCGCTGTCCAGGCGGGGGATGGCGTCGGGATTGTAGGCCGCCAGGGCCGCCTTCTGCATCTCGATGCGGCTGCGGCAGCACTGCTCCACCGTCCCGGCCGCGTCGGCGTCGTTGGCCTCCACCGCCAGCAGCTCCTCGTTAGAGGTGCTGTTGTAGTAATAAAGGCAGCTCTTCACGCTCCCGGCGTCAAAGCCGTATGTCGGCCCGGCCAGCTTCGCGTCGACGGCGTAGCCTCCGATGTTCTCGGTGAAGGCGGCGCTGCCGGCCAGTTCCGTGGCCAGCGCGTTCAGATCCACCGCCGTGTCCTTGCCGCCGCCGCAGGCGGTCAGCAGGAATATCATGCAGATGGCCAGCAGGCAGCCGATGATCTTTTTCATTTTCGTTCCTCTCTCTTTCTCTTCTTTCTCTATTATTAACGATATCAGGCGGAGCCGTCAGCCGGCGGCGTCCTCCCCGTCCTCCCCCTCGTCCGGCGCCGCCGTCGCGGGCACGGGCTGGGAATGTCCGTCCGGGACATAGTGGGTCCTCATATAGTCAAACCACAGCTGATAGTGGGCGGGGCTGAAATGGATGCCGTCCGGCGTGACCTCCGAGGGCAGATACCCGTCCTCGCCGCACAGCACGGGGTACACGTCCAGATACCACACCTGCTGCTGCCGGGCGATATCCTGGAGCATATCGTTGAAAGCCTGCACCCCGCTGCGCCGGGTACCCAGGTTCTCGTCGCAGTACTTGCTCACGGGGGTGACGCTCATGAGGTAGATGATGGCGTCCGGGTGGTCTGCCTGGAGTTGGTCGATGACCGTGTCGTAGGCCGCGCGGACGGTGTTCTTGTTATAGTTGACCTCGTTGATGCCGAAGCCGATGTAGATCTTCCCGAAGTCGTACCCCGCCATCTGGGCCGCGTAGGGCGCGGCGCCCAGGATGGTCAGATTGTCGGCGCAGAACCAGTGGCCCGTGGCGTCCGCGGGCAGAAGGTCGTCGTTATTATAGAGCCACAGCCCCGAGGTGACGGCGTTGCCGAGAAAGCCAGCGTCGGCAAAGTACTCCGGCCCCATGGCCTCGGCCTGCTTTGAGACCACCGGCCCCTTCTTCCCGGAGGCGGCGGTCCCGCCGCCGGCCTCTTCCGGCGCGGGGGTATCCTGGGGCTCCGCCGGAGCCTCCGCCTGCCCGGAGCCGCCCAGCGACCCGGCCGCCAGCACCGCCGCGGCCACCACCAGCACCAGGCTCACGCACAAAAATACCACCGCGAACGTCTTTTGCTTCATGGCGTCTCCAAAAACAGCCTCCGCCCGCCGCGCCGCGGCAGGACCGTCGTTTTATGTCTACCGGTACTATAACACGCTTTCCCGCCGCTTGCAAGCACAATCTCGCCTTTGGGCGGGCCGGGGCCGTCCCGGGCCGCTTTTTTGTCCCCGGCGCCGGGCGTTTCGGGAAAAACGGGCCGATAGCGATCGCGATATTGCAATGTGGGCGAGATCGGCGTATAATTATTAAAATATATTATTGAGAACGGAAATCATGAAAGAAAAGAAATGGAACATCCCCGAGGCGATCGTCCCGCCGGAGGCCCTTCTCCGGGCGGGCTATACGCCTCTGCTGGCCGCTGTGCTGGCCGCCCGCGGCATCGCCACGGCGCCGGAGGCCAGCGCCTTCCTCTCCGGCGGCGGGGAGGGGACCGATCCCATGGCCATGGCGGACATGGCCGCGGCCGTGGCCCGCATCCGTCTGGCTAAGGAGCGGGACGAGCGGGTGGCCGTCTACGGCGACTATGACGTGGACGGCATCACCGCCACCTGCCTGCTGACCGACTACCTGCTCTCGGCGGGCCTGCGGACGGTGCGCTACATCCCCGACCGGCTGGAGGAGGGCTACGGCGTCAACACCGGCGCCATCGACCGGCTCCACAGCCGGGGCGTGAGCCTGATCATCACGGTGGACTGCGGCATCACCGCCGTGGCGGAGACGGCCTATGCCGCCGGTCTTGGCGTGGACATGATCATCACCGACCACCACGAGTGCCAGGCCCAGCTGCCCGCGGCGGCGGCCGTGGTGGACCCCAAGCGCCCGGACTGCTCCGGCGCGGACCGGGACCTGGCCGGGGTGGGCGTGGCCTTCAAGCTGGCCTGCGCCCTATCCGGCGACAGCGCCGGGATGCTGGAGCGGTACGCGGACCTGGTGGCCGTTGGCACCGTGGCGGACGTGATGCCCCTGCTGGGAGAGAACCGGCGCATCGTGCAGCTGGGCCTGGCCAAGCTGCGCTCGTCGCCCCGTCCCGGGCTGGCCGCCCTGATGGAGCTGACCGGCGTGACCGCCTCCCGCCTGGGGGCCAACAACCTGGGCTTCACCCTGGCGCCCCGCATCAACGCCGCCGGTCGTCTGGGCCAGGTGGACAGAGCGGCGGCGCTGATCCTGGAGCGGGACCCCCGCCGGGCGGAGGAACTGGCGGAGGAGCTGTGCGAGATGAACCGCCGGCGGCAGCAGCTGGAGGCGGATATATGGGACGAGGCGGTGCGGATGCTGTCCGGCCGGACCGTCACCGGCCCCATCGTACTGGCCCGGGAGGGCTGGCACCAGGGCGTGATCGGCATCGTGGCCAGCCGGTTGAGCGAGGCGTACAGGACCCCCGCCGTCATGATCTCCCTGGACGGGGACCGGGGCAAGGGCTCCTGCCGCAGCTGGGGCGGATTCAACCTCTTTGACGCCCTGGCCGCCTGCGGGGAACACCTGGAATCCTTCGGCGGCCACGCCCTGGCCGCGGGGCTGAACCTGCGCCGGGAGAGCATCGGCCCCTTCCGCCAGGCGCTCCAGGACTATTACGCCGCCCACCTGCCCGATGGCGAGGAGGCCCTGTCCCCCGACCTGACGGTGACGGACCCGGACCTGTTGAGCATGGAGTGCGTGGAGAGCCTGGAGGTCCTGGAGCCTTTCGGCAGCGGCAATCCCCGGCCGCTGGTGTGCCTGACGGACGCCCGGCTGCGGGACGCGGCCCCCATCGGCGGCGGCAAGCACACCCGCCTGACCCTGGAGCGATTCGGCCAGCGGTTCGAGTGCGTGTGGTTCGGCCGCCGGGCGGCGGAACTGGGCGCCAATCCGGGCGAGCTGGTGGACGCGGTGTTCTACCCCCAGGTGAGCGAGTTCCGCTCTCGCCGCAGCGTACAGCTGGTGATAGAGGATATGCGCCGGGCGGGCCAGGAGCGGCTGTGCCGGCATATCCTGGAGGGCGGGGACCTGGGCGGCTGCCGCCTGACCCGGCCGGAGATATCCGGCCTGTGGCTCACCCTGCGAAGGCGCTGTCCCATCCGTTGCCGCCTGACGCATCTGGCGGACGTGGAGCCACGGCTCCGCCCGGCCCAGATCGCCCTGGGCCTGCGGGTGCTGAAGGAACTGGGCCTGGCCGACGCCCGGCTGGACGGCCGGGAGATCGCCATCGCGCTCAACGACTGGGACACAAAGACCGAGCTGGACCGCTCCCCCACCTGGCGGGAGCAGCTAAAGGAAGAAGAGAGAACGCATGACAGAATTTTCACCGGACAGGGCATTTGACGAACTCAAAGCGGTCCTGGAGGAGAACAGCCCCAACGCGGACCTGGCGCGGATACGCCAGGCCTTCGACTTCGCCGTGGCCGCCCACGCCGGCCAGAAGCGCAAGGACGGCTCCCCCTACGTCACCCACGCCATCGCCGCGGCCAAGATCGCCGGGGAGATGGGCCTGGACGACGAGGCCATCATGGCCGCGCTGCTGCACGACGTGCTGGAGGACACCGACGCCACCCATGAGGAGCTGGCGGAGCGGTTCGGCGCGGACGTGGCGGACATCGTGGAGGGCGTCACCAAGCTGACCCGGGTGCAGTACAGCTCCCTGGAGGAGGCGCAGATGGAGAATCTGCGTAAGATGCTGCTGGCCATGGCCAAGGACATCCGGGTCATCCTCATCAAGCTGGCCGACCGGCTGCACAATATGCGTACCATGGAGTACCAAAGCCCGGAAAAGCAGCTCAGCAAATCCCGGGAGACCATGGAGATCTACGCCCCCATCGCCCACCGGCTGGGCGTGGAGAAGATGAAGGACGAGCTGGAGGACCTGGCGCTGCTATACCTGGACCCGGTGGGCTACCGGGAGATCACCAGCATCCTGGACCGGCGGCGGGCGGAGATGGAGAGCTTCCAGAAGGCCATGGAGGAGCGCATCAGCGCCCGCATGGCCAAGGAGGGCATCTCCTGCAAGGTCTACGGGCGCTTGAAGCACATTTACAGCATCTACCGGAAGATGTACGCCCAGCACCTGGGCGTGGAGGAGATATTCGACCTGTGCGCCTTCCGGGTGATCGTGAACGACCTGGCCGACTGCTACAACGTACTGGGCGTGATCCACGAGATGTTCCGCCCGGTGCCGGGCCGGTTCAAGGACTACATCTCCACCCCCAAGCCCAACAACTACCAGAGCCTGCACACCACCGTCATCGGCACCGAGGGCATCCCCTTCGAGGTGCAGATACGCACCTGGCAGATGCACTTCACCGCCGAGTACGGCGTGGCGGCCCACTGGAAGTATAAGTCCGGCCCCCTGGGCCACAAGGAGGGCGACGAGGAGAAGTTCGCCTGGATACGCCGTCTGCTGGAGACCCAGCAGGACGCCGGGGACGTGCAGGACCTTTACCACGACCTCAAAATGGACCTGTTCGACGATGAGGTGTTCGTCTTCACCCCCAACGGCGACGTGAAGAGCCTGCCCGCCGGCGCCACGCCCATCGACTTTGCCTACGCCATCCACTCCGCCGTGGGCAACTCCATGACCGGGGCCAAGGTGAACGGCCGCATCGTGCCCATCGCCTACCCGCTGCAAAACGGCGACATCGTGTCCATCATCACCTCCCACTCCTCCGCCGGCCCCAGCCGGGACTGGCTGAACATCGCCAAGTCCGGCGAGGCCCGGTCCAAGATCAAGCAGTGGTTCAAGCGGGAGCGCCGGGAGGAGAACATCGCCCAGGGCCGGGATATGTTCGAGTCGGAGGCCCGCCGGGCGGGCCTGGCCATGGCGGACGTGACCGACCCGGAGCTGCTGCCCGCCATCCTCAAACGCATGGCGGTGACGGAGCTGGACGACGTGTACGCCTCCATCGGCTACGGCGGCATGACCGCCGCCCACGCCGTGGGCCGCATCCGGGACGAGATCGTCCGCAACCGCACCTCCGTCCGCAAGACGGAAGTGGAGAAGATGCAGGAGCGGGCCGACCGCCGCCAGCAGAAGGAGCTGAAGGCCGTCCAGGGCGTGCTGGTGGAGGGGCTGGACAACTGCCTGATCAAGTTCTCCCGCTGCTGCACCCCCGTGCCCGGCGACCCCATCGTGGGCTTCATCACCCGGGGCCTGGGCGTGTCCATCCACCGGCGGGACTGCGTCAACTACCGCCGGGACGAGGACAGCGGCCGGTGGATCACCGTGTCCTGGGCCGACACCATCACCGACAGCTACGCGGCGGACTTGTATATCACCGCCGACGAGCGGGGCGGCCTGGTCATGGACATCGCCACCATCCTCAACTCCCTCAACGCCAAGGTCCGGGGGCTGAACGCCCGGGACACCGGCAAGGGCCAGTCCACCGTCATCATCACCCTGGAGGTGCGCCACGCCAGCGAGCTGCAGACCATCATCAACAAGCTGCAAGCCGTCCGGGGCGTGCGGGATATCAACCGGGGAGGGCTGTGAGCCATGAGAGCGGTGGTAACGCGGGTAAAAAACGCCTCCGTGGAGATCGACGGGGCCATCCACGGCCAGATCGGCCAGGGCTTTCTGGTGCTGCTGGGGGTCCATGTGGACGACGGCCCGGCGGAGGCGGCCAAGATCGCGGACAAGATATGCGGCCTGCGGGTCTTTGAGGACGAGAACGGCAAGATGAACCTCAATCCCGTCCAGGCCGGGGCCAACAGCCTCCTCATCATCAGCCAGTTCACCCTGTTCGCCGACTGCCGCAGCCGGCGCCCCGGCTTCACCCTGGCCGCCCGGCCGGAGCAGGCCATCCCCCTGTACGAATCCGTCATCGCCCTGTGCCGGGACCGGGGCTTCACCGTAGAGACGGGCGTGTTCGGCGCGGATATGCAGGTCCGCAGCCAGAACGACGGCCCCGTCACCATCCTGCTGGATACAAAGGAGCTTTGAGAAATGCTGATCAAGACACTCACCGTCGGCCAGATCGAGACGAACTGCTACGTCGTCACCGACGAGGACACCCTCCAGTGCGCCGTCATCGACCCGGGCGACGAGTCCAACGTCATCCTCAACTACCTGGAGGAGCATAAGCTCCAGGCAAAATACATCTTCCTCACCCACGGCCACTTCGATCACATCATGGCGGTGGCGGCGGTGCAGGCCGAGACGGGCGCCACGGTCTGCATGAGCCGGAAGGACGTGGGCAAGGGCGATTACCGCTACGACCCCGGCGACGGCGCCGTGATGTACGGCGAGGGGGACACGTTCCATGTGGGCGGCCTCACCTTCCAGGTCATCGAGACGCCGGGCCACACCCCCGGCGGGGTGTGCCTGATCTGCCAGGACGCCATCTTCACCGGGGACACCCTGTTCGCCGGGTCCTGCGGCCGGACCGACCTGCCCGGCGGGGACATGGAGCAGATCCTGTGGAGCCTCAAACGGCTGTACGAGCTGCCCGGGGATTACGAGGTCTACCCCGGCCACATGGACAGCTCCACCCTGGACAAGGAACGCCGCTTCAACCCGTACATGAAATACGCCGTCCAACAGGGCTGAAAAAAGCTCTTTCTTTAGGCAATACAACTTAGGGATTCTTGACCCCGAAGAAACGGCATAGTCGTAAAAGATGCGACTATGCCGTTTCTTTGTTTTCAGGTCGGAATTGTTGCCTATAATCCGTTGTTATAAATTCCGTTTACTTATACAATACACTTACAATTTCATCAGCAAAACAGCCTCTTTCTTACCCTTTACCTACAAACCCGCGGTTTCGGGGCTTTCTGCCCTTGAACATGAATTACGAATAAGAGGTGTATCCCTATGATCACTGTGGACCTGGGCAAGCGAATACGAGAACTGCGAAAACAAACCGGGATGAGCCAAGAGAAGTTCGCATTGAAGATAGGCATGGACAGAACATATTTTGCCTCTGTCGAGGCGGGCAAGCGGAACATTGCCATTATGAATATTAAAAAAATAGCCGACGGGCTGGGTGTATCATTGAGTGAACTGTTTGCATTTGATGAGGTACAATGAGCAAATCACGCAATCCTGGGAACTCCATATTTATATATAAATAAAGATATTGTTGTTTGTGGAGGGCGATCGTAATGGCATTTATCGATGAACAATTACTTGAATTCAAGCGGTTAATAGAAGATTCCATTATTACTGGCGGCGCAAAAGGAAAGGAATCTATGATCCGTTCCTCGGTGCTTATCAATTTGATCCATGATGCGGTCAAATATGAGTTCATGCAAGCCGGGGTGAAGCGCGATAACATTTACCCTCCCTTTGGCGATACAAAGCCAGAATTAAAAATGGCTGGTTATTTAAAGCAGAAGTATCAAGATGTATGTATAGTTCCCACTAATATTGCAAAAACATCATCAATCATTGATTGGGGACCAATGGCATTCGAGAACAAGATCGATCTTTATGGTTTCGATTATTCGACCAACACATTGGTGGTCAATGTCAGAAGCCAAATGAGCAGCCTCGCCAAAAACTCTGATACCTTGTTTGAAAGAACCTTTGCAGAAGCACTAAACCTCCATATGCGCTACCCGAATATCGTACTTGGCGAGGTTTATTTGATACCCGTTCATGAATACGACGATGATCTGGTAAAAAGAAATCGTGTTGGATTCCATGACAAGCAGACAAATATCGAAGAGTACATAAGTTTCTTTAACTCAATTAATAATCGACGATCTGGCGGTGATGCCTATGCATATGAAAGATGTGCTTTGTTGATCGTTGATTTCAATCGTCCGCAGCCATATCTTTTCAGTAACAGTACCGAACTCAAAGAAGCAGGTTATATTTCTCGATCATTCGGCATCGAATACGCATCTTTGAATTTTCATCGCTTTGCAAGCGATATACTAAGCGTCTATGCGGAAAGATATAATATTCAGAATCTAATGACATAAGACCTATAAAACATACCACTTTCGCAGCTGTCGCCCGAAAGTGGTATGTTTTTATGAAATTTCAACGACTTTCTATCAATGAGCGATCTCCATAGCCTACTATACCTGATCGCCATAACAGATCTCCCCCTCCAGGTCGTAGTAGTCCCATAGAAACGCGTCGAGTTCTTTTTCCGAAGCATTCAATATGAATTCTATATCATGCTCTGAAAGCCAAGGGAGAGAGAAATGTTCAACATACTTTTTCTGATAACAATAATAACCGCCTTCAATTGAATAGCTTGTGTTTCTTACGTAATAATCCATAAGATAGGAATTCAGTATCCGCTGCAATACTTCTAAGCTGTAATTATCGTTTTCTAAAACTGCATACCCGTTGCAAAACAAGGCGTCCTCTTTGTCCACATAAGTGAATTTCGGTTTGTTTGCAAATGTGGGGTAAAGGAGTTTTTTCCCATACTGGTTTAACCCCTGCGTCCTTCCATATGCATACCAGGCCTGCGGATTGCCCTTTCCTTTGTCGCGCGAGTCAAGTATCGCTTTCTGCATGAAAAGGCAGTCATATGTGCGCGGAAATTCAGATCGGAAAATATCTTCCTCGATCAGTGAATAACTGTTATTCTTTTTCACATACGGGAATATAATAAATCTTTTGGCATCATTGATATCATCATGCTGCTTCAGGTCTGGGATTTTATAAATGGGTTTAACGAGACTTGGCTCGATATATACTTTCTTCGCTTCGATCCGCTTGAAATAGCCATTACTATCACTTTCTACTAAATACACTTCATCTCGCAAAGTTGCGATCCCAGTCCTAATGAATTCCTTAATGGAAACCATTTGAGATTCGATCTTTCGCAAATTTCTAGATGTGACTTGATCGACCAGCTTCCATCCGTTTATATCAAGGCTGTCGTAGGGCATTTCATCAAATGATATCGTGGTCAGCCTCTTTTTGATATCCTCTGTCTTCTCCATCGTGCAGTATTCAAATTTATTCCCATTCCGTTTAGAGAGGATAATGATGCAATTATATGTGCGGACGGGCTTGAAGACCATATTATCTCCAAAGTCCAAAATACGTTTCGGCAGGCGGTACGCCTGTAAGTACTCACGCAGTTCGCGCGCGGACTTGATAGTTAAGAAATTATTAGGAATAATATAGCCAAGCAGGCCATTGCCGCTAAGGAAGTTCATAGCATACTCAATAAATGCATAGAAAATATTAAATACACCATTACGGGTCGTCGTGAACGTCTCCTTTAGGTGCCGCACTGTCTCTCTAGACATATCGTGCGGGTTAACGTATGGAGGATTGCCGATTATATAATCGAATGACGAAACATTGAACTCTTCTGTCCAGTCACATTTTAAGCTGTCGCGACAATGTATATTGGGCCGGACTGTTCGGTGATCACACCCGTGTTTTGCACATAATAGACGCAGGATCAGAATACAGCGGCGAACATTGTCGTTGTCGATATCTATCCCATAGATATTATTGTTTATGACTGTGTCGATCCCTATGTCGAATTTTTCTGAGATCATCTCTGCCGCCGTGATAAGAAAGATCCCACAGCCACACCCTGGGTCGATTATCGACAGGCTTTCATTATATTCTGATAATCCCTCAAAAAGGTTTGAGGCGATATATTCTGCGATGTATTGCGGCGTAAATACGATGCCATTTTCGTCTTTATTGTCCTTATCCAATAGGGATTCAAAGAATTCGATAATGGTTTCTAAGTCGGTTTTCAAGCCGGCATCTATAAGAAGCTTTTCTATTTTTGCCGATTCTTCGGAATCATAGCTGTTATCGCTGTTCTGATATTTGTTTAAGCAATAACGCATGATCCCATCTTCTATCTGGGAAAGCGAGTATCCGGATAGTCTTTCTTTTATTGATCTATATGTTAACAGCCGGTCGTTTTTTGCCTTGCTCACCGCTGATCGTCCTCCGCTATCACAAATTCGGCTATGTCAGATATAACTTTTATACCTTTTTGAACCGGACCGCGCCGGAGGCGTTGGCCAGGGCCACCAGGTTCTCCGCCGTCTCGCTTCGCACGGTGAGGACCTGCCAGCCGTCATCGTCCGGCTCCGACAGGGCCAGATCGCACCAGCATACGTCCTGCCCCCGGCCGAACACCAGCCTGTCCTCACCGTCCCGCTGCCGGAACGCGGCCAGGCACACCTCCGGTCCGCCCTGGACCGCCCGGCCGCCGGGGGCGATAAATCCCTCGGACAGCGCCAGCGCCTCCAGCGCCGCTGCCACGTCTCCGTCCGCCGCCTGGGCCAGATACCGCCGGCGCACCGGCCCGTCCGGTCCCCAGGGCACCCGGGGAAAGTACCGTTTCCGCAGCGTCTCCAGCGCCGGGTCGTCAAAGATGCGTTCAGTTGACATAATATTTCTCTCCATCCATATCCGTCCTTTTTCCCATTATACACTCGACCGGGCGGATTGTAAATCCGGACAAGTAGGCGCCCCTTGCGCCGGGCGGCGGGATATGGTATCCTTTTGTCATGACAGAAGGAGGCGGGAGCATGGACATTTACGGCACACTGGGTCCGGCCTGCGCCCAGGCGGACACGCTGGAGCAGATGCTGCGCCTGGGTATGACCGGGGTGCGGCTCAATCTCTCCCACACCTCGCTGGCCCAGGCGTCGGGGCAGCTGGAGGCCCTGGGCCGGGCGGCGGGGCGCTGCGGCGTATCCCCCCGGCTTCTCATTGACATGCAGGGGCCGGAGCTGCGGGTGGGTGAGCTGCCCGCGCCGCTGACGCTCCCGGAGGGCGCCCGTGCGGTCCTGGGCCGGGACATCCCGGTGCCGGAACTGGTCCTTCCCGCCCTCGCGCCCGGCCAGGAGGTGCTGCTGGACGACGGGAAGCTGCTTCTGCGCGTCACCGCCGCCGGCGGTGAGGCCGTGGTTGTCCGAGGCGGGGTGCTGAAAAGCCGCAAGAGCGTCGCCCTGCCCGGGGCGGACATCCGGCCTCCCGCCATGACCGAGGCGGACCGGGCCAACATCCGGGACGCGGCGGCCGCCGGGGTCACCGGGGTGATGCAGCCCTTCGTCCGGGGGCCGGAGGACTTGCGCGCCGTGCGCCAGGCGCTGGACGCCGCTGGGGGCCGGCACATCCGGCTGTACGCCAAGATCGAGAACCTGGACGGCGTGGGCCGGCTGGCCGACCTGCTCCCCGCCGCGGACGAGATCGTCATCGCCAGGGGCGACCTGGGCAACGCGGTGCCGCTGTGGCAGCTGCCCGGGCTGCAAAAGCACATCGCCGCCGCCTGCCGGACCGCGGGCCGGCCCTTCATGGTGGTGACCCAGATGCTCGCCTCCATGGAGCAGAGCCCGGTCCCCACCAGGGCGGAGGTCAGCGACGTGTTCAACGCGGTCCTGGACGGGGCCGCCTCCCTGATGGTCACCGGGGAGACCGCCGTGGGCCGCTACCCCGCCGAGGTCATCCGCTACCTGGCCAACACCGCCCGCGAGGCGGAGCGTTTTTTGGAGGAACACCATGCAGATCATTGAGTATTTCGCCTGCCCGGACCAGGAGCGTTGGCTGGCCCGGATCGGGAAGAGCGACTGGCCGGCGGGGAGCCTGCTCACCGACCTGCTGCGGGACGGCCGGTTCCGCCCGCTGTGCGGCCAGAGCGCCCGGGTGTACCTGCTGACGGAGGGGGACGAGCTGGTGAGCTACTGCACCCTGGCGGAGGAGGACGATGTGCGCGGCTCCGGCCTGGGGCCATGGATCGGCTTCGTGTACACCTTCCCGGCCTACCGCGGCCACCGCTATGTGGGCCGGCTGCTGGAACACGCCTTCCGCACCGCCGCGGCCGAGGGCGCGGCGCGGGTCTACATCTCCACCGGCCACACCGGGCTATACGAGAAATACGGCTGGACCTTCGACCGCCTCCTGCCCGACATGAACGGCGAACTGTCCCGCATCTATGTGCGCGAGACGTGATATGGGATGGTATAAAACGACCGCCCCGGACGAGGTCCGGAGCGGTTGACATAATTTATAGGTTTACTTATTGCTCCTGCGCCAGATGTGCATCTTCTCCGCCTCGGCGATCAGCTCCTCCCGGAACTGGGGGTGGGCGATGGAGATCAGCGCCTCGGCCCGCTCCCAGGTGGACAGGCCCTTCAGGTTCACCATGCCGTACTCGGTGACGATGTACTGTACGCAGCTGCGTGGGTCGGTGGCGATGGAGCCGGGGGTGAGGGTAGGCACGATGCGGCTCCTAAGGCTGCCGTCCTTGGCGGTCATGGTGGAGCTGAGGCAGATGAAGCTCTTGCCGCCCTTGGAGAGGTACGCGCCCATGACGAAGTCCAGCTGGCCGCCGGTGCCGGAGATGTGCTTGATGCCGGCGGACTCGGCGTT
>CANRIF010000029.1 GCA_947630645.1 uncultured Oscillospiraceae bacterium | reverse complement strand
GCAGGTCAGGCCCAGCTCCAGCGCCGTCTGCACCAGCCCCCATACAGCGGTCAGTGACATGGATGTTCCTCCGGGAATAGATTACGATATGAAAGGCCCCCTTGTGTAAAGGGGGCTGTCAGCGCCTCACGGGGTCCCCAAAAGGCAAGCCTGCCTTTTGGGGGGAGGAGGAGCCGCGGGCCACTCTCCCCATATCGCTTGCGGTATGGGGAGACCTGGCCGCGCGTACTCCGACGATGACTGGGGGATTGTAAGCCCGGTATTCTGTCCAGGCTTACAACCCCTCCGAGCGCCTTGCGGCGCCCACCTCCCCTTACACAGGGGAGGCTATTTTGTTTTTACTCCGTGGCTTCTTCCGCTTCTTCCGCGTCTTCCGCCACTTCGTCAAAGCTATCGGCGGTCTGGATGGGCTTGACGGCGGTACACATGGGGGCGAACAGTTCCTCCAGCTCCTCGAAGGTCTTTCCGGTGATCTGCTCGCACACGTCGGTGTTGATGGTGGCGGTGCCGTTGTCAAAGGTCATGACGGGCAGCTCGGCGGGATCGGCGTCCTCCAGCAGCACCTGGGCGATCATGTTGGCGGTCTCCACGCCCAGGTTGGCGTAGTCCACGCCGTAGCCCAGGAAGGCACCGACCAGGGCGAAGGAGTCAGCGCCGGTGTAGTGGGGGATGTGGGCCTCGGCCAGGTCCTCGTAGATGGTCGGCTCCGCGTTCATGATGGAGTTGTCGGAGGGGGTGAACACCGCGTCCACCTTATCGGCCACCAGGGACTGGACGGCCATCTGGATCTCGGCGGTGGTGGTGCCGGTGTACTCCCGGTACTCCACCTCCTTCTCGTCCAGCAGCGCCTTGGCCGCAGCGATGAAGGTGGCGGAGGACTCCTGGCCCGGGTCGTACAGCAGACCGATCAGATCCGCTTCAGGATCGGCGGCGAAGACCAGGTCGAAAATAGCGGCGGTGTCCAGATAGTCGCTGGTGCCGGTGACGTTGGCGCCGGGGGCCTCATTGCTCTCCACCAGGCCCGCGCCCTCCGGGTCGGACACAGCGGAGAAGATCACGGGGATCTGATTGTCCTCGGTGTCGGCCTGCATAGCCATGGCCACGGGGGTGGCCACACCCACCATCAGGTCCACATCGTCGGCGATGAAGTTCTGGATGATCTGCTCCATCACGGTGTTGTCCATGTTGCAGTTGTCGTAGATGATATCGAAGGTCACGCCCTTCTCCTCGCCGATGGCGGCGAGTTGCTTCTGGATGTTATCAACGATCTGGTTGAGGGAGGCATCGTCCACATAGTTGCAGATGCCGATCTTATAGGTCTCCTTTTCGGACGCCATCCCGGGGACGGCCAGGGCCAGCAGGATAACGAGGGCCATAACGGTGCAAATGATCTTTTTCATTTTGTGATTCTCCTTTTCATGCTTTCTCATTTTAGATTTTTTGTCGGATGGATGTTCCTGTTTCGTGGGTGTCCTTCACGCCCGCCATCGTTTGGACAGTATGAACATCTTCATGTACCTCCCCTTGGAAAATAAAAATCCTGCCCCAGCTGTCTGCTGGGACAGGATGTTGTCAACTCCTGCGGTGCCACCCGGCTTGGCGCTCAACGCGCCCGCTCTTATCCGCGCTGTCACGCGGCGGCGTTGGTCACGGAGCGCCCCTCTCCGTCTCTCATAGGGCGGAACCAGTCCGCCTTCCGATCGCCCTCCGAAGTCCATTCGCACGATCCGGCCTGTACCGCGCTCTCAGCATCCGCGGCTCTCTGTGACACGCACTGGAAAGGTTACTTACTCTTCTTCAACGGTTTGCGGTATTAAATTGTCTGCATTATAACCCCGGCTCCCGCCTTTGTCAAGTCCCTTTTTTCAGGTATTTTTTGCCAATTCCCCGGCGGTGTCGGCGGCCAGGGCGGCGTTATTGAGGACCAGCTGGATGTTGGACTCCAGGCTGTCGCCGCCGGTGATGTCCTTGACGCGGGCCAGCAGGAAGGGGGTGACGCGCTTGCCCTTGACGCCCTGGGCCACGCTCTCGGCCACGGCCTGGTCGATGGCGGCGTTGATGACGGCCGGGTCCATGGACCACTTCTCCGGGATGGGGTTGGTACACAGCATCCCGCCGGGGTAGCCCAGCGCCCGCTGGGCGGCGAAGGCCGCGGCCAGTTCGGCGGGGGTGTCGGCCCTAAAATCCACGCCGAAGCCGCTGGTGCGGGTGTAAAAGGCGGGCAGCTCGTCGGTCTGGTAGCCGCACACGGCCACGCCCTTCGTCTCCAGGTACTCCAGCGTCAGCCCCAGGTCCAGGATGGATTTCGCCCCGGCGCACACCACCAGCACCGGGGTGCGGGCCAGTTCCTCCAGGTCGGCGGAGATGTCCATGGTGACCTCGGCGCCCCGGTGGACGCCGCCGATGCCGCCGGTGGCGAACACCTGTATCCCGGCCATGGCGGCCACGATCATGGTGGCGGCCACGGTGGTGGCGCCATCCTCATGCCGGGCGCACAGCACCGGCAGGTCCCGGCGGCTGGCCTTGGTGACGGCCTGGCCTTTTTTGGCCAGATATTCGATCTCGGACTTCTCAAGCCCGGCCTTCAGCCGCCCGCCGATGACGGCGATAGTGGCGGGCACGGCGCCGTGGGCGCGGATGACATCCTCCACCGCGAAGGCGGTCTCGGCGTTCTGGGGCCAGGGCATACCGTGGGAGATGATGGTGCTTTCCAGCGCCACCACCGGCTTTCCCGCGGCCAGGGCCTGGGCCACCTCGGGCTTGATGTCCAGATACTGATCCATACTTGACGTTCCTCCATAAATTTTTTACAATAACAGACGGGGCGCATACCGCCCGTCAGCGCAGGAATGGTTCGCCGGACGCGACGAAGATGACGGCCAGGAAGAAAAGCACCTCCGCCGCCAGGATCGCCGGCACGCCGATGGTGAACTTCCGTTTCCTGATCTTGTGGCGGAACAGGAACATCCCCGCCAGCGCGCCCACGGACCCGCCCAGCGCGGCCAGGCCCAGCAGGGCGGCCTCGGGGATACGCTCCCGGTGGACCCGGGCGCGGTGCTTGTCGATGCCGAACACCACCAGCGTCAACAGGTTCACCGCCTCCAGATATATCAGCAGAACGGTAAAGATATCCATGGCCCAAGTATACACTCATTTCCCTGGGAGGTCAACCGATGGCAACGAGAAAGCTCTATTATGAAGACGCATATACCCGGCGGTTCACGGCCCGGGTGCTGCGGTGCGATCCGGCCGGGGACGGCTGGGACGTGGAACTGGACGCCACCGCCTTCTTCCCCGGCGAGGGCGGCCAGACGGCGGACGGCGGCACCCTGGACGGCGTGCCGGTCCTGGACGTGACGGAGCGGGACGGCGCCGTCGTCCACCGCACCGCCGCGCCCCTGGACCCCGGCCGGACGGTGGAGGGGGTGCTGGCGTGGCCGGAGCGGTTCCGCAAGATGCAGACCCACACCGGGGAACACATCGTCTCCGGCCTGGTCCACGCCCGGTATGGCTTTGAGAACACCGGCTTCCACCTGGGAGAGGACGGCTGCACCGTGGACTTCAGCGGCGAACTGGACCGGGCGCAGCTGGACGGCATCGAGGACGAGGCCAACGCCGCCATCTGGCGGGACGTGGCCGTGACGGCCCGGTTCCCCGACCCGGCGGAGCTGGCGGCCATGGAATACCGGAGCAAGCTGGAGCTGACCCACGACGTGCGTATCGTGACCATCGAGGGGGTGGACGATTGCGCCTGCTGCGCGCCCCATGTGTCCTCCACGGGCCAGATCGGGGCGGTGAAGATCCTGGACTTCATGCGCCACCGGGGCGGCACCCGGCTGTGGATGAAGGCCGGATCCGACGCCCTGGCGGACTACCGGGCCAGGTACAGGGCGGCGGCGGAGGTGTCGGCGCTGCTGTACGTCCCCCAAGGGGACATCGCGGACGGGACCCGGCGGCTTTTGGAGCAGCGGGACGGGCTGAAGCGGGAGCTGGCCGGTCTGCGGCGGCAGGCGGCGGAGGCCCGGGCCGCGGCCCTGGCGGAGACAAAGGGACACCTGCTGGTGTTTTTCGACGGGGACGAGGACGCGCTGCGGACCCTGGCCAACGCGGGCATGGCCAAGTGCGGCGGGGTGTGCGCGGTCTTCTCCGGCGCCGACGGCGCCTGGCGGTTCGTCATGGCCAGTCGCACGGTAGATATGCGGGCCTTCTTGAAGGAGAACGGCCCGGCCCTGGCTGCCAGGGGCGGCGGCCAGGAGCGGATGGTCTCCGGCCGCAGCACCGCCTCCCGCCCCGCCCTGGAGGCCTTCTTCCAGGGGTAAAAAAGATACGGAAAGGGCCTGTCCCGTTTTGGGACAGACCCTCATTGCATTTTTCCTTCTCTCACTGCGCCACGCGGCGGGCGCTGTAAAAGCGGGCGTTGTAGTAGCTCTCCGACAGGTTGGAGATCATCACCTTGCCGCCGCCGGAGGAGGCGTGGATGAACTGGCCTCCGCCGATGTACATCCCGGAGTGGCCGATGCTGGTCTTGGCCCCGTTGAGGAAGATGATGATGTCGCCGGGCTGCAGGTCGGCCCGGGCCACCTTGGTCCCCACGGAGTTCTGGGCGCCGGCGGTGCGGGTGATGGAGTAGCCGCACTGTTTGTAGGTGTAATACACGAACCCGGAGCAGTCGAACCCGGAGGGGCTGGTCCCGCCGTAGACATAGGGCACGCCCAGGTACTTTTTGGCCTCGGCCACGATCTTCTCCCCCGCGGAGGAGCCGGTCTGGCCGGAGTTGGTGGAGATGTAGTCGCCCATGATGTACCCGGTGGTGCCGCCCCAATTCACCCGGTACCACTGGCCGGACTTGCCGGTGAGGGTCACGGAGGTGCCGGCCGGCAGGACCCGCTTGCTGGTATAGGCGGTGGAGGGGCCCTCCCGCAGGTTCACCGCCGTGGTGGTATGGGCGGCGGTGGCGGCCATCTCCGTCACGTTTGTGGCGGTGCCGGACTGGCTCAAGTACTGCTTGTACACATAGCCGTTCCGGCCGTTATAGCTGACGGCGTACCAGTCCCCGCTCTGGCCGGTGATGGTCATCTTGGTCCCGGCGTTGTAGGTGCCCAGGATGGCGTAGCCCGTGGAGGGGCCGGAGCGCATACGCACATAGTTTCCGGTGATGACGCCGGTGGTCTGGGTCCCGGTCCCGGTCTGGGGCGCGGGGGCGGGGGTCTGGGTCCCGCCGGAGCCCAGGGACAGGTACTGGCTGGCGATATAGGCCGTGGAGCCGTTATAACTCACCTGATACCACGCGCCGGACACGCCGGTGACGGTAAAGGTCCTGCCCTTGTTCACCTGTTCCCGGGAGGTATACGCGGTGGAGGGGCCGGAGCGCACGTTCACATAGTTGCCGGTGACCGTGCCGGTGCCCAGGTCCATGGCGGAGGTCTGGGTATAGTTGAGGTAGTCCTTGCTCATATAGCCGGACTGGCCCTTGTACCACACCTGATACCAGCCGCCGCTCTCCCCCGTCACCAGCACCACGGTGCCACGGGGCAGGCAGGTCACCACGGCGTCGGAGGTGCTGGGGCCGGAGCGCATATTCAGCGCCGAGGCCGTCACGGTGGCCGCGCCCAGGCTGTCGGCCCGGGCGGCGGTGCCGCCGATGGCCACGGCCAGGCACACCACGATCCCCAGTATGACCGCCGCGCGAAGCACGGCTTTGGCGTCGATCCTCTTCATCGTTCCGTCTTTTACCGGGACGCCAGCGCCCGATCCAGCCACACGCTGGCCACGTCCATGGCCGCGTACAGGCTGTCCTTCTCGCTCTTCTTCACCACCCGGTCCCGGCTCTTCAGATCCGGGTCCGTCATCTGCAACTGCACGCTCACGCGGGTGGCCACGTCCATGTCCTTGATCTTCTTGGTGTCAAGGATCTGGAGCATGATGATGTATTTCTCCGCCATGCTGCCGAAGTAGATGAGATTGTCCTTCCGGCGCAGGGGATGGCCCTTGTATTCCAGGGCCGCGGTCTTCTTCTCGGGCATCGTGTGTCGCCTCCTGGTCTGTTTGTTACTGAATTGTAACACATCGTTTCTTATCTGTCAACATAATGACAGAAATTTTTTGCTAAAAATTCCGCTCCCTCCCCGCGTAAAGGCTGCGGGGGGAGAGCGGAAGTGCGGTTTTATCTCTTTTTTGCCGTTTACTCTGTCGGCTCACCCACAGGGGTATCCGTGGGCTGCGGCTGCGGCTCCTGGGTGATCACCGGGTCAGGTGCCTTGGTGGGTTCGACTGGCGGCTCCTTGGTCGGTTCCGTCGTGGGCGGGTTCGTCGGCGTATTCTCCACCGGCACCTCGGTGTTCTGGGGCGGATTCGTCGGCGTATTCTCCACCGGTGGCTCCACCGAACCGCCCGGCGTGGCCGAAGGCGAAGGTGTCGGCGTGTTCTCCACCGGCGGGATCACAGGACCACTACCGCCCGGCGTAGCCGAGGGCGGCGTCTCGCTGCCACCCTGATCGGGGGTCGTATCCACCGGCGGCGGGACATCCCCGGGCGAGGGCTCCACGGTGGGCGGCGGGGTGGCGGGCTCCTCGGTCGGCTCTGCCGGACCGGTGGGCCTGTCATTCTCCCACAGGGTCTTGGGGTTAGAATCGACGGTGGGCGTCTTGAAGCTCCACCAGCCCAGTCCCTCATGGACCCGGACCATCACGCTCCGCCAGATCTGGGAGGCGGGGTTGGCCCCGAAGTTCATCTCGGTGGGGTAGGCGTACCCGGTCCACACGGCCGCCACATAATAGCGGGTGAACCCGGTGAAGTAACGGTCGCAGTCGTTGCTGGTGGTGCCGGTCTTCCCGGCCACGGCGGTGGAGCCGAAGTAGGCGTCGCCGCCGGTGCCGTTGAGGACGGCGTTCTGGAGCATATCGTCGATGTTCCAGGCGGTATTGGCCTTCACCGACACCTGGTGCCGGGCGGGATTGTCCAATATCACCTCGCCGTCGCCGTTGGTGACCAGCGAGTAGGTCCGGCCGAAACTCATGACGCCGTCGTTGACGAAGGCGGTGTAGGCCTGGGCCATCTCCTTGACGGTGATGCCGTAACTCAACTGGCCCAGGGCCAGGGCGGGGTACACATAGTCGGACACCGTCTGCCCGGTGGTCTTGTCCAGGTGGTCCCGCACCAGGGACGTGAAGCCGAAGCGGTTGGTCAGGTAGTTCCAGGAGGCTTGCAGGCCCATCCGGTCCAGCACCTGGGCCGCCACGGTGTTCAGCGACCGGCGCACGCCCGTGCGGATATCCACCCAGCCGCTGTGGCCGCCGCCGGAGTTCTTGGGGTACCAGCTGGTGCCCCGCAGCTTCACGGAGGGGCTGTCATTCACCTGGGTCTTCTGGCTGATCAGGCCCAAGTCCAGCGCCGGGGCGTACACCGCCACGGGCTTGAAGGAGGACCCGGGCGGCCGGACGGACTCGGTGGCGTAGTTGATGGTGAAGGAGCCGGGCTTGACGCCCGTATCCCCCGCCAGGGCCACGATCTCGCCGGTGTACGGCTCCATGATGACGATGGCGGAACTCAATTTCTGCCCGGAGGGGTTCCAATAGGACTGGGGCAGATTGCCCGTGTTCTGGTATATCTCGTCCACGATGCGCTGGATGCGCGCGTCCATGCAGCAATAGATGTTGTAGCCGCCGTTGTAGATCAGCTGCTCCGCCACGGCCTTGGTGACGCCGCGCTCCTCCGCCAGATCGTCGGTCAGTTCATAGATCAGCGAGTCCACATAATAGGAGTGGATGGGGATCTGGTAGCCCTCGCCCTCCGCCCGGCGGAACACCAGAGTCTCGTTCTTGGCGGAGAGGTACTGCTCCTGGGTGATATAGCCCTGGTCGTACATCTGCTTGAGGATCAGTTCCTGCCGGTCCTTGTTGCGCTGGCGGCTCTCCGGGCCGATATAGGGGTCGTAGCGGGAGGGGTTGTTGGTGATGCCCACCAGGGACGCGCACTCGGCCAGGTCCAGCTCCCAGACCTCCTTGCCGAAGTACTCCCGGGCGGCGGTGCCCACGCCGTAACAGCCCTCGCTCAGATAGATCTGGTTGAGGTACATGGTCATGATCTCTTGCTTTGTGTATTTCTTCTCCAGTTCCAGCGCCTGGAATATCTCCAGCAATTTTCGCTGGACCGTCACCTCGTCTTTGCCTGTCAGGTTCTTGATGAGCTGCTGGGTGATGGTGGAGCCGCCGAAGGTGTCCTGCATACTCAAGAACATATTGCCGAAGGCGCCCAGGGTACGCCACCAGTCCACGCCCTTGTGGGTGTAGAACCGGGAGTCCTCGATGGCCACGGCGGCGTGTTCCAGGTCCAGGGGGATCTGGTCGTAGTCCACCCAGATGCGGTTGATGGTAGCGTGCAGCACCTCCAACTCCTGGGCCTCGCCGCTGCTGTCCATGACCCACACGGTGCTGGACAGGGAGCTGGACAGTTCCTCCGGCGTCAGGTCCAGGCCGGTCATGCAGGTCTTGACGTACACCGCGAAGATGCAGGCCAGGATCATGCCGGTGGTGAGGAACACTAGCAGCGCCGTCACCACGCCCTTCACCACCAGGCGCAGCACCAGCCCGGTCCCGGCGGCGGCGGTGTCCGCCACCGCGCCGGCGGCGCGCCGCGCCCGGCGCACCTTGCGGCTGGTGTGCCACGCCTTCCAGCGGGCGAATAGTTCTTTTATCTTCCGAAAGAAATCCACGAACGCTCCTCCGTGTCTTGCCAGCGGCCCGTGAAACGGCCGGTACGGACATACAGTTATGGTTATTATAGCACGTTTTTTCGCCATTGTATATCCCATTTGTGAAGAAAAAATGTCCCCCGCCTTAAATTTGCGGCATGGGGCGGCATAGGCCCGCCCCGCCAAGGGCATACTGACAGGCGGAGGAGGGGTGCGCGATGCGTCTGCGGGCGAAGATCATTTTGTGTGCGTTCCTGGTGCTGTTCGCGGCGGCCAGTTTTTTGACGGTGCTGGCGGACCTGGGCGTGTTCGACCGGCAGGAGCCGGACGGCGCGGCGGAGGGCGGCTACGCCCTGCGGGCCTGGGAGGGCCATATCGGCGTGTTCTCCCCGCCGGACGCGCTGGCGCCCCGGTCCGTCACGGACATCCGGCTGGACGGCCTGCCCGCCTCGGACCGGCTGGCCCTGACCGCCGGGGTCCCCGCGGCGGACCAGGCGGAGGTGGCGCGGCTGCTGGAGGACTACGGCTCCTAGGGGCCATGATTTCCCAATTTTCCCTCTTGCAATCTCGCCCCGCAGGCTTTACAATGGAAGCACATCACAGGAGGGACAGCTTATGGACAGCGAGTTTGGCGCCAGCTACATCACCATCGAAGACGACGACGGCAACGAGTTCGAGCTGGAACACCTGGGGACGCTGGAGTTCGAGGGCGAAGAGTACATGGTCTTCCTCCCCGCCGACATGGCCGAGGACGACCCGGACTACGGCTTCGTGATCCTCCAGGTGGTAGAGGAGGACGGCGAGGAGCAGTTCGCCTCCGTGGACGACGACGAGAAGCTCCAGCGCATCTACGACTACTATATGCAGACGCTCTTTTCCGAGGAGGACGAACAGCCCTCCGGGGACTGACCGCTGAAAAAACCTGCCCTGTTCGTGGTCTCAAGGGCCCGATTGGACCCACATCTTTTATAAGGGACGCCATATACGGCGGCGGAGCGCAGGCCTCCCGGCCCAGCCGGACGTTGGAAGCACAGAAACCGCCATGAGGCGACCCACCTGCCGAGTTGTGCAGGTTACAAATCGGCCCCCACGGCAGGGCGGGCCTCGTCGGAGCAAAGGCGACTTTGCTCCGACGATCGTTTTTTCTCCCCTCCGTCCGGTCTTTTTTGACAGAACGCCGCCGCCGTGATATACTGCATAAGTTAATAAGTGATATCCGTACATTCCGCTTCGCCTGAAAGGGAGATATGCCATATGAAGAAGACCCCGGCCGTCCTTTTGTCGCTGACGCTGTGCCTGTGTCTCGCCGGCTGCGGCCATTTCGTGAACATCATGCCCGGCTCCGAGGTGGGCGCCGCCTTTGCCGAGGCGTCCCCGGAACCCGACGCCTTCAAGCAGCGGCCGCTGCTGGACTTCATGGACCTGGGCTGGTTCTCCACCAGCTATTACCGCGACGCCCCCGTGGCCCTTTCCATCCGCACGGCGGAGGTGGGTTACGCCTCCCCCATTTTCGACCGGGCCTCCATCATCGCCGCCTGCGACAGCCTGCGCGCCATGCGCGTCACCGGCCAGGCGGACCCCTCCCAGCTCTCCGGCCGGCAGGCGAGTTACACCTTCACCATGGACGACGGCTCCACCCTGACCTTCACCTTCGATAACGGCCTTCTCGTCCTGGACTCCGGCAGCTATACCGTCACCGGCGGGGAGGCGCTCTCGGCGCTCTCCTTCCCCGGTTACAGCGGGGACTGGGACATCTTCGACCTCTATTATGACGAGGATATGCGCGCCTTTGCCGACAACTTCTACACCGCCACCCCCGCGTCCGTGGGCCGGCGCAGCAACGGCGGCGCCACCCTCACCAGCGAGGACCCGGCGGTGGTCAGCCAGGTGTTCGGCCTGCTGCAAAACGCCCGCATCGCCCGGGTGGAGGAGCATCCCGACCAGAACATCGACCTGACCCAGACCACGGACTACGTCTTCACCCTGTCCGGCGGCGTCTATTACACCATCTCCTTCACCGGCCCGTGCCTCGCGGTCACGCCCAACGACGATTACGGCACGGTGTACTACTGGCTGGACGGCATAGACGAGCTGGCCAACATCACCATCCTGCCCCAAAGCACCATCCCCACCTTCCCCGGCGGGCCGATCACCGGCCTGCGGGACGACATCGCCCAGGCCCGCGCCGCCGCCTACGGCGAACTGCCCGGCATCAGCGTGGTGGGCGTGTATGTGGATTACACCATCAACGGCCAGACCGGATACCTGACCCTGGAGGGCGATACCGCCGTCAGCTTCGTCCAGCAGGTGACCGCCATCTCCGCCAACGCCGAGACCACCGACCCGGGCGCGGAGCAGATCACCGTGTTCGTCACCCTGTCCGACCAGTCCGGCCCCATCATCGTCTTCAACGGCGACACCGTCCAGCAGCTGGTGGGCGTCAACCACGCCTGCGACGCCAACGCCATGGCCAACCTGCGCTACCTGATCGGCCAGCTGGCCCTGGACGAGCGCAACATCGGCCAGATCGCCGCGGGCGCCACCAGCTGACGGCGCCCCGCAAGCCGCAGACAGCCGCGTAAAACGGCTGTCTGCATCGCTGTATAGATAAATCGGGAAAGGAGCTGCCATGGATAGCCTGATCTTCAGCCTCAACGCGACGATGCCGGTCTTTTTGCTGATGCTGCTGGGGATCGTGTTCCGGCGGCTGGGCTGGCTGGAGCGCGGCACCGCCGAGAAACTCAACGGCTTCGTGTTCCGGGCGCTGCTGCCGGTGATGCTCTTCAACGACATCGCCGGCACGGACATCTCCCAGGTGTGGGACGGCCGGTTCATGGTGTTCTGCCTGTGCGCCAACCTGGCGACGGCGGCGGTGGCCTGGGCCGTCTCCCTCGTGTGGAAGGACCGCTCCATCCGGGGCGAATTCATCCAGGCCAGCTTCCGCTCCAGCGCCGCGCTGCTGGGCTCCGCCATCCTTCTCAACCTCTACGGCACCGTGGGCATGGCCCCGGTGATGATGCTGGCCACCGTCCCGGTCTATAACGTGATGGCGGTGGTGATACTCTCGGTGTTCCGGCCCGACGGCGGCGGCATGGCTCCCGGCCAGGCGGGCAGGACCATCCGCGGCATCGTCACCAACCCCCTGATATTGGGCATCGTGCTGGGCTTTCTCTGGTCGCTGCTGGGGGTGCCCATGCCGGCGTTCCTCTCCAAGACCCTTTCTAACCTTGGCTCCGTGGCCACGCCCCTTGGCCTGATGGCCATGGGGGCCACCTTCGAGCTGAAGAGCGCCGTGAGCCAGTCCCGGCCCGTGGCGGTGGCGGCGTTCATGAAGCTGGTCGGCTTCTGCGCCCTGCTGCTGCCCATCGCGGCGGCGCTGGGCTTCCGGGGCCAGCAGCTGGTGGTCATTTTGGCCATGCTCGGCTCCGCCACCACCGTCAGCGCCTTCGTCATGGCCGTCAGCATGGGCCACAAGGGCGTGCTGACCTCCAGCACCGTGATGGTCACCACGCTTTTGAGCGTATTTACCTTTACCGGCTGGCTGTGGCTCCTGCGGGCATTGCAACTCATATAAGGCGGCGGCCCTTTTCGCGCCATGCGTCGTCAGCCGCCTGGGAAATACACAAAGTATGTCCGGTGGCGGCTTTCTCGCCTGACGCGAAAAAACGCGCCGCTGGTCATATTGTATTGTAATATCAAAACCTGTGCAGTCTCAAAGATAACGAGGTCATTTTTCATGTCCGATATGCAAAACGAGATACGCCGCCGGCGCACCTTCGCCATCATCTCCCACCCCGACGCGGGCAAGACCACCCTGACGGAAAAGCTGCTGCTGTACGGAGGCGCCATCCAGCTGGCCGGCGCGGTAAAGGGCAAGGCCAGCGCCCGCCACGCGGTCAGCGACTGGATGGAGCTGGAAAAGCAGCGGGGCATCTCCATCACCTCCTCCGTCATGCAGTTCGAGTACGGCGGCTTCTGCATCAACATCCTGGACACCCCCGGCCACCAGGACTTCTCCGAGGACACCTACCGCACCCTCATGGCCGCGGACAGCGCCGTGATGGTCATCGACGCGGCCAAGGGCATCGAGCCCCAGACGCGGAAGCTGTTCAAGGTCTGCGCCATGCGCCACATCCCCATCTTCACCTTCATCAACAAGCTGGACCGGGAGGCCCGCAGCCCCTACGATCTGATGGAGCAGCTGGAGAACGAGTTCGGCATCGGCACCTATCCCATGAACTGGCCCATCGGCTGCGGCCGGGACTTCAAGGGCGTGTACGACCGCCAGTCGGGCAAGATCCTCTCCTTCGGCGACGCCCACCGTGGCTCTCAGCGCATCCAGGCCGAGGAACACGCCCTCACCGAGGGCGCGGCCCTGGACGCGCTGCTGGGGACCAGCCTGCGCCAGACCCTGGAGGCGGACGTGGAGCTGCTGGACGGGGCGGGGTATGAGTTCGACCTGGAGGCGGTCCACGAGGGCCGGCTCAGCCCGGTGTTCTTCGGCTCGGCCCTGACCAACTTCGGCGTGGAGCCGTTTTTAAAGAGTTTCCTGGACCTGACGCCCCCGCCCCTGCCCCGCGAGGCCGCCGAGGGCGCGGTGGACCCCTTCGACCCCCACTTCTCCGCCTTCGTATTCAAGATCCAGGCCAACATGAACAAGGCCCACCGGGACCGCATCGCCTTCATGCGGGTGGTGTCGGGCAAATTCGAGCGGGACAAGGAATACCTGCACGTCCAGGGCGGCAAGACCCTGCGCCTGGCCCAGCCCCAGCAGATGATGGCCGACAGCCGCCAGATCATCGACGAGGCCTACGCCGGGGACATCATCGGCATCTTCGACCCGGGCATCTTCGCCATCGGCGACACGGTGTGCGACAGCGGCCAAAAGGTCACCTTTGAGGGCATCCCCACCTTCGCCCCGGAGATATTCGCCGCGGTGGAGCGGGTGGACACCATGAAGCGCAAGCAGTTTGAAAAGGGCATGATGGAGATCGCCCAGGAGGGCGCGATACAGATATTCCACGCCCCCGGCGCCGGCCTGGAGGAGGTCATCGTGGGGGTGGTGGGCGTGCTGCAGCTGGAGGTGCTGGAGTACCGGCTGAAGACCGAGTACGGCGTGGACGTGCGCCGGCGGGGCCTGCCCTACCAGTTCGTCCGCTGGGTGGAGAACACGGACATGGACCTCTCCCGCCTCAATCTCGGCACCGACAGCCGCTGGGTCCAGGACTTCCGTGGAAACGACCTGCTGGTGTTCGGCGGCCAGTGGTCCATCCGCTGGGCCGAGGAGAAAAACCCCGGCCTCGTCCTCCGGGAATTCAAGCAGAACTGAATCGGACACAGCGCCCCGGACCGATGGTCCGGGGCGCTGCCTTCCTTCAAAAGCGGCTTATTCCTCGCCGCCAAATTGTAAAGTAACGACTGGCTCCGCTATGGTATTATAGTGCCCGTCGCGAATGGTGAGGGTCATTTCCAACTCCTCGATGTCCTCTATGCTGTCACAGTCATTATCAGAGAGAGAACTCCCGTATAGTTCTACATCCAGGACGCCTGCCGTGTCAGGAAGGACAGTAGAGCCAAAGCATATCTCGTCGTTCATGAACCCGTTGACAGACACGGAACCGCTGGCGCAGTCGACATCCACCTCACCAGCAGAGCCGTTTTTGATGAGGAACAGCGCGTGGATATCGTCGCTCAATTCAAAGCTGTCCGGTACAAGGCCCTTGCTGATGATCTGTAAGCCGCCCTCGTCGTAGACGACCTCTCCGCTTTCATCAAAGGAAGCCTCCACATCCGGTATGGTGATCTGAACGGTCTGCGGTTCAACGATATCGTTCCAATCTGTATCCATCAGGCGCAGCGTAAAAGCAATGTCGGCAATGTCCGTGATGCCAAAGGCTTCACTATAACCGTCTTTCAAAATGTAAAATAGGTCTGTGTCGATGACCAGGCGTTTACCCGCGTTGACAGAATCATTGGACTAGGAGCCTCTTTGCAGTTGGAGCCCATTAATGGAAATGTTGCTCAACCGGATGATGACCTGTGTGTCGGAGGTATTCTCAAACTCCGTGAGCATCATCTGATCCCCGCTCTGATTCGTGAGCAGCGCCTCCGACACGAGCCTGATCCCTGCCGCATCATAAAGCGCATCCTGCGCCGCGTAATCCAGAGTATAGTTCAGTGCGCTCGCCAAGCTATCGCTGGTGATAGCAGCCAGATATGTGTCCGCAGTCTCGTCGACCGAACCTGTAAGCGAGGTGTCCAGATGGATAGGCGCAGTCCGGAGGTACTCGTCATAGTTCTCGTCCTCGATGCAGAAGCCTAACTCAATGGACGCGATATCCGTGATACCATACAGAGACAGTTCATCCAAGCTGAACTTCACCGTTTCGCGGGATTTCTTGCCAGCCGCTACGTCCGTGTTCAAATAGCCGCCGTCTATCATATAGCCGTTGACGGCGTTGCCATAATCCTTGGAAGAATGAAACGTAAGGCTCTTATCCGAATTGTTCTCCAATGTGAGAGTAATTTCCGCGGCGGTGCCAGTGACCTCCAGCTTCGTGGCGGTGATCTTCACATCACTTTCATCCACCAGCACTGTCTCCTCGATGGTGGGTCCATCCGCCGCCGATGCGCCCACGGCAGAAAGCGAGAAAAGCATAAGCGCGGCCAGGCATACGGCCAAGGTCTTTTTCATAAGTGGCATTTTTCCTACCTCCTAGATTTGATAGAGAGGCTCGCCCCTCCGTTGGACATATTGTAGCCGAAAACGCTCGGAAGGTCAACTAATTTCTTATAAAAATCAACCAATATTATACTTCCTCTGGTTAAACTATTCTTGGTCGGAGGTATGAAAATGGTTGACTTGAGCGTAAAGCTGAAGGCGCTTCGCCAGCAGGCTGGCCTGACCCAGAAGCAGCTGGGAGAGCGCATCGGCACGACAAAGGCGACGATCAGCTATTATGAACTGTCAGAGCGGACGCCCTCGCCGGAGATGCTGATAAAGCTGGCCGGTGTGTTTCATGTCTCTACGGACTATCTGCTCGGCGTCGGGACGGCGGGCCGCACGCTGGATGTGAGCGGTTTGAGCGAGGAGAACGTACAGCTCATGCAGCACCTTGTCGACGCTCTGCGCGTGGCTGAAAACTAGGCTGGGACCTACAAAACTACAAGGGCAGGGACGCCTCTCGGCGTCCCTGCTCTGTTACTATGCTTCCCTCCCCGTCAGGGCGGGAACCGCACCGTGACGGCCAGGCGGCCGTCGGCGTAGTCCGCCCGGACAGAACCGCCCATGCGCTCGGTCAGGGTCCGGGCGATGGTCAGGCCCAGGCCGGTGGAGCCACGGGCGGCGTCCAGGGTGAAGAAGCGGTCGAAGAGCCTTCCCACCTGCACCGGGTCCAGGCCGGGCGCGGTATTGGAGAGCGTCACCGCGCCGTCCTCCGTCAGCGTCACGTCCAGGTCCCCGGCGCTGTACTTCAGGGCGTTGGAGAAGAGGTTTTCCAGCACCCGCCCCAGGGCCGCCCGGTCCAGGGTGCGGACCACCCGGACAGGCGGCAGGGCGATGGCGGGGGTGATGCCCCGGCCCGAGAGGGCGGCGTAAAAGTCCGCGGCGGCCTGCTCCACCGCGGCGTTCATATCCACCGGCTCCAGGGTCATGTCCTCCGGCGCTGACAGCACCACCGAGCAGCGGAAAAGTTCCTCCGTCAGCGTCTTCATGGCCCCGGCCCGCTGGGCGATGCGGCCGGCGTACCGGCGGGCGTCGGCGCTCATGTCCTCCCTCTCCATCATCTCCAGATAGCCGCAGATGGCGGTCAGGGGGGTCCGCAGGTCGTGGGAGACGTTGGTGATGGCGTCCCGCAGCTCCCGGTCCCCCTGGCGGTAGCGCAGCTCCGCCGCCCGCAGCTGCCGCAGCCGCCGGTCCAGCTCCGCCGCCAGACGGCGCATCTCCCTGTCCGAGGTGGACAGGGAGATGCGGGCATTGGTGTCCTCCGAGAGCTTTTCTTCAAGCTCCCGGACGATCTGCCGGGCCGCCCGGCGCATGGCGAGGACCTTCAGCCCCAGCGCCAGCACCGCCGCGGCCAGCAGGACGCACAGAAGATACGCCACGGGAACACCGCCTTTATCTGATGTCTTTCCGCCTGAAGAGGATGAGGCCCGCCGCCGTGGTGAGGGCCGTCAGCGCCGCGGACCAGCCCAGCATGGCGGGCGAGGCGTCCAGCTCCATATACCGGTACGCCTGGCAGCCGGGCAGGGCGTCGTAGAGGACCGCCAGCGCCGCCCCGGGCCGCTCCGGCTCGTGGAACACCCACTGCCGCTGTCCGGCCCCGTCCACCGTCATCTGCATCCCGCCGGCGGCGGTGGTCTCGTATGCGTCCTGGACCTGCATGGCGGCGAGGAAAAGCACAACCATCACCAGGATCAGGACCACCGCCAGCACCGCCCGCCGCTGCACCAGCATACACAGCGTCACGCACAGCGAACACCGGCTCACGATGAGCAGCGCCGTCCCCGCCAGGCACAGCGCCAGCCTCCCCGGCTCCGGGGTGGGATAGTTTCGCACCATCCAGCCCAGCCGGGGCGCCCATGCCAGCAGATAGACCGCATACAGCGCCAGGGCCGCGAGAAGGCCTGCCGCCAGCGCCGCCAGATAGACGCTCGCCCGGCTGTGTCCGGCGATCAGCTTGTTGCGGAGGGTCCCGTCGGCGTACTCCACGCCGAAAAAGAGGCTGAACACCACCGCCAGCAGGATGCCCGCCAGCAGCCCGAAGTCGAACAGGGGCTGGCCCCACAATCCGGCGGTCACAGCGCCGGACTGAAAGTCGCCTATGGCGCTGTTGGCAAGGCCCAGGCCGTAAGGGAGCATCACAAAAAGCACCAGCAGGAACACCGGGCTCTTCCAAAGCCGCGCCAGGTGGGAGCGGATAAGACTTCCCATATCCCCGCCCCCCTATTTCAGGTCCTTCCGGCGGAAGGCGGCCAGGCCCGCGCCGGTGGAGACGGACAAAATGAGCAGCGAACACAGGCACATCCGCCGGGGATAGACCACCATATCGAAGTTATAGGCCAGCGCCTGGCCGGTGGGGAGAAAGTCCGCGGCGAACTGATAGACCTCCCGCTCCGCCCCGGTGAGGAAGCCGGGATTCTCTATATCCCCGGCGTCCACCAGCTGGCCGTCCTCGGTCATCATCGCGCCCTGGAAATGCTCCGGCTCCTCCAGCCGGTTCTCGATGGTGGCGCTCACCGCCAGCCCGCCCAGGGTGGCCAGCAGCAGCGTCACCGCCAGCACCGCCTTGCGGGAGATGAGCATACTTCCCATGGTGCATACCCCGCACAGCGCCGCCGCCATCAGCAGCTCCCCGCCCACGAGGAGGGCCAGCATCCCGGGCGCCGCGCCCAGCCCCTGGGTGAAGAGGCGTCCGACGCAGATCACCGGCAGGAAATAGGCCCCGATCATCATCAGGCAGGCGGCGAGGCTCAAAATGAGGCTGGCCATATACACCGCCGCCCGGCTCTTTCCGGCGATCAGCTTGTTGCGGATGGTGCCGTGTTCGTACTCCGTACCCAGAAACAGCGCGCAGAACACCGCCGGCAGGAACACCGTGGCGATACAGTGCGCGCGGCACAGATCGCTCATGAAATAGACGGTCCCCTCCCGGGTGCCCTCATAGGCGGTCTGGCAGACCATGCCGCCCCAGAGCGCCATGAACGCCGCGCCCAGCCAGAACACCGGTGCCTTCCACAGCCGGGCAAAGCCCGCCCGCAGCAGTTCAGCCATGGCGCCCACCTCCCACCAGGGAGATAAAATAGCTCTCCAGGCTCTCGTCCCGCTCCTGCACGCCCAGCAGTTCGCAGTCCTGCTCCGCCAGCGCCGCCGCCAGCCGGGACACGTTCATCTGCTGGTATACGTCCGCGGTCCCGCCGTCCAGCACGGCGTACTCCGCGCCCATGCCGTCCAGCACCCGGGCCAGGGCGTTCACGTCGGTGACCGTCAGGCGCACGCTCTTGCGGCAGACCGCCTCAAGTTCTTTGGCGGACAGTTCCCGCACCATCCGCCCGCCGTCCACGAAGCCGTAATGGGTGGCCACCCGGCCCAGTTCGTCCAGGATGTGGCTGGAGATCAGCACGGTGATCTGCTTTTCCCGGTTCAGCCGCAGGATCAGTTCCCGCATCTCGATGATGCCCTGGGGGTCCAGGCCGTTGGTGGGCTCGTCCAGCACCAGGAAGTCCGGTCCGCCCGCCAGAGCCACGGCGATGCCCAGCCGCTGGCGCATACCCAGGGAGAAGTGCCGGGCCTTCTTTTTTCCGGTCCCCTCCAGGCCCACCAGCTCCAGCAGTTCCCCCACGCCCTCAAAGGAGGGCAGGCCCAGCACCCGGTACTGCTGGCGCAGATTCTCCTCGGCGGACAGATCCAGATAGACGGACGGGCTCTCCACCACCGCGCCCATCCGCCGCCGGGCGCGGCGGATGTCCCGGTCGGTACAGTCCCGTCCATAGAGCGAGTAGGTGCCGGCCGTGGGCCGCTGCAGCCCGCATATGAGGCGGATCAGGGTGGTCTTGCCCGCGCCGTTGCGCCCCACCAGGCCGTAAATGGCGCCCCTTGGCACGGCCATGGTCAGCCCGTCCAGGGCCAGGGTCCGGCGGTATCGCTTGGTCAGGCCCTCCGTTTGCAGCACATATTTCATGGTATCCCTCCTTACCGCCCCCACTCTACCGGAAAAAGGTAAAGAAAGCGGTAAAGACCGCCGTAAAATTCCTCTTAGGCCCCCTTGTGTAAAGGGGGCTGGCTCCGGCGTCAGCCGGAGACTGAGGGATTGTCACGCCCCTCCTCAGCCGCCCGCAGCTGGAAGCCGATGCCCCAGACCGCCTCGATCCGGTCCCGCCCGTCCAGGCCCCGCAGCTTTTGCTTATGTGCGATAAAGAAGTAATAGAAGTGTAAAAAATTTTGCCGTTCCTATCCGGCACTTGCGCATTGTGT
>CANRIF010000028.1 GCA_947630645.1 uncultured Oscillospiraceae bacterium | reverse complement strand
TAATGTCGTTCCGAACCTTAGAGCGTTCGGTTCGCATCCGAGAGGTCGAGGGTTCGAATCCCTTCGTCTCCACCAAAAAGAAGGACACGCAAAAGCGTGTCCTTCTTTTTGGGCTTCGGCCCGGCGGAGCGGGCCGAAGTTCTGATCTAGTTCTTAACGGCGGGAGTGAATCCCGCCTAAACCAATTCTCCGCTTCGCTCCGAATTGACGCGCGACTTCGCGCGAACATTGAAAATCCGCTCCGTTGGTTTTCCATGGGAGCCCTGGAGGGACACGCTTTTGCGTGTCCCTCTTTTTGGACTTCGGCCCGGCGGCGGTTTGTGTCTGGAGATGCGTCTTACGGTGAGGCGCATTTCGTGGTAGAAAACATAAGTGAAGTATGATACACTTGACACATTCAGATGCGTGGATAAAGAAAGAGAGGCCGCTTATGGGAGAACTGAAAAACAATATCCAGCTTTTTGAGGATAAGAAGATCCGCACAGCCTGGGATGCGGAAAAAGAAGAGTGGTACTTCTCTATCGTTGATGTGGTGGCTGTTTTGACAGATCAGCCCGATACCCGTCATGCCAGTACATATTGGGCCGTGCTAAAGAATCGCATGGCCAGTGAGGGTGCAAATGAACTGCTTACAAATTGTAAGCAGTTGAAAATGACGGCTGCCGATGGTAAAAAGCGCCTTACCGACGTGGCCGACACGCAGCAGCTCCTGCGTATCATCCAATCCATCCCGTCGCCCAAGGCGGAGCCCTTCAAGCTGTGGCTGGCCCAGGTGGGCCGGGAGCGCATCGAGGAGACGATCGACCCCGAACAGGCCATTGACCGGGCCCTTGAGACATATCTGAAAAAGGGCTACTCCGAGGAATGGGTGCATCAGCGGCTCCTGGCGATCCGCATCCGAAATGAGCTTACCGACGAATGGAAAGAACGCGGGATGTCAAAGGGCCGGGATTATGCCATTCTCACTGATGAGATCACCCGCGCCTGGGCGGGGATGACCACCCGGCAGTACAAGCAGCTGAAAGGTCTGAAAAAGGAGAACCTGCGGGACAACATGAGCGACCTGGAACTTGTGCTGACCATGCTTGCCGAGGCGTCTACAAGGGATATATCCAAAGTAGAAAAACCGCAGGGCCTTCCAGAGAATCAACGGGTGGCACAGCGCGGCGGCAAGGTGGCCGGCGTTGCGCGGCAGGCGCTTGAAGCGGAAACGGGCCAGCCTGTCATAACGAGGCAAACCGCGGCCGACTTCCAGCAGCTTATCACCGACATCGTGGCCGACGCGGCGACGCTGCCGGAAATGACCGGGCCGGCGGACGATGCGAACGAAAGCGGGGGCGGGAAATGAAGATAGAGATGGGCGAGTCGCTGTTTTATTCGTGGCTCCGGCACATCAAGGGCTGCCAGGTGGTGCAGACGAATTGGAAGGCATCGCCCCAGTGGCCGCTGGGCCACCGCGAAGAACTGGAGGCGGTCAAGGAGGCCACCGACCGCTTCTTCCAGGAGAAATACGGGTATCACATCTACAAGAAAAGTTCCTCTCTCTCCCAGATCATCCAGCAGGGCGAGTGCGACGCGCTGGGCGTGTGCTTCCAGGACGGCGAGATCAGCCTGTACGCGGTGGACGTGGCGTTTCATGAGTTCGGCCTGCAATATGGGGACCGGGAGGCCACGGTGTCCAAGATCGTGAATAAGTGCATCCGCACAGCCATGTGCATTTACGGGTATTTCGGCACCAAGCGGGCGGAGGTCTATTTTGCCTCTCCCAAAATCAACCCCGCTGTGATGAACGACGCCGTCCCCTGCGTTGCTGACGCCCAGAAGGTGCTGGGGGAACTGGGGTACGGCTTCACGCTGCGGATCATCGGGAACGCCGCCTTTGCCGACGAGGTCGTTTCCCCGCTGCTGTCCGTCAGCGGCGGGATCGCCGATACGAACGAGCTGTTCCTGCGAAGCTGCCAGCTGCTGAAAAGCGCCGGAGTCTCCATTTGAACAATTGTGAGGTCAGATATGCGTT
This sequence comes from uncultured Oscillospiraceae bacterium, assembly GCA_947630645.1. Taxonomy (GTDB): domain Bacteria; phylum Bacillota; class Clostridia; order Oscillospirales; family Oscillospiraceae; genus CAJOIG01. Next base: position 17,647 of record CANRIF010000028.1, on the reverse strand, counting down.
TTACCAATGAGGATATCCTGCGGATCGCCATGGAGCAGTCCGCCGTTGACGCCAACTGCCGCGCGGAGGATCTCATGCGGACAGAGAACGTAGTGGTGCTGTCCGCCGCCGCGCCGGGCGCAAGGAAATACCTGTCGCTGCCCTTTGACTGTAATTTGATCTCCTACGGGAACAACATCGTCGCCTCCGTCAGCGAGAGATGCCGCGCCGCTGTGACCGATTATATCGGCCGGTTCCCGGCGGAGCATTGCTTTGAGACGCCGAACCTGCACGTTTTGAACGACGCATTGCAGAGGGACGGGCTGCGTATCTGCTTTATGGCGGAGTACTTTCTGCCTGACCTGGGGCAATTGCGGCCCCTGGAATGTCCGTACACGGTGAAGCTGCTGCACCCGGAGGACTTCGCGCCGCTGTACGTGTCGGCGTGGAGCAATGCGCTGTGCGAAAAGCGCCGGGAACTGGATATATTGGGCGTGGGCGCCTACGACGGCGGGCGGCTGGTCGGCCTCGCGGGATGCTCCGCCGACTGCGAGGGGATGTGGCAGATCGGCGTCGACGTGCTGCCCGCGTACCGGCGGCAGGGCGTCGCCTCCGCGCTCACCAGCCGCCTGGCCCTGGCGATCCTAGAAAGGGGGAAGGTCCCCTTTTACTGCGCCGCGTGGTCGAATATCCGCTCGGTGCGAAACGCCATCCGGAGCGGTTTTCGCCCCGCGTGGGTGGAGTTGACGGCCAAGAGCGCCTCCTTCGTGGAGGAGATGAACCGGAAATAAATACGATAAGCGCCAGGGAGTTCGCTCCCTGGCGCTTATGTGCTTTTTTGGGGAGGCGTCAGTCGACCCGGGCGTATTCGGTGTACCACCAGGTCTCCGGCTTCTCGTACCAGATCTGGAAGCCGTCGATGCCCTCCTCGTTGGTGAAATCCGGGTCGCACACATAGATCTCGCCGTCGATGACCATCTCGGTCCAGCCGTGGGGGACGACGCCCCCGCCGGCCGCGCCCACATAGCCCTCGATATAATAGACCTCGCTGCCCAGCAGCTTTGCCATCTGGTAGAACGTGGCGGCCATGACGTAGCAGTTGCCCTGGCGGTTGGTGAAGCCGTAATCGGCGTACCACTCGGTGTGGACCGCGCCCTCCGGCGCCCGGTTCTCCCGGTCGAAATAGGGCATGGACGCCGCCCAGTTGAAGGCGGCCCGCAGGTCCCAGCCGATCTCGTCCAGCACTGCCGCCGCCTTGGGCGACACGTCCGTGGCGTAGCCCTGGATGACGCCGTCGGCGCCGATGCGGTACGTCTTCCCCAGCAGGGCCACCGCGCCGTGTTCCTGCATCACGCCCTCGTCGGAGAAGAGATACATCCCGTAATCCCCGTTGGGGCTCTCCGCATAGCGCAGACCGGTGTAGGCTTGGCCGTCGTCACCGAAGTAGTACCGCAGGCCGTCCACGCCCACCCAGCCGACGGCCATGCGTCCGCTGGGGCGGAAGTAATAGAGCTTGCCGTCGATCTGCTGCCAGCCGGTCACCGGCTCGCCGCTGCCGTCCAGGAAGACCATCCCGCCGTCCCGCTCCTCCCAGGAGCCGGTGGGCGACGGCACTGCGGTGGGCGCGGCCGTGGCCGTGGGGGCCGGCGTCGGGGTAGGGGCGGGGGTCGGCGTGGGCTCGGGCGTCGGGCTGGGTACGAGCGTCGCGCTGACAGCCGGGGTCCCGCCGTCCGGCTCCCCGCTGGCCCATGAGGCCGGGGCGGAAGAGCAGAGCAGCGCGAAGGCCAGTATAAGCAGAAGAACACGTCTTATCATGCGATCCCTCCGGGGAATGGAACGCGCCTCCCATGGGGCGGGAGCGCGGAGATTGACGAAAAATGGCGCAATGATACAAATCGCATGATATCACTTTCCACCGCCAAAGTCAAATCAACGGAAAAAGCGCGCCGGACGGCGCGCTCTCCTCTTTGCTGCGGGGTGGGTTCAGTTCTTCTTTTTGGACATACTGGCGATCAACAGGATGACGCCGACAACGGCGGCGATGGCGCCAATGATGATCCAAGTGGTGCCGGGGTTGCTGTTGCCCGTGGAAAAGAGCGTCTCGAGCTGGCGTTCCAGGCTGTTGTTCTGGGTGTAGCCGAAAATGAGGGAGCCTGCGCCGGCAACGATCAGGATGATGCTGAGAACAAGCATTCTGTCCGTCCTCCTTTCTCAAGTCTGGTTACTTGCAATTATAATGTCGTGCCGGGCGGTTGTCAAGTTTTGGAGAAGAAGAGCAGCGGGGCGGGGCGTTTTCCCGTTGCGAAGCGGCGGAAAAAGGTGTATCATAGTACCAGAAAAGACACGGAAGGGAGACGGAACGGATGAAGCTCACTTTCCTCGGCGCCACCCATGAGGTGACGGGCAGCTGCACGCTCATAGAGGTGGGCGGCATATACGGGCTGGTGGACTACGGCATGGAGCAGGGCCAGAACGTGTTCGAGAACCAGGACATCCCGGTGCCGGTGAACAAGCTGGACTTCGTGCTGCTGACCCACGCCCATATCGACCACTCCGGCAACCTGCCGCTGCTGTGCAAGCGGGGCTATTCCGGACCCATCTACGCCACCCGCGCCACCAGCCACCTGTGCGAGATCATGCTGCGCGACTGCGCCCACATCCAGGAGTCGGAAGCGGAGTGGAAGAGCCGCAAGTCCAAGCGGTCCGGCGGCCCGGCGGTGGAGCCGGTGTACACCATGGACGACGCGGAGGCGGCCATCGGCCACCTGCGCCCCTGCGAATACGGCGAACCGATCCACATCGCGGAGAACGTGGTCATCCGCTTCGTGGACGCGGGACACCTGATGGGCTCCGCCAGCATCGAGGTGTGGCTGACGGAGGGGGACGTGACCAAAAAGGTGGTGTTCAGCGGCGACATCGGCAACCTCAATCAGCCCATCATCAACGACCCCCAATACCTGGAGTCCGCCGACTATGTGATCACGGAGTCCACCTACGGCGACCGCTACCACAAGAAGGCGGACGTGAACAACGTGCAGTTTCTGGCCGGCGTCATCCAGCGGACACTGGACCGGGGCGGCAACCTGGTGATCCCGTCCTTCGCAGTGGGCCGCACCCAGGAACTGCTGTACTTCATTCGGCAGGTGAAGCTGGAGGGCCTGGTCACGGGCCACGGGGAGTGGCCTGTGTACATGGACAGCCCCCTGGCCAACGAGGCCACGGGCATCTTCTTACAGTGCGACCGGGAATATTTCGACCCGGAGGCCCAGGCGCTGCTGGACCAGGGCATCAACCCGCTGGTGTTCCCGGGGCTGAAGATCGCCGTGTCCAGCGAGGAGTCCAAGCAGATCAACTTCGACAAGACCCCCAAGGTCATCATCTCCGCCAGCGGGATGTGCGACGCCGGCCGTGTCCGCCACCATCTGAAGCACAACCTGTGGCGGAAAGAATGTACCATCCTGTTCGTGGGCTACCAGGCCGCAGGGACCACCGGCCGGGCCATCCAGGAGGGAAAGGATCACATCTCCCTGTTCGGCGAGGATGTGGCCGTGAACGCGGAGATATGCGTGTTCACCGGAAAGAGCGGCCATGCCGACAAGGACGGGCTGATCCGCTGGATCACCGCCTTCAAGGAGAAGCCCGCCATGGTGTTCGTCAACCACGGGGAGGACGGGAGCTGCGAGAACTACGCCAAGTGCCTGCGGGAGGAATACGGATTCAACACCTACGCGCCCTATTCCGGCGCGGTGTACGACCTGGCCGCCGGGCAGCTGCTGGAGGACCCGAAGGGCGTGCCGGTGGAGAAGAAGACCTCCAAGCAGGCCCGGAACGAGGGCGTGTTCGGCGCGCTGCTGGCGGCCTGCCGGCGGCTGACGGAGATGGCCCAGTCCTGCCGGGAGATCCCCAACAAGGAGCTGGTCAAGTTCACGGGCCAGATCAACTCCCTGGCCGACAAGTGGTCCGGCTGGGGCAGGCGGAAATAAATCCGGCACAAAAATGGGCGCGCTGCGTTTGCAGCGCGCCTTTGTTCATGATGTAGAGCCGTGGCTTATTTCACCGTGCAGACCAGCGTTTTTTCCATGGTCTCCTGGGTGATCTCCTGGCCGATGCCGGGCAGTTCGGGAACGACGAGGTTGCCCTCCCGGTCCGGCCGGTAGTCGTACTTGCAGGTGCTGATAAGCCCCTCCTTCAGACCGTAGGAGTGCTGCTCGTGGATGAGGAAGTTGGGGATCACCGTCTCCACATGGAGGGCCGCGGCCTGGGAGATGGGGCCGCCGCAGACGTGTACCTGGACCTTGATGTCGTAGGTGTCGGCCATGTCGCAGACCTTTTTCGTCTCGGAGATGCCGCCGCAGTTGCACACGTCGGGCTGGATGATGTCCAGCGCCCGGCTCTCAAAGAAGGGCCGGAAGCCGAGCCGGCCGTAGATGCGCTCGCCGGACGCCACGGGGATCTTGATGTTGGACTTGATCTCCCGCATGGACACGGGGTTCAGCGGGTGGACCGGCTCCTCGTAGTACATGATGCCCAGATCGTCCACATAGTTGGCCAGCTGGATGGCGGCGCTGGTGTCCGTGAAGGCGTGCAGTTCGATGATGATGTCCAAAGTGTCGCTCACATCCCGGATGGCCTGGAGCCGCGCCCGGACCATTTTCAGCACGTTCGGCGGGAGTTGGCCCATGGTCCGCCACTCGGGGCTTTTCACGGTGCGCTGCCAGATGCCCTCGGCGGAGAAGCCGATGGGGTCCACCTTCACGGCGGTGTACCCCTGGGCGACGGCCTTCCTGGCCGCCTCGGCGTACTGCTCCGGCTGGCTGAGGCTGGCGTCCTCCAGGTCCCAGTCGAACTGGATCTGGCTGGCGTAGGCGCGCAGCTTTTGGTTGGTCTTGCCGCCCAGCATCTGGTAGACCGGCACGCCGTAGTACTTTCCCTTGATGTCCCAGAGGGCGATGTCGATGGCGCTGAGGCCGGAACTGATGACCGTACCGCCGCCCATGCCCCAGAAGGTCTGGCGGAACAGCTTCTCCCGGATGGCCTCGCTGTTCAGGGGGTCCATGCCGACGATCAGCTGGCTGAAGTCCCGGGCCATGCCGATGCCCGCGTAATGGGCGTTGCCGTAGGCCAGACCGACCTCGCCGAAGCCGCAGATCCCCTCGTCCGTGTTGATGCGGATGCAGATGGGGGAGCAGTCGTCGTAACTCAAGCACTTCCCAAAGTCGAATACGTCCACGCTGGTGATCTTCATGCTGTCTCCTCCTTTGTGGGCCGATCGCGGGGATATCGCGCCACCCGCGCCATGGCCCGGCGGTGTGGTTTTTTTCATCTTTCTGTGTTTCCGGCGCTTGCCGGGGCGCGGGCCGGCAGGCCCTCCCTCTATAAGATACATCATCCGCCGCGGAAAGACCAATATTTCATTTATATGATATTGCATAATAAAATCATTATGGTAGAATAGCGGCAAAGCCGCTATTCTACATCAAAATACCAGTCGCACTCCCGGCTGGCGCCGGAACCGTGCGACATGGTAAAATAAAATATAGCCGCCCCATGGGCGGCCAGGAGGGATAAAAGATGACCTTTCAGCAGATCAAGTATGTGGTGGAGATCGCCAACTGCGGCTCCATCAGCCGGGCCGCGGAGTCCCAGTACGTCGCCCAGGCGTATTTGAGCGCCTGCCTGCGTTCGCTGGAGGAGGAACTGCACATCCGGATCTTCCACCGCTCCCGCCGGGGCGTGGAACTGACGGAGCAGGGCAAGGAGTTTCTCTCCTACGCCCGGCCGCTGCTGATGCAGTACGACCAGATGCAGGAGATCTACGCCCAGGACCAGAACGAGCGGGTGTTCCGGCTCACCGTGTCCACCCAGCGGTATCCGTTCATCATCAAGTCCTTCATCGACTATTTCCGCCAGATCGACCCCAAGCGGTATGAGATCCACCTGCGGGAGGAGAATATGTACAGGGTGATCGACGATGTCTGCACCAACCGCAGCGATATCGGCATCATCTTCATCTCCCGGTCCAACGAGCCGTTCATCAAAAAGCACCTGGCCGTCAAGGGGGTGGAGTTCAACACCATCGCCACCGTGAACGCCAAGGTCTTCTTCCGCGAGGATCACCCCATGGCCTCCCGGGAGGAGGTGACCCTGGAGGAGATGGCCCGATACCCCTTTGCGTCCTTCGAGGCGGATTCGTCCCTGTCAGACAACTTCTCCGAGGAGGTCTATATCCAGCGGTTCAACCGGAACCAGAACCACATCTATGTGATCGACCGGGCGACCATGATGAACGTGCTGCGGCACACGGACGCTTTCTCCATCGGCACGGGGATATTGAGCGAGGGCTTCGCGGGGCCGCAGCTGGTGAGCCGCCCCATCGCCAACTTCGACAGGGACGTGCAGATCGGCTGGCTGAACGTCCGGGGCCGGAGCGTGCCGGCGGCCGTGGACGAGCTCATAGAGAAGATACAGCGCACCCTGGAGGACGTTTGATGCCTGCCGCCGGGGGCAAAAAAGGACCGCCGCAAAACACGGTTTTGCGGCGGTCTATTGCGATCTGGCCCTATTTCTCCCGCCGGGGCATCCCCAGGACGAACAGCGCGGCGGCGACGGCGGCCAGGGCGGCAGATGCGCCGACGCTCCCATCCGCGGCGCGGACGGCGAGGCCCGCGGGGGACAGCAGTGAGAGCGCGTCCATGGCGGGGGAGAGCTGGCCCAGGTCCATGAAGCACCCGCCCGCCAGGCACAGCAGCAGCGCCAGCAGCGGGGCCAGCGCATCCACCCGGCCGGCGAGAGCGGTGAAGCGGACGAGGGCCAATGCCAGTGCCGCCGCCGCCAGCACATACAGCGCCGCGGCCGGGAGGGACGCGGCGTCCCCGCCGGGGAGCAGCGCCGCGGCCATCACCAGGCCGCCCAGCAGCGCCAGCGCCAGGCAGTCGCTGGCATATGCCACCAGCCGCCCGCGGGGCAGGGAGAGCATCCGCCGCTCGGTGAGCCGCGCCCCGGCGCTGCCGCACCAGGAGGCGGCGGTGAGCAGGGTGAACAGCACGGTCAGGGCGGCGAAACTCATTTGGCCCGGCACGAAGGGCGGCGGCAGCGGCGTGCCGTCCGCTGTGTCCAGCACATACAGCGCCGGGATCGTCTCCTCTGCCGCGGCGATGGCATCGGCGAGAGCGCCGCGTTCCGCCTCGTCGAGGGGCCGGCACAGGGTCTGCTCCGCCTGGGCCTGGGCGCGAAGGACGCTGCGCTGGGCGCTGGACTTGCCCGCGGCCACCTCCCGGGCGCCCTGGATGGAGAGGGAGGAGGACGCGCTCTCGTAGCGGAGGGCGCCGCCCTGGTCCGCGGCCAGCGCGTCGGCATATCCCGCGCCGATCACCAAAATGCCCTCGATCTCGCCCCGCACCAGCGCCCGCCGGGCGGCGGGAAGATCGGCGGCAAGGGCCTGGACGCCCTCCTCTCCATCGATGGAGGCCGCCAGCTCTGCCGAGAGCGCGGTGCCGTCCTCGTCGCACACGGCCAGCCGCAGCACATCCGTGGACGCGCTGCGGACGGAGGCCGACGCCACGCCGCAGAAAAGGGCCGCCGCCAGCGTCACCGCCAGGCCCGCCGCGCCGCCGGACACGGCCCGCAGCTTGAATAGCCCGAGGCCCGCCAGCCGCCGTCCGGTCCCGGCGGCGGGAGCGGGGACGGGGCCACTGGACTGTGTAGGCGAGGCGGCCCGGATGGCTGGAGCGCGGTCCGCTCTCCGGCGGCGAAGGCCGGGGACGGCCAGGGCCAGGCCCGCCGCGCCCATGATGACCAGCGGCCAGAGCAGCCCGGCCAGTTCCCCAAAGGAGAAACGCTGGGTCCAGGCCTCCAGGCCGAGGCAGGCGTAATAGGGCAGGGTCAGCCGGCCAAGCAGCGCCATGGGCGCGGGCAGGGCTGTGCGGGGCCATAGGGCGCCCCCGGCGGCCAGGGACAGGAGCATCAAAATATTGCCCCACCGCTGGGCCGCGGCGGCGCTGCCGCTCCAGGCGGCCAGGGCCGTCTGGAGCCCGAAGGCCGCCCACAGCAGCAGCGCGTCCAGCGCCAGCAGGCAGCCGATGTCTGCGGCGGGGAGCAGCGCCGCCGCCAGCGCCAGCACCGGGACCGTCATCAGGAAGGCGGCGCAGAGTTTGGAGAAGAGGAAGGCGCCCAGCCGTCCCCCCAGGGCGCGGAAGCGGCCCAGCACCCCCAGCGACGCCTCCTCCGGCAGCGTCTTTGCCGCGGAGAGGGCGAAAAACAGCGCGCACACGGACAGGATGCAGGCCAGCAGCCGCCGCTGGAGCGCCCCGGCCAGGTCCGCCGTCTCCGCACCGGCGTCAAAGATGTTCTGCCGGCCCAGCACGTCCTGGAACAGGTCCTGGGCGGTGGTGTCGAACACCGTGCGGAGCTGTTGGTCGTCGGGCGGGCCGTACAGGAACGTGTGCAGGCCCAGCTGGGCGGCCTGGTCGGCACGGACGATGCCCATGACCGCGCGGAAGACGGTCTGGAAGAGGGAACTCTCCAGCCCCATGGCCCCGTTGAGCGTCACAGTGACGGGGCAGTCGGCCATGGTGTAGAGTTCGTAAAAGAAATCCCGGGGGATGGTGACGGCCGCGGCGGCGCCGGCGTCCAGGGCGTCCTGGTCCGTGTCCCCGGCGGTCAGCTCCCGCACCTCGGAGAACAGCTGGACCTGGCGGAGCTGGGAGACGAGGGAGCGGGACATGACCGTGCCGTCCAGGTCCCGCACGGCGATGGGGAAGGGCCGCACGGAACTCTGGGCGGCCAGATCGCCCATGCCCCACCGCAGGGCCGGGAGCAGCAAAAGAGGCAGCACCAGGGCCAACAGCCCCGTGCCGCGCAGAAACAGCTTTATGTCCTTGTATACCGCCGCCCGCAGACCTCTCATGGGCGCGTCTCCTCCCGGACGGGGCGGCCGGCCTCCAGGGTGAGGATGCGGGTGCAGACCTGCTCCAGGTCGCCGTCCCGGTGGCTCACCAGGGCAATGGCGCAGCCCGCGTCCCGCAGGCGGGCGATCATGGCCAGGATCAGCCCGGCGGAGTGGCTGTCCGCGCCCACGGTGGGTTCGTCCAGCAGCAGCAGCGCGGGCGGGAACATCAGGGCGGTGGCCAGGTGCAGCCGCCGCTTCATCCCGCCGGAAAAGGCGCTCACGCTCTGGCGCTCCCGGCCGGTCAGCTCCAGCTGCTCCAGCAGCCACTTGGTACGGATGGCCGTGGCCTTGGCGGGCATCCCGCAGGCCAGTGCCCAGAAGCGCAGGTTGTCCCGGGCCGTCAGGCTCTCGTAGAGGGAGAGGTCCTGGGGGACGTACCCGGTGCGGGAGAGGGCGGCGGCCGAGCGGACGCAGCTGCCCGCGTCGGGGCGCAGCACCCCCGCCATCATGGCCAGCAGGGTGCTTTTGCCCGCGCCGTTAGGCCCGCGCACGCCCAGCGCCTCGCCGGCGCGGAGGGTGAGGTCCAGCGGACCAAGGACAGGAGCGGAGACGCCGTAGCGCTTCTCCGCTCCCGTCAGTATGCACATGGGCTCGTTACCAGGCATCGCCGAACAGGGCGTCTAGGTTGCCCAGTACGTCGTTATCCATCGCGTTGACGAAGGACCCCAGCAGCTGCTCGAACTGGTCGGGCGTGTAGTCGCTGATATCCACCGGCGCGGCGTCGGGCCAGACGGCGGAAGTACCGTCCGTGACGTTCATCGTCACGGACAATTCGCTGAAATAGCCGCCGAACATCGCCGAATCACCGGTGATGGTGACGGTGTGGTCCGTGCCGCCGTCCGCCCCGTCGGCCACGGTGAAGGCCAACTCCACCGGCATACGCTGGGTGAAGAGGGAATACTCGCCGTAGGCGACGCCTAGGGGGGACTTCTTGTCCGGCTGGGTGTCATAGCCGATCACGATGGTGTCCCTGCCCGCGTTCAGGGTGATGGTGCCGCTGTGGCGGCCGTCGGCCTCGCCGGTGAGGACCGAGAGAAGGGGCATGGTGTCGCCGTTCTCGGCCATGTACAGGAACTGGCCGTGCTGGCCGTCGGCCTGGTCGGCGGACTCATAGACAAGGCCGCCGTTCTGGTAGGTGGTCAGGTCGGTGACATCCACGGCGATCTGGCGTATCTCGTCGCCCTCCACGGCCAGGGTCCATGTCAGGTCCAGCTGGCGGTCGTACTCCTGGGCGATGTTGGCGGCGCTGTCCCGGATGTCCTGGGCGGCCTGCTTGAGCTCCTCGTCGGCAATCTGGTCCGGGCTGTCGGAGGGGGCGCCCTCCAGCATACTGGGTGCCAGTTCCAGCACATAGGAGTAGAAACCTCCCAGCGCGGAGCGGAGGTCCTTGTCCTTTTCCAGCTGGCCGGCCAGGGCGGTGAGCATATTCTCCACGTCCTCCGCCCGGGGGGAGAAGGTGTAGACCGTGCAGGACACCGGCGCCGGGACAGAGGAGAGCGTCACGGAGACATTCTCCTCCTTTGTGACGCTCTGGTCGTTGACCAGCGTCAGCAGGGTGTTCAGATAGGGCCGCAGGGCCCGGACGATGTCGCCCGCCTCGCCGCTGGAGAGCAGCGTCGCGACGGCCGGGAACGGGTTGATGGCGTCGCCGCCGGGGATGTGATCGAGATAGTTGCCGAACTCGTCCTGAAGAGCCGCAAAGATATCGGTCAGGTCGACCACATAGTAGTTCTCGTCCAGTTCCGGCAGGTAGACGCCCAGCTTCCCGTCCTCATAGGTGATGGTGGCGTTGAGGACGGCGCTGCCCATCATGGATATCTGCTCGTTGATAAGGGCCCGGTCCTGGCTGGCGTCCATCTTCATGGTGAGGGAGGTGCCGTTGAGGAAGGCGTTGATCACGGGCGAATCCACGCTGGCGGAGATGGTGACGTCGGTCTTCACGCCCTTTTTGGCGGTGTCGCCGGCGGACTGGACGGGCGCGGTGACCTGGGAGAGGAGCTGCTGCTGGTAGGAGATGAACTGCTGGGCGGGACCGGAATGGGACCGGCCCGCGAAGACCGAGATCAGCACCACCGCCAGCACCACGACCACCGCCGCCGCGGCCGCGCCGATGATAAGGGGGGTCTTGCTCTTGACGGCAACCGCCGTGGCCGCGGCCGCGGGCTTTCCGGGAGCGGCCGGCTTCTGGGGCGCGGCGGGCGCGCCGCAGTTGCCGCAGAAGGCGGCGCCGTCGGGGATGGGACTGCCACATTTGCTGCAATATCTCATATCTATGGGACCTCCTTATGAAAATCATGTACGGTCTGTGAACGCACGATGAATGGACTTTTAAAATTATAGAACGGGCGCCGACAAAAGTCAACTGGTTTCGACCGGTCCTTGACAGGCGGCGGCAACTCCGGTATAATTTGAATATCGGATACTGCCGCCCCCGCCAGGGCCGGCGGCACACGAAATCTTTGCATGGAGGGTCCTGATATGGCATTTTTTGAGAATTTGGGCCAGAAGATCAGCAACGCCGGACAGAACGTGGCCCAGCAGACCAAGAACCTGACGGAGGTGACCCGCCTCAACAGCCAGGTGTCGTCCCTTGAAAAGCAGATCACCGAACTGTACACCGCCATCGGACGGGCCTATTATGAGGCAAGCAAGGACGCCCCGGCCGTAGCGGCGGAGGAGGTCCAGAAGGTGAACGAGATGTTCGCCCAGATCGCAGAGGCCAAGGAGCGCATCAAGGAGATCCGCGGCGTGGGCAAGTGCCCCCAGTGCGGCGCGGACGTGCCCCAGGGCGCCCAGTTCTGCAGCGCCTGCGGCTGCAAGATCGAGCAGCCCAAGCCGGAGGAGAAGCCGGGCAAGCCCGTGTGTTCCAACTGCGGCGCGGTGCTGGAGCCGGGCAGCCTTTTCTGCACCAGTTGCGGGCATAAGGTGGAGAAGGAAGAAGAGCCAGCTCCCGAGGCCAAGGGCGAGGACGGCCCGGCGGACTGACCGGACGCGAACAAAAAGGAAGACCCGGAACGGCATCCCGTTCCGGGTCTTTTCATAGTTCGTAGCGGCGGTATTCCTCGCCGGAGAGGGTCTTCCACAAGAATACGCCGTTCTCCAGTGTCATGTACCCCGCCTCGCTGCCCCAGCGGGGCCGCCCCACGGAACCGGGGTTGAAGCACAGAAAGCGGCCGTGGTTTTCCGTCATGGGCACATGGGTGTGGCCGTGCAGGAGGATGTCCCCCGGCTGCATCCCATCGGGCGGGTGGGCGCTGTTGTAGATGTGGCCGTGGGTGGCGAAGAAGAACGGGCCGCGGCCGGTGGGGAAGACGCGGCACGTCTCCCAGGCGGGGAAGGGCAGCCGCTCCAGGTCCCCGTCGGTGTCACAGTTGCCCCGGACGGCGATGATGACATCCGCCAGAGGGGAGAGCATCTCCGCCACCCGCTCCGCGTCCCGGACCGAGCCGTGGTTCAGGATGTCGCCCAGCAGCAGCATCCGGTCCGCGCCTTCCCGATGGAAGGCCGCCGCCAGCCCCGCACAGGCCGGGACGGACCCGTGCAGGTCCGAGGCGATGAGCCATTTCATGCCCGCGCTCTCAATTCTGCCAGCGTATCTGCTGGCCCTGGACCAGGGGATAGGAGACGAGGGCGGCGCCGTCCAGGTCCTCCCGGTGCATATCCACGGCGGTGATCTGGCTGTTCTCGTAGGTGGTGTAATAATAGACGCCCTTGTCCGTGTTGCAACAGGAACTGTAAATGGTGTACTCAAAGCCGTCCGGCACCCGGCAGCAGCCTCGCTGCTGGGCCACGGAGGCCAGGATGTGGAAGAACTGGCTCACGCTCTCCGACTCGCTGTCCCCGGACAGGGAGTTGAGCCGGGTGAAGGCCGCCTTCACGAACCGGGACGCGCTGGACAGGTCCCCCGGCAGGCCGATGCCGCCCATGCCCCGGCTGAACGCCTCCAGGGGGTAGTTCTCGGCAAAGCGGCTCACCGCGATGTCCCGTGTCACGTTCATGTAGTTGGCAAGGTTGGTCATATGGTAGTCGAAGGGAGGGTTGTTGGTCATCACGCCCACCGGATCGTCGTACACCTTCAGGCCGTCCTTCACCGACTCCACCACGATGCTCTCGTCCCGGTCGGAGATCATCCAGTGCAGGGGGGACAGGGGCATCTGGGGGCTGAAGGGCTCGTCCAGCATATTCATCCGCGCCAGCAGCACCCGGGCCTCGGCCACGGTGGCGCACTGGCACAGTATCCAGGGGATGAACTCGAAGGGGGAGACGTTGTCCTTGCCGGGCTGCGCGGGCTTGTAGTCCGCGTTGCCGGGGAAATTCAGTCCCGCCATGCTCAACCCCTTCTCGTTGGTGGCGTCGTAATAGAGCGGGTAGTCCTGGACGAAGGCCATGCCGATCATGGCGTAATGGCTGTTCCGCTCGCCCATGCGCCGGAAATGAAAGGGATAGTTCCGGGGCGTGACGGCGACGCTCTCGCCGTAGGAGAACTCATAGTCCAGGTTCCGGCCGAAATAGTGGTCCTTCGTCTTATAAGTTGCAGCAGTACACATGGCGCACCTCCAAAGTTTTTCTTCACTATACTCCCTTTCCGGGGAAAACGCAACCGGACGGCGGGGGGAGGACCGAAAAAATGGATAAAAAAACGGCCCGCGGCGGCCTGCGGCCTTGTGGGGAAGTGCCATTGCGTTTACTTCCAGGATTTGATATGATTTTATAAAATGCGACAGGAGGACGACACGATGGAAAAGATCGCGGTGGCAACGGACAGCAACAGCGGCATCACCCAGGCGGCGGCGAAGGAACTTGGCATCCGGGTGCTGCCCATGCCGTTTTTCATCGACGGGGAACTCTATTACGAGGACGTGACGCTGACCCAGGCACAGTTTTACGAGAAGCTGGAGGCCGGTGCGGACGTGTCCACCTCCCAGCCGTCGCCAGGGGACGTGACGGACCTGTGGGACGCGCTGCTGGCGGAGAACGACAAGGTGATCTACATCCCCATGTCCAGCGGCCTTTCCGCCTCCTGCCAGACGGCGGAGTTCCTGGCCGCCGAGGAGCCCTACGCCGGGCGGGTGTTCGTGGTGGATGATCAGCGCATCTCCATCACTCAGCGCCAGGCGACGATGGACGCCCTGGAGATGGCCCAAAAGGGCATGGACGCCGAGGCCATCGTGGACGTTCTCATGCGGGAGAAGCTGGAGAGCAGCATCTACATCACCGTGGACACCCTCAAATACCTGAAAAAGGGCGGGCGGGTGACCCCGGCCGGGGCCGCGCTGGGCGCGGTGCTGAACATCAAACCGGTGCTGCAGATCCAGGGGGAGAAGCTGGACGCCTTTGCCAAGGTCCGGGGCATGAAGGCTGCCCGGGAGAAGATGCTGGACGCCATGGAAAAGGATATCCGGGAGCGGTTCGCCGGCCACAAGGTCCACCTGCTGGCGGCCTACACCTGCACCGCAGAGGAGGCGGAGGGCTGGAAGCAGCAGATCGAGGCCCGGTTCCCGGACATGACGCTGGAGATGCTGGACCCCCTCTCTTTGAGCGTTTCCTGCCATATCGGCAAGGGTGCCATGGCCATCGCCTGCAGCCGGGTGGTGGAGGTCTGATACGGGGCCCGGGAAAAAGATTGCGAGAAATTAAAGGGAGAGTGCGAAAAATGCGCTCTCCCCGCTTGTTTTTACTAAATAGGTATGCTATAATCTGCATCTGTGTGAAAAAACAAACCCGGCAAGGAGCATCCCTCTATGATTCTCGGCAAATACATAAACCGATACTACGTCAAATATGCCCCGCGGCTGCTGCTGGGGCTGCTGGCGCTGCTGATGGTGGACTATCTGCAGCTGATCATACCGAACCTGTACCAGATGGTCATCAACGGCGTCAACGACGGCCAGGTGCTGGTGGACGGGAAGATGGTGGCCTTTGATCTGGACTTCCTGCTGGACCGGATCTGTATGCCCATGGTGGGGATCATCCTGATGATCGTCCTGGGGCGGTTTTTGTGGCGCGTGTGCTTTTTCGGCGCGGCCATCAAGGTGGAGGCCCACCTGCGGGACGAGATGTTCGACCACGCCAAGGACTTGAGCCGCCAGTTCTATCAGGTCAACAAGGTTGGCAACCTGATGAGCCTGTTCACCAACGACCTGGACACGGTCCAGGACTGCTACGGCTCCGGCCTCTTGATGACCTTCGACGCCCTGGCCCTGGGCGGCATGGCCATCTGGCGTATGTGGCAGATGGACCGGTTGATGACCTCCCTGGCCATGATCCCCATGGCGCTGCTGCTGGGGTCCAGTATGCTGATCGGCCGGTACATGATGCACAAGTGGGACATCCGCCAGCAGGCGTTCTCCGACCTGTCCGACTTCTCCCAGGAGAGTTTTTCCGGCATCGCCGTCATCAAGGCCTTCGTCAAGGAGGCCAAGGAGCTGATGGCCTTCCAGAAACTCAATAAGTTCAACGAGAAGGCCAACGTGGACTTCACCCGCGCCTCGGTGCTGCTGAACATCCTGGTGACCCTGTTCGTGGAGAGCGTGATCTGCATCATCCTGGGCTACGGCGGGTATCTCGTGTGGCACGGCACCTTCAACGCCGGACAGCTCATGGAGTTCATCGGCTACTTCAACTCCACCGTCTGGCCCATCATGGCTGTGTCCCAGCTGATCGACATGACCAGCCGGGGCGCCGCGTCCCTCAAGCGCATCAGCGAGCTGCTGGACGCGGAGCAGGACGTGAAGGACCGGCCCGGCGTGGAGCGGCTGGAGAACGTGAAGGGAAAGATCGAACTGAAGGACCTGACCTTCCGCTATCCCGGCGGGGAGTACGACGCCCTCGCCCATGTGTCCGTGACCATCGAGGCCGGGGAGAGCGTGGGCCTGGTGGGCAAGACCGGCTCCGGCAAGACCACCCTGGTGGACCTGCTGCTGCGGACCTACAACGTCCCGGACGGGACCGTGTTCGTGGACGGACACGACGTGAACGACGTGGCCATCCGCGACGTGCGCGCCGCCATCGCCTATGTGCCCCAGGATAACTTTCTCTTCTCCGACACCATCAGCCGCAACATCGGCTTCGCGGTGGACGCACCGGACGCCGACCTGGTGCGGCAGGCGGGGGTGCTGTCGGACGTGGACGGGGACATCCAGGGCTTCTCCGCCGGGTACGAGACGGTGCTAGGCGAGCGGGGCGTGACCGTCTCCGGCGGCCAGAAGCAGCGCATCTCCATCGCCCGGGCGCTGATGAAGGACGCGCCCATCCTCATTCTGGACGACTCGGTGTCCGCCGTGGACACCTCCACGGAGCAGACCATCCTGGAGAACCTGGCCAGGACCCGGGCCGGGCGCACCACCATCCTGATCGCCCACCGGGTCTCCACCATCGAGCGGATGGACAAGATCATCTATCTGGAGGACGGCCGTGTCTCGGCCGTTGGCTCCCATACCCATCTGCTGGCCGCCTGCCCGGCCTACCGGCACATGGTGGAACTGCAAAAGCTGGACGAGGAAGGAGGCGGTCTCAGTGCATGATTATCTCCCTATCCTGATCGTGGGCGCCATCATCGGCGTGTTCGCGGTGCTGTTTTTGATCCTCTGGCACTACGTCAAGCACCTGAAGGAGCAGTACAGCACCGACCGGCACATGAAGGACGGCGAGATCCTGGCCCGGATGGGCAAGTACGCCAAGCCCTTCTGGAAACGCTTTGTGCTGGTGTTCTTCATCATGATGGTGTCCATCGCGTACAGCCTTCTGTCCCCGCTGCTGACCGGGCAGATCGAGGAACTGATCAAGGCCGACTTCGAGCTGAAGCGGCTGTACGTCATGGTGGGGCTGTACGCCGGGATGCTGATCGTGAGCATGATCTGCACCTACCTGCAGTCCATCATTTTGCAGAAGACCGGCCAGAAGATCCTGTCCAATCTGCGGCAGGACCTGTTCACCCACATCGAGAGCCTTAGCCACGAGCAGCTGAACAACATCCCCGTCGGCAAGCTGGTCACCCGTGAGACCAACGACACCAACGCCATCTCCATGATGTTCACCAACATCCTGGTGAACATGTTGAAAAACGTGTTCATGCTGGTGGGCGTGCTGGGGGCCATGCTGCTGCTCAATTACGCCCTGACGCTGATGGTGCTGTGCTTCATGCCGTTTCTGGTGCTGTTCACCGTCATCTTCCGCAAACTCACCCGCCGGGCCTTCCGCCGGGTGAAGGACTGCACCACCGACATCAACACATACCTGTCCGAGAACCTCTCCGGCGTGAAGATCACCCAGGTCTTCAACCGGGAGCAGGCCAAGATGAACGAATTTCTGGAAAAGAGCAGCCGGCTCAAACGGGCACGCCAGCAGCAGATGTATGTGTTCGGCATCTTCCGGCCCATGGTGTATATGCTGTACATCTCCTCGGTGATGTGCCTGTTCTACCTGGGCAGCCGTGGCGTGATCGAGGATAAGTCCTTCCTGGGCCAGACCATCACCAGCGGCACCATCGTCACCTTCTACCTCTATATCTCCCGGTTCTTCGACCCCATCCAGATGCTGGCCGAGCAGTTCAATATGCTCCAGTCCGCCTTCGCCTCGGCGGAGAAGATATTCGCCGTGTTCGACATGGCCCCGGAGCTGGTGGACGAGCCGGACGCCATCGAGCTGGACCACATCGAGGGCGAGATCGAGTTCAAGGACGTGTGGTTCGCCTACAACCCCGGCGAGTGGGTGCTGAAGGGC
>CANRIF010000027.1 GCA_947630645.1 uncultured Oscillospiraceae bacterium | reverse complement strand
CCACAGCATCCCTTCCAGTGTAGCACATGACCTTGGAGAGGGTCACTAATAACTACTACTTCATAATACAAGGAGGCGGCAGCGTGAAAAAACCAAAGATATCCCTGAAGATGGGCCTGGTGGCCACGATCCTGGTCTGCTGGCTGCTTCCCATCCTGATCGTGGCAGTGATGGCCGCCGTCCTTTTGGGCAGCAGCTACACCCGCGCCGCCCGGCAGGAGCTGGACGCCGCCGCCAACAACGCCCTGCGCCTGGTGGGGATGCAGCTGGAGACGGCGGTCAGCGACTCCAAAGAAGTCTCCTACGACGGCGTGGTGAAGGCCGCCTATCTGAACTATTTGCAGACCGGGGACAGCGCCGCCCTTTACAGCGCCGTCAACGACTATTTGAGCCAGGACTTCACCCGGGAGGAGCTGTACCGGGCCGTGTTCATCACCTTCTGGGACGCGGATGCGGACGCCTATGTGCTTAGCGGCGGCGCCACCGGGTACAGCCTGCTGCGCCAGTGCCAGCAGAGCGCCCCGGCCATCGTGGAGCAGATGGCGGACGCGGACACGGCCATCCGGATGCTCTTCCTGGACGGGCAGATGTACATGGCCCGGAACCTTTTGGACAGCACCTTCACCCCCTACGCCTCGGTGGTGATGGCCATCGACCCGGCGGACCTGATGCGGCCGCTGCAAGCCGTGGGCCGCGTCCAGGATATATGCTACACCCTGGACGGGACCTCCTTCCGGCTGGACGGGGACGGGGCGTATACGCTGCTGGAGCAGGAGGCCGCCGGGGACGTGCGGTACCTGGTCCGGGCGGAGGAGCATGAGCTGGCCTTCACCGCCCGGCTGGAGCCGGCCGACCTGTGGCGGGACATCCCGTCGCTGCCGGGCATGGTGGCGGGTGCGGCGCTGCTGGTGCTGCCGCTGCTGGTGCTGATGGTGGTGCTTTTCTCCCGCCATGTGACCCGCCCGGTGGAGACGCTGGCCCAGGCCAACCGGCAGGTGCAGTCCGGCCAGCGGGGCTACCAGATCACTGGGACAGCGCCCAACGCGGAGTTCGGCCGGCTCTATGACAACTTCAACGCCATGTCCGCCGAGCTGAAGCGCCAGTTCGAGCGGCTGTACCTGGAGCAGCAGGCCACCCAGCGGGCCAAGATCAAGGCCCTCCAGTCCCAGATCAACCCCCACTTCCTCAACAACACCCTGGAGACTATCAACTGGGAGGCCCGGCTGGCGGGCAACGGCCGGGTCAGCGCCATGATCGAGGCCCTGTCCACCATGCTCAACGCCGCCCTGGACCGGGACGACCGCGCCCAGATCCCCTTTTACGAGGAGATGGGCTATGTGGACGCATACCTGTATATCATCCACGAGCGGCTGGGGGGCGCTCTCCGGGTCCGCAAGCAGATCGACGCCGCCGTGAAGGAGCAGCTGGTCCCCCGGCTCATCCTCCAGCCCCTGGTGGAGAACGCCGTGGAACACGACATCACCGCCCGGCGGGGCGGCGAGCTTACGGTGCGGGCCTTCCAGCAGGACGGACGGATGGTGCTGGAGGTGGAGCATGACGGCGCCATGACGAAGGCCGACCGGGAGAACGTCCGCCGGCTCTTGAGCCATCCGGAGGAGGACGACGCCGGGGGCCAGGTGGGCCTGCGGAACGTCCACCGCCGCCTGAAACTCATATACGGCGACGCCGGGACCCTCACCGTGACCGAGCAGACGCCGGGGACCGTCCTGGCCCGGGTGGAGTTCCCCCTGTAAAGCAGGCAAAAAATCACAAGCACAGACAACAAAGCACAAGAATAGTCAAATCTGTCTCTGTGAAAAACCACAGAAACATGATAGAATGCAGCTAGAACTGTATGGAATTTGCACAAATCTCCGGAGGGAGGTGCGGCCATGAGGAGATGGCTGGCGTTCATATCGGCGCTGGCGCTGGCGTTTTCCTGCGCCGGCTGCGGCGCGGGCGCGCCGTCCCCCCAGGCGGAGGCCGGCGGCACGGAGGAGCCTCTTGTCCTCACGGTGGTCACCTCCTACGGCAGCGACGACGGCAACCGGGCCAGCTTTGAAAAGGCGGTGGCGGCCTACGAGGCGGCCACGGGCGTCCAGGTCCGGGACAACTCCGCCACCTCCAACGAGGGCTGGAAGGCCAAGGTCCTCACCGACTTTGAGACCGGCTCGGAGCCGGACGTGCTGTTTTTCTTCACCAACGCGGACGCAGACCCGCTGACCAACGCCGGGCGGGTGGTGTCCATCGAGGAGATACGGGAGCAGTACCCCGATTACGCCTCCAATATGAAGAGTTCCATGCTGGCCGAGGCCGCCGACGGCAGGCACTACGCCGTGCCCGGCTCCGGCTACTGGGAGGGCCTGTATGTAAATAAAAAGGTCCTGTCGGCCTGCGGCGTGGCCATGCCGGGGCCGGACTACACCTGGGAGCAGTTTTTGGCCGACTGCGACGCCATCAAGGCCCAGGGCTATACGCCCATCGCCTGCTCCCTTTTCGAGGTCCCCCACTACTGGTTCGAGTTCTGCGTGATGAACAACGGCACCCTGGCCGACCACCTGGACGTACCGCGGGTGGACGAAAGCGGGGCGCTCGTCATGGACGAGGCGGCGGAGAAGTGGATCGCCGCGCTGGAGGACATCCGCCTGCTCTACCAGCGGGGGTACTTCCCCGCCAACACCCTCACCGCCACCGACGCGGAGACCGTGGGGATGTTCGCGGATGGGGAGGCGGCGTTCCTTATCGACGGCTCCTGGCAGATGGGCTACTTTGCCGAGCGCCACGCCGAGGACCTGGCCGATTACGCGGTGGCCTATGTGCCTGCCAAGGGGGCGCGGAAGGCCACGGAGGCCATCGGCGGCATCTCCATGGGCTATTTCATCACCCGCAAGGCCTGGAACAACGAGGAAAAACGGGACGCGGCGGTCGCGTTCGTGTCCCAGCTGACCTCCGACGAGGTGCTTAGCACCTTCGTTCGCACGGAGGTGACGGCGCTGACGGACGGCGCCCGGCCCGAGGGGCTGAACAGCCTGGAGCAGTCCGCCGCCGACGTGAACGCCCACCTGACCGGCGTCACCGGCGCGGTGCAGGACTGCATCACCCCCGAGGCCAAGAGCGAGCTGTTCGCCGGCATCCAGAAAGTAGTCACCGGCCGCATGACGGCGGAGGAAGCGGTACGCGCCGCCGCCGGCCGGGACCGTCAATAAGAGAGGCGCTGTATGTACCGGGTCGTATTGATCGACGACGAGAACATCATCGTGGAGGGGCTGCGGCGGGTGGTGCCGTGGGCGGAGTACGGCTGCGAGGTGGCCGGCACCGCCGGGGACGCCGCCGAGGGCGAGGCGCTCATACGCCAGCTCCGCCCCCACATCCTATTCACGGACATCCGTATGCCCGGCCAGGACGGGCTGACCATGCTGGCGGGGCTTCGCAGCGAGTTTCCCGATATGCAGGTGTCGGTGCTGACCGGGTACCGGGACTTCTCCTACGCCCAGGAGGCCATCCGCCTGGGGGTGGCCCGGTTTTTGCTCAAACCCTCCAAGATGGACGAGATCACCGAGGCATTGCAGACCATGGTGGCCCGGCTGGACAAGCTGACGCCGCCGGCTGACCCCCCCGCCGACCAGCCGCCCCCCGCCGGCAGCTTCATCGTCAACCAGGCCCTGGGCTATATCGAGAAGCACTACGCCGAAAAGCTGACCCTCCAGGCGGTGGCGGAGCGGTGCTATGTGTCCCAGTGGCATCTGTCCAAGCTGCTCAACCGCTACGCCGGGAAGAACTTCTACGACATCCTCAACGCCGTTCGCATCCGGCGGGCCAAGGAACTGCTGGCGGACCCCCGGCTGAAGATCGGCCAGATCAGCGAGATGGTGGGCTACGCCGACACCGCCCACTTCGCCCGGACCTTCAAGCGGCTGGAGGGCGCCAGCGCCAACGAATACAGAAACTCCCTGCGCTGACCGAAGCAGCGCCCATACCCGCCCGCGGACCCGTTCCGCGGGCGGGTATCATTTTGCCAAGCCCAAGCAAATCGCACAAGCAAATGCAAAAAAAGCCAAGGCCCGCCCATGACTTATAGCGAACGATTCTGTAAAATATAACAAACAGCATTGTGTATCACTGGCGTTTTTTGGCGATTTGGACACAAAGAGGGGGGGAAACATGGACGAAAAGCTGCGGCGCACCCGGCCGGAACGGCTGAGTCCCAGCTGGCTGGACCGGCACAAAAAGACGCTGGTGCTGCTCTCTATGGCAGCGCCCACGGCTATATGGCTATTCTTCCTGCGCTATCTGCCCATGGGCGGCATCGTGCTGGCCTTCAAGGACTACAAGGTCAACCCCCGGAACCCCTCCTTTGTCAGCAACCTGATCAACAGCGACTGGGTGGGGCTGAAGAACTTTGAGTTTCTGTTCAAGACCAACGACGCCTGGATCATGTTCCGCAACACCCTGGCGTACAACGCGGTGTTCATCGTCCTGGGCGTGGTGATCCCGGTGGCGCTGGCCGTCATGATGAACGAGATCACCAAAAAGTTCGTGGCCAAGACCTACCAGACCATGATGTTCTTCCCCTACTTCCTGTCCTGGGTGGTGGTCAGCTACTTCCTCAACGCCTTCCTGGACGCCCAGTACGGTATGCTCCCGGCGGCCCAGCGGGCGGCGGGCGAGGCGGTGACCAACTGGTACACCACCAAAGGCCCCTGGCCCTTTATCCTGGTGTTCGCCAACCTATGGAAAAACGTGGGCTACACCACGGTGCTGTACCTGGCGGCCATCACGGGCATCGACGCCACGCTCTATGAGGCCGCGGCCATCGACGGCGCCACCAAGTGGGAGCAGGTCCGGTATGTGACGCTGCCCCACCTGCGGACCATCATCAGCATCCTGTTCATCATGAACGTGGGCAAGATCTTCAACGCGGACTTCGGCCTGTTCTACAACGTCCCCATGCAAAACGGCGCGCTCCTCTCGGTGACGCAGGTCATCGATACATACGTCTACCGGGCCTTCATGGTCACCGGCGACATCTCCCGGAGCAGCGCGGCGGGCCTGTTGCAAAACGTGCTGGGCTTCATCTGTATCCTGGGCGCCAATACCATCGTGAAGAAGATCGACGCCGACTCCAGCCTGTTCTAAGGGGAGGTGGAGAACATGACGAAGAAAAAGAATCTGCGCCTCAACTCCGTCAGCTTGGGCACGGAGGTAGTCATCCACATCATCATGGCCGCCTTCTCCCTGTGCTGCATCATCCCGTTCGTCTTCGTGATCATCATCGCCTTCTCCTCGGAGGAGTCCATCCGCGCCATCGGCTATTCCTTCACGCCGCTGTCCTGGAGTACGGACGCGTTCAGCTACGCCTTCGACAAGCTGCCCCAGATCTGGCGCAGCTACTTCAACAGCATCTTCATCACCGTGGTCGGCACCGTGACCAGCACGCTCATGTGCGCGCTGTACGCCTATGTGCTGTACCGGCCGGACTTCAAATATAGGAAATTCTTCAACTTCTTCAGCTTCTTCACCATGATCTTCGGCGGCGGCCTGGTCCCCACCTATGTGGTCTGCACCCAGGTGCTGGGCCTGCGGGAGAACTACGCCGCGCTGATCGTGCCGCTGCTGGTGAACCCCTTCAACATCATCATCATGCGGGCCTTCTTCAAGAGTTCCGTGCCCCTGGAACTGATCGAGGCGGCCACCATCGACGGCAGCGGGGAGTACCACACCCTGTTCCGCATCGTGGCCCCCATCGCCAAGCCCGGCGTGGCCACCGTGGCGCTTTTGAACGCGCTGGCGTTCTGGAACGAGTGGTATCTCTCGCTGCTGTACATCAAGCGCAACAAGGTCCTCCAGCCCTTGCAGGCGCTGCTGATGGAGCTGCAAAACAACGTCCAGTACCTCAACCAGATGGCCGGGCAGCTGGGGGCGGCGGCCATCAACGAGGCGGCCAAGATGCCCTCCCAGTCCCTGCGGATGGTGCTGGTGGTGCTGATCGTGGTCCCCATCGCCTGCGCCTATCCGTTCTTCCAGCGGTACATCGTGGCAGGGCTGGCGGTGGGTTCCATCAAGGGCTGACAAGACAAGGCCGTTACAGCGATACGCTGTCGGAGATATAACAAAAAATTTTTAAAAATGGAGGAAAAGACATGAAGAAACTTCTGGCAATGCTGCTGGCGTGCATGATGCTCGTCAGCCTGCTCGGCGTCAGCGCCTTCGCCTCGGAGACGGAGCTGGAGCCCGTGACGCTCAGCATCTGGTTCCACGGCAGCACGGTGACCCCCGATGCCTCCGAGAAGGTCATGGAAGAGGTCAACGCCTACCTGCAGGAGAAGATCAACGTGACCTTGGAGCCCATCTGGGGCACCTGGGGCAACTTTGACGAGGCCACCGTCCAGGCTCTGGCCGGCGGCGACAAGGTGGACATCTACTTCACCAGCAACTGGTCCGCCAACGAGTACAACAAGTACGCCCGGGACGGCTACTGGGTCAAGCTGGACGATATGCTGGAGGAGTACGCTCCCCATCTGGTCGAGCTGATCCCCCAGGGCATCTGGGACTGCGCCGTCACCAACGGCTATGATGGCATGGGCGTTTACGGCGTGCCCGCTCTGAAGGACACCGCCACCCAGATCTGCTGGGACGTGAACGGCACCCTGCTGGCCAGCCTGGACTATGACGTAGACGCCGTGTGCGAGGCGGGCCTGGACTACTACTCCGACGAGTTCGAGGAGATGCTGCAGGCTGCCAAGGACGCCAAGGGCGGCGACTTCTATCCCCTGCTGATCGAGCCGGCGGTGCTGGAGCGCATGATCACCCACACCTCCCTGGTCACCGGCGACCTGAACGGCGCCAACGTCCTGAGCTACTACTACGATCCCGAGCATCCCTCCAAGGACATCGGCTCCACCATCGTCAACAAGTTCGGCACCGAGGAATTCGCCAAGTTCGCGGCCCGGACCTATGAGCTGGCCCAGAAGGGCTTCATCTCCCCCAGCTGCCAGAGCCCCGCGACGGCCAACGACTACCGCACCGCCACCCAGAGTTCCGGCGAGTACCTGTTCAGCACCCAGTCCTACGCTTTCGGCTGCGAGCTGGATTACGCCAAGGCCCGCGGCATCGACGTGCGGATGGTCCCCGAGACCGCCGCTTACATGGACTGCACCTCCGGCCAGGGCGCGATGATGGCCATCTCCGCCACCTCCCCCAACCCGGAGCGGGCGCTGATGTTCCTGGATCTGCTCAACAGCGATCCCAAGCTGATGACCATGCTCAACTACGGCCTGGAGGGCTACACCTACACCACCAACGATGACGGTACCATCACCTTCATCGACGAGGCCCGCGCCCAGTACAGCCCCTGGACCAACGGCATGGGCAACATCCGTATCCTCCCGCCCACGGACGCCCAGGGCGCCGACTTCTATGAGCGGTTCTCCGCTTACTATGATGCGGCCGAGACCCTGCCCTTCGGCGGCTTCATCTTCGACGCCACCGACGTGGAGACCGAGGGCGCTGCCCTGGCCAACGTGTGGGCCGAGTACGCGTTCAACCTGATGAGCGGCGCGGTGGACCCGGAGACGGTCCTGCCCGAGTTCCTGCAGAAGATGGAGGAGGCCGGCATCAACGAGTTCGTCAGTGCCGCCCAGACCCAGCTAGATGCCTATCTGGCCGGCTGACGCTGACCTAAGTAGGCAAAAGACACAAAAAGCCGCCCCGTACCATCCGGTGCGGGGCGGTGTTTCATTTGCCTTATTCCTCGGTCCCCTGGGCCAGGAACGGGGCGAAGACCTTACGCAATAGCAGCGTGTTGAAATAGGCGGCGGCGGAAAAGTATAGCCCCACCCATATCAGCCCCGCCTGGAAGAACGTCACGATATCCCCCAGCAGCAGCGCCCAGGGCAGCACGTTCATCGCCGCGATCAGCACCGACCGGGGCAGATAGCCCAGGCTCAACACCAGGGCGTTTTTCAGCGTGGACAGGGGGCCGTTGGCGAATTGGCTGGCCAGGGGGAAGGCGTAGCCGAACAGCAGCACCATCAGCACGAACAGGATGGCGAACACCACGAACGCCCAGCGGATATCCCCCGGCATGAGATAGAAGAGATAGGTGTTGGCCGCCGCCGTGGCGCCGCAGAAGGCCAGGATCAGCCACAGGAGCGTCCCCTGCTTGAAGTCCGCCCGGAAGGCCCGGAAGTAACTCTTCACGGTCCCGGCGTCCTCCGCCTCCGTCCCCAGCCGGAACAGCACCGTATACAGCGCGGTCTGGGCCGCGCCGATGGTGACCACGGGCAGGCTGCACACCAAAAAACAGACGTTGAGCAGTATGAGGTCCGCCAGGCGGCTCATGGCCCGCATGAATTTTGAATCCGGGGAGAACATCTTTCCCATCGGCGCACCTCCCGCTGTCGTTTTCTTGATTTTACCACAACCGGCGCCGCGAGACAAGCGTTTGCTCTCTCCGCGCCGCGCATCATAAGGAGGATACATCAATGTTACATCGCCCTATCGACGGGACCTGGTTCGAGTTTTACCACCACAGCCAGGCGGAGGGGGCCTATTGGAACCCGGCCTGCCGCGCCTTTACAGAGGAACAGTGGCGCCAGAAGCTGCAGGAGATACGCGCCCTCGGCATGGAGTATGTGGTGCTTATGTGTACCAGCCTCGCCTGGGAGGACCGGGCCGAGTCCTATTTCGACGGCGGGCCGTACCCGTTCCCCGAGGACATGGTATGCAAAAACCCCATGCCGACGCTCTTTGACGAGTGCGCCAAGCTGGGGCTGAAGGTATTCGTCAGCTGCGGCTTTTACGGGGACTGGACCCGGGCCACGGACAATATGCGCTCCGATGCCGTCCGCCGCCGGGCCTTTGCCGCCATGGAGCGGCTGTACGGCGACTTCGGCGGCAGCCCCGCCTTTTACGGCTGGTATCTGCCGGACGAGGTCCAGATCGACGGCGGCTTCCCCGAGTTTTTCATCGACTACGTCAACGACTACCGGGCCAAAGCCCGCTCGCTGGCGCCGGACAAGCCCCTGCTCGTCGCCCCCTACTGGATCACCACCGCCCGCACCGACGAGGCATACGTCCGGCAACTGGAGCGGATGGATTGCGAGATCATCGCCTACCAGGACGGCGTGGGCATCCGCAATGGCGGCCAGGAGCAGGCCGCGGACTATTACGCCGCCCTGCGCCGGGTCCACGACCGGGCCGGCCGCTCCGCGCTGTGGGCGGACGTGGAGATGTTCCGCTTCGAGGGCAAGGCCTACCAGTCGGCGCTGCTGCCCGGGGACATCGAGCGCATCGAGGCCCAGCTCAACGCCGCCTCGGCCTATGTGGACAAGGTGCTGATCTACCAGTACCAGGGCCTGATGTGCCCGCCCGATTCCCTCGCGCCCTGCGGCCACGCCGACGCCGCCCGGCTATACAGCGCATATGTCTCCCGCCTCCCCCGCCGCCCGGCGTGAAAAGCGCCAACAGCATCATGAACGGCCCCTCTCCCAGGGGCCGTCTGTTTTCCTCCCGCCCCGCCGCCCTGCCTCGTGCGCCAGGGATCCTCTTGCCAGATCGTCCTCTTTGCGGTAAAATGGTTTTGCTAGGATCTTATCAACGCGCAACAATGCCTCGCAAAATCGCAGATCGGCCTCTCTGGTGTTTCTCATTGTGGACCGGGCCACCCTGCCGACAGACGTGTAAATAAAAGCTCCGCCCAGGCGGCGGGCCGTAGAAAGGATCGCATCATGTTAGAAAAACAAGACCTGCAAGCCATCAAGGAACTGATCGACACCTCTATCACTGCTTCCGAAGAGCGTATGACGGCAAAGATCGACGCCTCGGAGAACCGCATCATGACCTACATCGAAAATGCCGTCATGCCTAACTTCAAGCTGCTGGCGGAGGGCCACCAGCCCCTGCTGGAAACGCTGGCCCGGAAAGCCCGGGTAGACGCGCTGGAGAAAGAAGTCGTCTTCTTGAAATCCGTCGTTTCCGCTCTGGCCCAGGACGTGACCGACTTGAAAAAGGCGCAATGAAGATTTACAGCATCCGCCCGGAAAAACGGGTCAAAACCGGATGATACCGATCAGGAAAATGGCATAAGAAAACCCCCGTAACCGTGATGGTTACGAGGTTCCACTGGTGCAAGTGTTCTTACTGCATTTTACCAGAATCCCCACGCGGCACGCCTGCCGCGTGGGGAAAGGAAGAAGAGCTTTGACCGATGGAGGAGCCCCGCTTGCGGGGATCTGACATCTTCAAAGCTCTTCTGACGTGGCAGCGGGAGAAGGATTCGAACCCTCACATACGGAGTCAGAGTCCGCTGTGCTACCTTTACACAATCCCGCTATACCTGCGACGGTGAGTATTATGCCATCATTTTCCGCCGTTGTCAAGTGCCAATCCGCCGAAATCGGCGGATTTTTTCACCCCGCCTGCCCGTGCAGCCAGGCCAGCGCGTCGGCAAGGCTCCCCAGGCTGTCCATCAGCCCGCAGGCCACCGCCTCCTCGCCGTCGATGATGCTGCCCACGTCGTTGGCCAGTTCCCCGGTGCGGAGCATATATTCCAGGAACCGCTCCCGGCTGATGTGGGAGTTGGCGGTGACGAACCGGACGATGCGCTCCTGGGTGCGGGCGAAGTACTCGTAGGTCTGGCTCACGCCGATGACCGTGCCGTTCATCCGCACGGGATGGATGGTCATGGAGGCGGACGGCGCGATGAAGCTGCGTTTGGCCGCCACCGCCAGCGGCACGCCGATGGAGTGGCCGCCGCCCAGCACCAGCGAGGCGGTGGGCTTTTTCATCCCGGCGATCAGCTCCGCGATGGCGAGGCCCGCCTCGATATCCCCGCCCACGGTGTTGAGCAGGATCAGCAGGCCCTTCACATCCGGCGACTCCTCCACCGCCGCCAGCAGCGGCAGGACGTGTTCGTATTTAGTGGTCTTGTTCTCCTCCGCCAGCACCTGATGGCCCTCCACCTGGCCGATGACGGTCAGCACCTGGATGGCCGACGGCGCGCTGGCGCCCAGTTCCTTGATGTCCCTTGTTTTTTCCTCGTTCAAAGATGATCACCCGGAGCAAGTTTTCCCTGCTCCGGGCGATCTTATGCCCGCTTCAGCCCTTATCGTAGACCGCTTTCATACACTTATAGGTCATGTAGCAGTCGAATTTGGAGGTAGTCTCAAAGGGCGCGTGCATACTCAACACCGGCACGCCCGCGTCGATGGTGTCGATGTCCCGATCGGCCATGAACCCGGCCACGGTGCCGCCGCCGCCCTGGTCCACCTTGCCCAGTTCGCACATCTGCCAGACCACGCCCGCCTCGTCGCACAGGCGGCGTAGCTTCGCCACCAGCTCGGCGGAGGCGTCGCTGGCGCCGGACTTGCCCCGGGAGCCGGTGAATTTGCAGAATCCCACGCCGTAGTTGAGCCGGGCGGCGTTCTGCTTCTCGCTGACCTCGGGATACATGGGGTCCAGCGCCGCCGTCACGTCCGCGGAGACGCAGAAGCTGTTGGAGAAGCTCTCCTGCACGGAGCAGCCGTCGCCGCACAGCTTGCCGATGAACCACTCGAACGCCTGGCTACGCATACCGGACACTCCCACGGACCCGATCTCCTCCTTGTCCGCCAGGATGCACACCGCCGTGCGCTCCGGCGCGTCGGCCTCCATGATGGCCGCCAGCTCCGCGAAGGCGCATACCCGGTCATCCTGGCCGTAGGCGCCGATCATGCTCCGGTCCAGGCCCAGCTCCCGCACGTCGAAGGCCGGCACCGCCTCCAGTTCGGCGGAGATGAAGTCCGCCTCGGTGATGCCATAGCGGTCGTTGAGCAGGCTCATCACCGCCAGCTTCACCCGGTCGGTCCCCTCCCCGGCGTAGGGCACGCTCCCGGCGAGGATGCACAGCTTCTCGCCCTCGATGCCCTTGGCCATGGTCTTTTGCATCTGATCCGCCGCCAGGTGGGGCAGCAGGTCGGTGACCACGAACTGGGGGTCCCCCGGCTCCCGGCCGATGACCACCTCCACCGTGGAGCCGTCCTTCAGCGCCACCACGCCGTGCAGCTCCAGGGGGATGGCCGCCCACTGGTACTTCTTGATGCCGCCGTAATAGTGGGTACGCAGGTAGGCCAGTTCTGTGTCCTCGAACAGGGGCGACTGCTTCAAGTCCAGCCGGGGCGAGTCCACATGGGCCGCCTCCACCACGAAGCCCTCATTCATGGGCCGTTTGCCGCCCACCGCCAGCAGCAGGCTCTTGCCCCGGTTGTCGAGGTACACCTTCTCCCCCGGCCGGATGGCGCCGGCGCGGGCCGGGTCCAGGGGCTTGAAGCCGGCCTTCTCCGCCAGCTTCACCGCCTCGGTCACCGCCTCCCGCTCCGTGCGGGACGCGTCCAGCCAGGCCATGTAGCGCCGGCAGTAGTCCTCCAGCGCCAGCCGCTCCTCCGGCCCGATCACGTCGTAGCCGTTCTTCTGCTGGTAAAACAGCTTCTCTTTCATCTCATCCATCGTCTTTTCCCTCCAAGATGTTGTTGAATAGTTCATCGCAGGCCGCCCTGAACTGCTCCCGGGTGCCGTCGTTGTGCAAAATATGGGTACAGTGGGCCTCAAAATAGCTGTCCGGCTTCTGGGCGCGGATGCGGAGCCGGGCGTAATCGGCGCCGATGCCCTCCCGGGCCACCAGCCGAGCCACCCTGTCCTCCTCCGGCGCGGTCACCCCCACCAGGGCGTCCAGCCGCCTCTCCAGGGGCGTGCCGATGAGGTTGATGGCGTCGATGGCCGCCGCCGTCCCGCCTGTCGCGGCGTACTGGGCCAGGGCCTCGTCGATGGCGGCCTCCACATACCGATAGGTGATATCGCTCAAGTCCGCCAGCGCCGCCGCGTCCGAGAACACCCGCGCCCCCAGCTTCTTGCGCTGGAGGGTGCCGTCCTCCACCGCGCCGGGGAACCGGGCCTCGATCTCCGCCAGCATGGGCGCGCTGCTTTCGCACAGGTCGTGATACACCGCGTCCCCGTCGATGACCAAAGTCCCCCTATCCCGGAGCGAGTCCAGCGCCGTGGTCTTGCCCGCGCCGGTGCCGCCGGTGATGCCGATCAGGGTCAGGGAGTCGGTCAGCGCCCGGCGTATCTCCCCCTCCGGCAGCGCCCCCTGGCGCAGGATGCGGTAGGGCGTCCGGGTCAGGTCAATGACGGTGCTTTCCGTGCCCAGCACACAGGCCCCGCCGTCGATGATAGCCTCGATCTTCCCCTCGAAATAGGCCGCCACCTCCGCCGCCGTCTTGGGGCTGGGCGCACCGGAGGGGTTGGCGGAGGGCGCCGCCAGGGGCAGGCCGCAGGTCTTCAAAAGGGCCAGCGTTTTGTCGCTTTTCGGGCATCTAAGCCCCACTGTGTCCCCACCCGCCAGGACGATACCCGGTATTTTTCGGTCCGCTTCCACCACTATGGTCAGCGGGCCGGGCCAGAACCGCCCCGCCAGCACATAAGCGCCCCGGGGCACGTTCCGCCCGTAAAGGTCCAGCGCCGCCGGTCCCGGCACCATCAGGCTCAACGGCTTCACCGCCGGCCGGCCCTTGACCTCGTATATCCGCTCCACCGCGGCGGCGTCCAGGCCGTTCGCGGCCAGGCCGTACACCGTCTCCGTGGGTACCGCCGTCAGGCCCCCAGCGCGGACGATCTGCGCCGCCCGGCCGATGTCGTCCGTGATATGCTCTGTCCGCACCGCTCACGCCTCCTCGCTCAACTTCGCCGCCTGGTCCGCCGTCACCAGCGCGTCGATCAGCTCGTCCAAGTCCCCGTTCATCACCCCGTCGATCTTGTATAGCGTCAGCCCGATGCGGTGGTCCGTCACCCGGCCCTGTGGAAAGTTATAGGTCCGGATGCGCTCGTTCCGCATCCCGGTCCCTACCTGGCTGCGGCGCTCGTCCGCCCGGTCCGCGTCCTGCCGCTCCCGCTCCGCCTGGGCCAGCCGGGAGGACAGGATGGACAGTGCCCGGGCCTTGTTCTTATACTGGCTGCGCTCGTCCTGGCACTCCACCACCGTCCCGGTGGGGATGTGGGTCACCCGGATGGCGCTGGAGGTCTTGTTGACCTTCTGGCCCCCCGCCCCGGAGGAGCGGAACACGTCGATCCGCACCTGGGACATATCCAGGTGGAACTCCACCTCGTCCACCTCCGGCAGCACCGCCACCGTGGCGGTGGAGGTGTGGATCCGGCCCTGGGTCTCCGTCTCCGGCACCCGCTGGACCCGGTGGACGCCGCTCTCGAATTTTAGGCGGGAATAGGCCCCCTCGCCCTCCACGATGAAGCTGACCTCCTTCACGCCGCCCAGGTCCGTCTCGTTCAGGTTGGCGATAGACACCTGCCAGCCCCGCCGCTCGGCGTACATGGCATACATCCGGTACAGGTCGGCGGCGAACAGCGCCGACTCCTCGCCCCCCACGCCGCCGCGTATCTCGATGATGACGTTCTTCTCGTCGTTGGGGTCCCGGGGCAGCAGCAGCGTCTTCAGCCGCAGCTCCGCCTCCGGCAGGGCCGCTTGGGCCGCGTCCAGTTCCTCCCGGGCCAGCTGGCGCAGCTCCGGGTCCGTCTCGGCGGCGAGGATCTCCTCCGCCGACGCGCTCTCGTCCCGCAGATGCCGCACCGTCCGCACCGCCGCCACCACCGGCTCCAGCTCCTTCTGCTCCTTCGCCAGGGCAGCGTAGGCCGCCGGGTCGCCGTAGGTCGCCGGGTCCTGCATCCGCGCGGCCAGCTTTTCATACCGATCTTCTATTTGCAACAGTTTTTCATCCATAGGCGATACCGATCAATGAATGTGGCGCATTCTCCGCCGCCCCAAAGTCTCCCCTTTGCACAAGGGGGAAGTGACCACCGACCTAAAGCCTCCCCTGTGTAAGGGGAGGTGGCGCGGCAAAGCCGCGACGGAGGGGTTGTCTGTTATCCGCCGTTACAATCCCTCAGTCACCGCCCGACGGCGGCGACAGTTCCCTTTACACAAGGGAGCCTTCAGAAATGTGTACCACACATCTCTATAAGTAGGGGGCTATCCCTCAAATGCGAACAGGTTTCCCAGCGGGACAGCAAAGCCCAATGACTGATACATTTTAACGTCACAATCCGCACATCCCACCGTGAGAGAACCCACGCCGCTTTCCTGATAGGCAAATCTGACCAGCTGTCTTGCGATCCCCCTGTGCCGGTATTCCGGGACAATGTAGAAATCCTCAAAAACGCCACCCATTTGGTAGTTGAATGTGGAATAGGTCGGTGTGATGGAGCAGCAGGCCACCAGTCTGCCCGCGTCAACGCACCCGTAAAAGAATATCCGCTCCTTCTTTATCGCTTCAGAGAGACTGTCAAAGTCCTCATCCGAAGGCGTTTCTTCTCCGATCTCCTGTTTGTAACCTATGTGAAGCACTTTCAGTCCGGCCATGTCGTCATTCGTTATGCGAATATATTCCATCGTTCTTCCTTTCTTTTTATCTCTATCTGTCCCGCCGTCACACCGTCGCCGGGTTGGCGCGCCAGTCGGAGCCGCCCCGCCGGGCCTCCGGGGAGGCATAGCCCAGCACGTAAAAGTCCCGGGCCGAGGCGTTCAGCTCGAATATCCGCTGTATCTCCCCGTCCATGTCCTTCACCGCCGCGGGCTTAGTCACCACGGGCATCTTCGCGCCCCGCAGCAGCGCCCGTCCCCGGGCCGTGGACGCCAGCAGCCGGGCGTAGGGCGGCGTCTTGCCTCCCGTGTCCGCCCGGATACCCAGCGCCGCGCACAGCGCCATCCGCCGCAGGCGGCTGGTGGGATACCGCTTCGTCTTGACAGCCTCTAGCACGCCGGGGACCGTCCCTTCCTCCCGCACGGCCTGCCACAGGCGGTTTCCCAGGCCCTCCGTGGCGTCTGGCAGGGCGCAGAACTCCTCCCGCGCCAGCAGCCGCAGTCGGGCCATCATGGCCGTATCCAGCGCCGAGGCCGTCACCGGGCCGCGTCCGGCCGCCGCCGCCTGGGCCAGCACCTCCGCCGCCGCGGGGGGCATATAGGGCGCCACGCTCTCCCCCGCCGCCAGCATGGCCCGCAGCTGGCCCGCGCTTCGCACCGCGCCGTCCGACGGCCGGTCGTGGGCCGACTGGGTCCGGGCGGTGGTGACCGGCGCCATGGCCGAATCCAGCGCCGCCAGCGCCTTTATATACTCCACGCCCAGGATGTTGTTTGGCTCCGCCAGCAGGTCTGCCGCCGGCCCCAGGCGCTCGGCCAGCACCGCCTGCCGCGCCGCGGCGAAGGGCGTGCCGCCCGCCATCCGGTCCCGGACGCGCGCGATGTTCTCCGGTTCCGCCGCCGCCCGGGCCAGGGCCGCCAGGGGCTCCACCTGTCCCGCCTCGCTGCCGAAGGAGAGGTGGGTGACAAAGCCCAGGCCGTCCAGCAGCCCCACCGCGCCCAGGGAGAACCGCTCCGCCGAGGCGATGCACCAGGGCAGCGGCAGTTCCAGCACCAGGTCCGCCCCGCACCGGACGGCCATGGCCGCCCGGACGTGCTTATCGAAGCAGGCCGCCTCGCCCCGCTGGACGAAGTCCCCGCTCATGACGCACACGATGGGCGCGTCATGCCCCAGCAGGTCCCGGCTGGCGGCAAAGTGGGCCAGGTGGCCCAGGTGGAAGGGATTGAACTCCCCCACCACGCCGACGACGTTCATGGATACTACCTCTTGCGTTTTTCCGAAAATGCGTTACAATAGAAATATGTTCCGGTAACATTTTACACGTTTTTCTTATTTTTACAAGACGAAAGGGGTCCACCATGAAAATTCTTGTGATCAACTGCGGAAGTTCCTCCCTGAAGTATCAGCTGCTGGACATGGAGACGGAGACGCTTCTGGCCAAGGGCCTGTGCGAGCGCATCGGCATCGACGGCCACCTGAAGCACCAGCCCCAGAACGGCAAGCCCGTCTTTGACGAGGACGTAGCCCTTCCCACCCACACCGAGGCCATCGCCGCGGTGCTGGACAAGCTGACCAGCGCCGAATACGGCGTGGTGGCGGATATGTCCGAGATCGGTGCGGTGGGCCACCGGGTGGTCCATGGCGGGGAGAAGTTCGCCTCCTCCGTGCTGATCAACGACGACGTGATGGCGGCCATCGCCGAGTGCATCCCCCTGGCGCCGCTTCATAACCCCGCCAACATCACCGGCATCGAGGCCTGCAAGGCCGTCATGGGCGACGTGCCCCAGGTGGCCGTGTTCGACACCGCCTTCCACCAGACCATGCCCGGCAAGGCGTTCAT
Organism: uncultured Oscillospiraceae bacterium; assembly: GCA_947630645.1. Lineage (GTDB taxonomy): Bacteria > Bacillota > Clostridia > Oscillospirales > Oscillospiraceae > CAJOIG01. The sequence continues at coordinate 4,025 of CANRIF010000027.1, read as the reverse complement.
GTACGCCATCCCCTATGAGTATTACACCGACCTGCACGTCCGGCGCTACGGCTTCCACGGCACCAGCCACCGCTACGTCTCCGCCCGGGCCGCCGAGATGCTGGGCAAGCCCATCGAGGAGCTGAAGCTGATCTCCTGCCACATGGGCAACGGCAGTTCCATCTGCGCCATCGACGGCGGCAAGAGCGTGGACACCTCCATGGGCTTCACCCCCATCGCCGGCCTGCCCATGGGCACCCGCTGCGGCGATATCGACGTGTCCATCGTGGACTACCTCACCGAGAACACCGGCAAGGACGTGAAGACCATCACCAACGAGCTGAACAAGAAGTCCGGTGTGCTGGGCGTGTCCGGCGTCAGCTCCGACTTCCGCGACCTGACCAAGGCCGCCGAGGAGGGCAATGACCGCGCCGCCCTGGCCCTGGATATGTTCGCCTATGCCGTGGCCAAGACCATCGGCGCCTACGCCGCGGCTATGAACGGCGTGGACGGCATCATCTTCACCGCCGGCGTGGGCGAGAACGACGCCGCCACCCGTGCCGCCATCGGCAAGTATCTGGGCTGGATGGGCGCCAAAGTCTGCCCCGGCTGCAACGCCAAGCGGGGCGAGGATCGGTTCATCAACACCGCCGACAGCACGGTGAAGATCATGGTCATCCCCACCAACGAGGAGCTTGTCATCGCCCGGGACACCAAGGCGCTGGTAGAGAAGTAAGCGACATCGGCACACACGCCCGGAGCCGCTGCTCCGGGCGTTTTTCATCTAGCGAAAAGGAGGACATCCCCATGACACACAAAGGCACCCTGACGCTCCGGACCGACCGGCTCATCCTCCGGCGGTTCACCCTGGCCGACGCCGAGGCCATGTATGAAAACTGGGCCTCGGAGGACGCCGTGACGGAGTACCTCACCTGGCCTAGCCACCCCAGCGTGGACGTGACGCGCATGGTGATCGGCGATTGGGTCAAAGGATACGAGAGCGCCGACTTCTACCAGTGGGCCATCGAATTAAAGGAGTTGGGCCAGGTCGTCGGCAGCATCAGCGTCGTCACCCAGAAGCCGACGGTGGACAGCTGCGAGCTGGGCTGGTGCATCGGCTCTCGCTGGTGGGGCCAGGGCATCATGCCGGAGGCGGGCCGGGCGGTGCTGGGCTATCTCTTCGACGAGGTGGGCTTTGACCGCATCGCCGCCGCCCACGCCGCGGGCAACCCCAAGTCAGGCCGGGTCATGCAGAAGCTAGGCATGCGCTATGAGGGCACATTCCGGCAGGCGGGCCGCTGCAATCGGGGCGTGATCGACGAGGTGTGGTATGCCATTTTGAAGGACGAATTTCACGCTGGCGCCGGCTCGTTCCGCCCCATGCGCCGCGTCCGGCAGGAGTTGAGCCGGGCCGAGACGGAGGCCATCCTCCGAAACGGGACCACCGGGGTGCTGGCGGTCCACGGGGACGAGGGCTACCCCTACGCCGTGCCGGTGAACTACGTCTACAAGGACGGGAAGATATACTTCCACGGGGCCAAGGCCGGGCACAAGTTCGACGCCATGGCCCGGGATGACAAGGTGAGCTTCTGCGTCATCGGCCAGGACCAGGTGATGCCGGAGGATTTCTCCGACCACTACAAGAGCGCCGTCGCCTTCGGCCGTGTCCGGCTATTGGAGGGGGACGAGGCCCTGCGGGCGGTCTACGACCTGGGGTACCGATTCAACCCCGACCCGGTAAAGGCGCGGGCCGAGGTGGCGAAGAGCGGCGCCAACGCCGCCTGCTTCGAGATCACCATCGACCACCTGACCGGAAAGCAGGCCAAGGGCCTGCTCCCCCAGGCATGAAAACACTTTAAGATCGCCGCCGTCTGCACAGACGGCGGCTTTTCCTCGCAGGAAATCAACTGATAGTAAAATTAATTTCCTAATATTTTAATTGATGTTCAATGGACGTTTGCTCTCCAGACCGCTATACTATTCGCAAAGGAGGCTGTGGACATGACGATAGGGACCGTTATCAAAAAATACAGGAAGAATAAGGGCCTGACCCAGGAGCAGATGGCCGCCCGGCTCGGCGTGACCGCGCCCGCCGTGAACAAATGGGAAAAGGGCGGCTCGCTACCGGACGTCGCCCTGCTGGCCCCCATCGCGCGGCTGCTGGGCATCACCACAGACGAGCTTCTGTCCTTCAAGGACGATCTGACAGACGAGGAGATAAATCAATATCTATCCACGCTCCAAGCAGACCTGGAGAGCCGGGACTTCCACGAGGTATTCCTCTCCGCAAAGAAAAAGATCGAGGAATACCCCAATTGTGAAAAGCTGATCTGGCAGGCGGCCGTCATCCTGGACGGGAAGCGGATGACGGCGGAGCTTCCGGATGCGGACAGATATGACGGCGCGATCTTCGGCTGGTATGAGCGGTGCCTGCTCTCGGAGGACGAGCGGGTCCGGGCGCAGGCAGCGGATCAGCTGTTTCACGCATCCATCCGGAAAAACGACTATGAAAAAGCGGCGCGGTATTTGGAATACTTCTCCTCGGAGGACCCGGAGCGCAAGCGCAGGCAGGCGCTAATCAACAGCAAGACCGGAAAACGGGCGGAGGCTTACCGCGCCTATGAGGAACTGATCTTCACCGGGTATCAGCACATACAGATGACGCTGAACGACCTGCGTATCCTCTATATGGAGGACGGCGACCGGGAGATGGCGAGAAAGCTGGTCGAGGCCTCGTCCTCCGCCGCCTCCGCCTTTGAGATGGGCAGGTACAATGAGGTCTGCTGGGGCCTGGACGTGGCCGTTTGGGAAAAGGACGCCGCCTGGACGGCCCAGATCATGGGGGAGATATTGGACAGCGTCGGGACGATCGGCGATTTTGCAAGATCGAAACTCTATCAGCACATGACGCTGAAGACGGTCGACCCCGCTTTTCCCGCCGACATAAAGCGGGAACTTTTGAAGTCCCTTGACGACGAGACTTTTGCCTATATGCGGGGAAACGCGGCCTGGGAAAAACTGAAAGAAAGGTACTAATAACACGCGCCCGGAGCGGATGCTCCGGGCGCGTCGCGTATGGGCGAGGTCTTATCTGTATCCCATATGACCGTTATAACACACCCTATTTCCGATTGCAAGATTATTCTCTCCGCGGCAAAAAACTGTTGACAAGCGGCGCATTTGATGGTAACATACTTTAGCCGCATTGAAAGGGTCCACAAGTCAGGTCATCCTGCACCCGGGACAGCGAGCCCGAAAGGAAGGAACGAATATCATGAAGTACGCCATCATCGAGACCGGCGGCAAGCAGTACCGCGTGACCGCTGGGGACGTGATCTTCGTGGAGAAGCTGGAGGCCGAGGCCGGCGCCACCGTGACCTTTGACAAGGTTCTGGCCGTCACCGGCGAGGGCGAGAACACCTTCGGCGCCCCCTACATCGACGGCAAGACCATCACCGGCACCGTCGTCAAGCAGGGCAAGAGCAAGAAGATCCGCGTCTACCACATGAAGCCCAAGAAGGGCTACCGCAAGACCCAGGGCCATCGTCAGCCCTACACCAAGGTCGAGATCGGCCCCATCGCGTGAACAAGGAGGGAAACGGAAATGGCACACAAAAAGGGCGGCGGCTCCACCAAAAACGGCCGCGACAGTAATTCCAAGCGCCTGGGCGCCAAGCGGGCTGACGGTCAGTTCGTCCTGGCCGGCAACATCCTTGTTCGCCAGCGCGGCACCAAGATCCACCCCGGCACCAACGTTGGTATCGGCGGCGACGACACGCTGTACGCCAAGGCGGACGGCGTCGTGAAGTACGAGCGCCTCGGCGCGGACCGCAAGAAGGTCTCCGTTTACGAGGTCCAGCAGTAAGCACAAAGCGCGGGGCGGTGAACATCACCGCCCCGCATTTTTATGGGTAGAGCATTATGACTGATTTCGTCGATAAAGTGACCATCACGGTGAAAGCGGGCAATGGCGGCCAGGGGGCCGTGGCCTTCCACCGGGAGAAGTATGTGGCCTCCGGCGGTCCCGACGGGGGCGACGGCGGCCG
>CANRIF010000026.1 GCA_947630645.1 uncultured Oscillospiraceae bacterium | reverse complement strand
CGCTGCTGCTGGCCGCCGGACAGCTCGTTGGGGTAGCGGTCGATGTACTCCTCGATACGCATCATCCGCAGGGAGTCCATGACCCGCTTCTCCACCTCGTCACGGGGCAGCTTCTGGATCTTCAGGCCGAAGGCGATATTGCCCCGGACGGTCATGTGGGGCCACAGGGCGTATGACTGGAACACCAGGTTCAGTCCCCGCTTGCTGGGCTCGGCGTAGTAGGCCAGGTCGGCGTTGATCATCTCCTCGCCGTCGATGGTCATGGTGCCGTTCTGAGGCCGCTCCAGGCCGGACACCACACGCAGGGTGGTGGTCTTGCCGCAGCCGGAGGGACCCAGCAGGGTCATGAAGTCGCCGTCCTCGATGGTCAGGTTGATATCCCGCAGGACGTGGTTGTCGCCGTAGAATTTATCGATATGGCTCAAAACGATCTTACTCATATTATAAACCTTCCCTTTCTCTGAATCAACTTCAACTTACCACGCCTTGCCGATATCCGCGCCGAACTTGTTGGCGATGATATAACAGACAAGGATGAACAGCAGCACGCACACGCTGATGGCGTCCGCCATCTGGTTATAGCCCTCCTGGGAGTAGGTGAACGCCAGATAACTCATGGTCTGGGTCCGTTTGTCCATCATGATGATGATCAGGTCCAGCTCCTTGGCGATGCTGATGAAGGTGAGCATGAAGCCGGAGATGAAGCCGTTTTTCGCCAGCGGCAGGACGATCTTGCCCATCCGCTGCCAGAAGTTGGCGCCGTTGATGTCCGCCGCCTCCTCCAGTTCCGTGGAGATCTGCATCATATTGGCCGTGCCGGAGCGGCTGGCGAAGGGGAAGTGCTTGACCACGCTGGTCAGCACGATCAGCCCGAAGGTGCCGTACAGCGACGGGATCAGCCCGCCCAGCCGGGGCCGGTTGAACATGGCCACATACATGGCCGAGAAGGCCACGCCGCTCATAAGGTAGGGGATGAACACCAGCTGCTCCGTGGCGGAGCCGTACCACTTGCCGCGGCCGCGGGTGGAGATGTAACCGAGGAACTGGCCGCACAGGGCGGTGAGGATGGAGCCGATGAACGTCAGCCGGATGGTGTTCCAGATGGCCCGGGTGAACTCGGGGTTGCGGAAGATGCCCGGATAGTTGATGTACCGCTGGGCCTGGTCCACGGTGCCGATCCAGTTGTAGAGGGTCAGGTTGTCCAGCCCGTAGCCGTTGCCGGTGGTGATCTGGAAGGTCTCCATCACCAGCACGAACATGGGGGCCACCATGGCAAAGAACAGGAACACGATCAAAAAGACCATCAGGGGGACCTTGGCGCCGCCCAGCTTCATCTCCGTGGACCGGCCGCCCTTGCCGCCGATGGTGGCGTAGCTCTTACGCACGCCGATGATCTTCTGGTTGGCGAAGATGATCAGCGCCGCCAAGGCGATCAGCACCAGGCTCATGGCGTAGCCCACCGCCTGGGGCGATCCGTTGATGAAGGTCTTCATCTTGGTGGCCAGGGTGAAGTAGCCGATGCGGTTGCCCAGGTTGGCCGCCACGCCGTAGGTGCCGATGGATTTGGACAGCGTCATGACCACGGAGGAAAGTACGCTGGGCAGCACCAGGGGCAGGGTGATGGATTTCAAGATCTGCACCTTATTGGCGCCGCATATCTCGCCCATCTCCTCCAGCTCCGAGTTGATGGAGCGCAGGGCGGAGGAGACGTTTATGTAGGAGAAGGCGTAGTAGTGCAAACTCATGCACAGCACGATGGCGATGGGGCCGTAGGCCAGCCAGTCCGGGATGGGGATGCCCAGGCCCGCCAGGAACCCCAGGGAGCCGGAGGTGGCGTTGCGGAACACCGCCAGCCAGGAGAGGGCCTTGCACCAGGAGGGCACCATGTAGGGGATGACCACCAGCATACCCAGGATCTTCTTGCCGGGGATGTCGGACCGGACGATCAGCCAGCCCAGCACCGAGCCCAGGGGCACGGAGACAAGCACCGTGAAGAAGCCCACCACCAGCGAGTTCTTCAGCGGGCCCCACAGGGTGGCGCTGGCCATGCCGCTGGTGAGGATATATTTCCAATAGTACAGGGTGAAGTCGCCCACCTCTGCCCCGCGGATGCGCCGCAGTTCGCCCTTGGCCACCGTGAAGGTGGTGGCGATCATTTGCAGCAGCGGGATCACGATCAGGCAGAACAGGATCACCAGGCTGATGGCCACAATCATGTTGAACGGGTTTTTGACCACGTTCAATATCTGGTTCTTCAGCCGGGTGGCGTTGAACGGCCGCCGTTGTCTGTGTCTTTTCACATCTGGCACTCCTTTCCTTTTCTCCCCGACAGGCCGCCCACGCGGTCTGCTGCGTGTTACGAACACGTTTCCGGTGAAGTTTACACTTGAAATTATAACAACAAGCCGCCATTTCGTCAATGTTTTTTGGAACTGTCCCCAGATGATTCAGCACATTCCACAGTTTTGACCCCAAAAAATTGGAAGTCCGAATTTTATTGAGGAAAATTTCGGTAAAGTTTGCGTAAAAATTTCCGTAATTTAGGCCGGGAATGTCAGAGAAAGGCCCCGTCCGCCGGAGGGCGGGCGGGGTCCAGATATCATTCGGTTCAGCCGATGATCTTCAGCGCGCCGGTGGGGCAGGCCTCGGCGCACTTCTTGCAGGTGGCGCAGACCTTGATGCGCTCGCTGTCCCTGAACTCCGGCTTGATGACCGTGCCGAAGCCGCGGCCCACCAGGCCCAGCAGGCCCTGGCCGGCCACCTCGTCGCAGGTACGCACACACAGCCCGCACAGGATGCACTTGCCCTGGTCCCGCTCGATGACCGCCAGCTTCTGCTCCAGGTCCTTGTGCCGCTTTTCCCCGGCGAACCGCTCGGGGTGTATCTCGTAGCGGTTGGCGTGTTTGATGAGGGAACACTCGCCGTAATCGTGGCAGCCGCACTCCAGGCAGCGTTTGGCCTCTTCCATGGCCTCGGCGGCGCTGAAGCCGTCGTTCACCGGCTCGAAGTCGTGCTTGCGCTCCTCCGCCGGGCGGTTGGTGACCTTCACGCGGGCCTTCTTCTCCTTGTCCGCCAGGTCCGCCGCGGTGACGGTCCGCTTGCTGACGAAGGGCTCGTGGTAGGGCACGATATGGCCCTTCAACCAGCTGTCCGCCACGTCGGCCGCCTTACTGGCCTCGCCGATGGCGGCGATGGCGATGCCCGCGCCCTTGTTGGTGGCGTCGCCCACGGCGAACACGCCCTCCTGATCGGTGAGGAAGGTCGCCTCGTCGGCGGCGATGATGCCCCGCTTGTTGAGCGCCAGGTCGAAGCCCTTGGGGTCCACCTTCTGGCCGATGGCGGCGATGACGCTGTCCACGGCCAGGGTGACGAACTTGCCCTCCACGGGCACCGGGCTGCGGCGGCCGGAGGCGTCCGGCTCGCCCAGTTCCATGACCTGCAGCTTCACCGCGGTCACATGACCGTTCTCGCCGATGATCTCGGCGGGGTTGGTGAGGAACTTGAACTGCACGCCCTCCTCGGTGGCCTCCTCGATCTCCTCGGCGTTGGCGGGCATCTCGCTCTGGGTCCGGCGGTAGATGACGTACACGTTCTCCGCCCCCAGGCGCACCGCCGTGCGGCAGGCGTCCATGGCGGTGTTGCCGCCGCCCACGATGGCCACGTTCCTGCCGATGGGCAGGGGATCGTGCAGGGCCACGCTCCGCAGGAAATCGATGCCGCCGTAAACGCCCTGCTGCTCCTCGCCGGGGCAGTGCAGCGGCGTGCTGCTCCAGGCGCCGATGGCCACGATCACCGCGTCGAACTTGGCCCGGTAGTCGGCGAAGGAGATGTCCTTGCCGATCTTGACGTTGTTCTCCATCTTCACGCCGGCCTCGGCGATCTCGGCGATCTCCGCGTCCACCACGTCCTTGGGCAGACGGTACTGGGGGATGCCGTAGCGGAGCATACCGCCCATCTGGGGCATAGCGTCGGTCAGGGTCACGTCATGGCCCTTGAGGGCCAGGTAATAGGCCGCGGTCAGGCCGGCGGGGCCGCCGCCGATGACGCCCACCGTCTTACCGGTGGCGGGGGCCCGCTCGGGCTTCCACCGGTCGGCGCTGTGCAGCTGGTCCACGCTCATGAACCGCTTGATCATGGCGATGGAGATGGGCTCCTCCACCAGGCCCCGGCGGCACTCCTTCTCGCAGGGGTGGGGGCACACATAGCCGATGGACGCGGGCAGAGGCAGCCGCTCCTTGACGATGCGTACAGCCTCCTTCGTGTTGCCCAGGGCCACCTGCTTGACGTAGGCCTGGCAGTTGGTCCCGGCGGGGCAGGCCAGCCGGCAGGGTCCCTTGCAATCGCCGTCGTGGTCGCTCATGAGCAGCTCCAGGGCGATCTTCCGGGCCTGGACGGCCCGCTCCCCCTCGGTGTTGATGACCATGCCGTCGGCGGCCAGGGTGGAGCAGGAGCGCAGCAGCTTCGGCGAACCCTCCGCCTCCACCACGCAGATGCCGCAGGCGCCGTAATGGGCCACGCTGTCGTCATGGCACAGGGTGGGGATGTCGATGCCGTTGGCCCGGGCGATCTCCAAAATGGTCTGGCCGGCCTTGCCGGAACAGGTCTTGCCGTTGATAGTCAATTTGATGTCATTCATCGTTTCCGCCCCCCTTATTCCACGGTCACCGCACCGAAGCGGCAGGTGTTGTGGCACGCGCCGCAGCGGATGCACTTGGCCGGGTCGATCGAATAGGGCTTTTTCACCTCGCCGCTGATGGCCCCCACCGGGCACTTCTTCGCGCAGGCGGAGCAGCCCTTGCACTTATCCTTGTCGATGGCGTATGTAAGCAGCGCGGGACAGGCCTTGGCCGGGCACTTCTTGTCCCGGATGTGGGCGTCGTACTCGTCCCGGAAGTAGCGGATGGTGGTCAGCACCGGGTTGGGCGCGCTCTGCCCCAGGCCGCACAGGGCGCCGGCCTTGACCGTGTTGCACAGCTCCTCCAGCAGCTCCACATCGCCCTCCTTGCCCTCGCCGCTGACGATGCGGTTGAGGATCTCGCCCAGGCGCTTGGTGCCGATGCGGCAGTGGACGCACTTGCCGCAGCTCTCCTTGGTGGTGAAGTCCAGGAAGAACTTGGCGATGCCCACCATGCAGGTGGAGTCGTCCATGACCACCATGCCGCCGGAGCCCATGATGGCGCCGGTGGCCTGCAGGCTCTTGTAGTCGATGACGGTATCCAGCAGGCTCTCGGGGATGCACCCGCCGCTGGGGCCGCCCAGCTGCACGGCTTTGAACTTCCGTCCGTCCCGGATGCCGCCGGCGATGCCGAAGATCACGTCCCGCAGCGTCATGCCCATGGGGATCTCCACCAGGCCGCCCCGCTTCACCTTGCCGGTGACGGCGAACACCTTGGTGCCCTTGCTGTTTTCAGTCCCCATGGCGGCAAAGGCCGCGCCGCCGTGGTTGATGATCCAGCTGACGTTGGCCCAGGTCTCCACGTTGTTGATGTTGCTGGGCTTGTGCCAGTAGCCGGCCTCCGCCGGGAAGGGGGGCTTCAAGCGCGGCATGCCCCGGTTGCCCTCCAGGGACTCAATGAGGGCCGTCTCCTCGCCGCACACGAACGCGCCGGCGCCGGCCTTGATGCGGATGTCGCAGGAAAAGTCCGTGCCCAGGATGTTCTTGCCCAGATAGCCCCGCTCCCGGGCTTGCTTGATGGCCTCGGTGAGCCGGACGATGGCCAGGGGGTACTCGGCCCGGACGTACACCACCGCCTCGGAGCAGCCGATGGCGTAGGCGCCGATCATCATGCCCTCTATGAGGTTGTGGGGGTCGGACTCGATGACCGCCCGGTCCATGAACGCGCCGGGGTCGCCCTCGTCGGCGTTGCAGATAAGGTACTTCTCCTCCCCCTTGCTCTGCCGGGCGGCGTTCCACTTGAACCAGGTGGGGAAGCCCGCGCCGCCGCGCCCGGCCAGGCCGGAGATCTTGATCTCCTCGATGACCTGCTCGGGGGTCATGGTCTTCAGGACCTTCTCCAGGGCCTGATAGCCGTCGTCGGCCAGGTACTCGTCGATGCTCTCCGGGTCGATGACGCCGCAGTGGCGCAGGGCGATGCGGGTCTGCTTGGAGAGAAAGCCCTCGTCCTCCGGCTGGATGGCGATATCCGCGAGAGAGGCGTAGTCGCCGCTCTTCACCGCCCCGGCGATGGTCCCGGCGTCCTCCGGCTTTACCCGCACGCAGCGGTGCAGCGCGCCGGCGCCGTCGTACACGTCCACGATGGGCTCCAGGTAGCAGGCGCCCACGCAGCCGGTGATGCCAAGCTTGGCGTCCACGCCGGCCAGCTTCTCTTTCAGGGCGTCATATACGGCCGCCGCGCCGGCCGCCAGGCCGCAGCTGCCCTCGCCCACAACGATGCGAGCTGTCATTGCGCCTCCGCCTCCTTCCGCAGGTCCCTCAAGATCTGCCGGGCCTTGTCCGGCGTGAGGGAGCCGTAAGTCTTATCGTTGATCATCATCACCGGCGCCAGGGAGCAGCAGCCCAGGCACGCCACCACCGACAGGGAGAAGAGCCCGTCCTCGGTGGTCTCGTTGTTGCCGATGCCCAGCTCGTCGCTCACCGCGTCCAGGATGCGGTCCGCGCCGTTGACGTAGCAGGCGGTGCCCTTGCACAGCAATATCAGGTACTTGCCCACCGCCTGGAAGCGGAACTGGGAATAAAACGTGGCCACGCCCAATATCTTCGCGGGGCTGGCGCCCGTCCGCTCCGAGATGCGGTACACCGCGTCGATGGGGATGTAGCCGTAGATCTCCTGGGTCTTTTGCAGGATGGAGATGAGGCTGCCTTTGACGCCGGCGTACTCCGCCAGCGTATCCTCCAGCAGCGTCAGGTCCACGCTCGGGTGATTGCAGGTCTGCATGATAACTCACTCCTTTTGTGTCTGGTGCGTCCCCCCGCCAGGCGGCGGGCAGGTCCGTAACATACTGCCATAATATCCAAAACGGACCGCTTATCGCCCGGTCGTTTTCGACATATATAATATTATCACGGGTATCAGGGAAAATCAATATGCAGAATCAGGCGGAGACACATTCGTCCCCGCCTGACCTCATGTTTTCCCGCGCTCACACGGCGTCCGCCGTGTAGGTGATGTCCGTCACCGTCCCGTCGGTGAGCAGGAAGGTGAGCGTGCAGTCTCCGTCCACATACCGCAGCGCCGCGTCGGTCTCGTCGGCAGCCTCGCCGTAGGCGGCGACCACGTCGTCCCGGGTCTGGCCGATGTACACGCCCTCCCCGGTGGATACGGTGTCGTCCCGCAGCTGGACGCTCAACACATAGTCCGTCCCGTCCTGGGGATAGGTGCGGATGACCACGCTGCCGTAGGTGTACACCTTGTCCAGCCCCTGGAAGGCGCAGGACTCGGACTCGAAGTAGTCGCCCGGCTCGCCCAGCGCGTCCACCAGCGGGGCCATAGGGGCGTTGACAGCCACCTGGGCGCCCTTGAAGGGGAACACATACTTGCTGCCCGCCTCGCTCTGCACCGGGGCGGCGTTGCCGGACGCGCCGGTATTTTCCGCCGCGGGGGTCTTCTCGCCGCCGCCTCCGCCGCCGCAGCCGGCCAGCAGCGCGCACACCGTCAGCGCGCAGACGAGCAAAGTGATGGTCTTTTTCATATCTTTTCCTCCTTATTCCTCTATGGCGTTGGCGCCGAAGGACACCAGCTCGCCGTACTGCGCCAGCTCGTCGTACTGCTGGCGCTTCATCGCCTCGTAAGCGTCTATCTTCTCCTGCCACACGGCGTCGTACTCCGGCTCGCCCCGGCGGTCGGGCAGGTCGTAGTTCTCCTTCAGGTACGCCCCGAAGTAGGCCGCCATCTTCTCCGCGCCCTGGTTGTTCAGGTGCAGGCCCCCGTCGTAGGTGTCCGTGGCCATGTCCAGGCCGATGTCGTCCTGCAGGGGGATGTAGTTGATATACGGCACGCCGTTTTCCTCGGCGAAGGCCGCCACCTGCTCGTCCCACTCATCGTACCAGTGGGGGTACTCGGTGGGGGCCTTGATGAGGATCAGCGCCACGCCCTTTTCCCGGCACAGGTCCGCCATGCGCTGCAGATACCCCATGGCCTTCTCGCCCAGGGTGTAGTCCGCCAGGGGCATGGGGTCGGGGAAGCCCAGTTCCGGCTGGACATCCACCCGCATATAGTACCCCGCGTGGGTCACCGGGTCCTTGGAAAACCAGTGCTGCACGTCGGTCTTATTCAACTCGCTCCAGCGGTCGTGGTAGCGCAGCAGCGGGAAGACGTACTCGATGAAATGCTCCTCGTCGGTCATGGAGGCCAGGATGTCCTCCACCTTGGACCGGCTCCAGCGCATCCCGTCGATGGTCATGCGGTTATAGGCCTCGCTCTGTGGCTCGTCGTACTTCAGCGCCAGCACGTTGAACACCACCACGTCCGGCGTCTCATAGCGCAGGGTGTCCTCCAGCAGGTAGTAGGACTGCCAGGTCAGCTGCTGGGCGCTGCCCCGGATGTAGCTGGAGATGCCATAGTCCTCCCACAGGGTGATGGGGGAGAAATTCTCGTACACCTCGCAGTCGCCGATGAACACCACGTCGTGTTCCACCGTCTCGTCGTAGTACTCGGCCACCATGGACCCCTCCACGATGCCCTTCTGGTATTTGGGCGTCAGCAGCCGCTGGGCCAGGTACAATACGCCCACCGTACACACCGCCGTCAGCAGGACGGCGAGCCACCGTCTCTTTTTCATGGCGCGCCTCCCCTAGAACTGGTTGTAGATGAACTGGGAGGCGTCGTAGCCCACGCCGTAGGCCCCGAACACCACCGTGCATACCAAGAGCAGCGCCATCGCGCCGTAATAGACCCCCGCGGGCTTGGCGTACAGTGCCTCCCGCACACTGCCCCGTTTGCGCTTATAGAGGCTCACCCCCAGCACCACCGCCAGTCCCACGGCCAGCACCAGGTAATCCGCCCCGTCCAGGCCGATGGCCAGCAGGGACCCGTCCGTGAAGATGGCCGCGTCGAAGCGGGTGAACATACTGCCCACCATGGCGATGGTCAGCGGCACGTCCCGGTAGCAGTCGAACATCCGGATCATGCTCATGAGCAGCACGGTCCGCACCACCTGGAACACCTCGTAGGGCGCCTTGCCCCGCAGGTGGGTCCGGGCGTGGAACCGCTCGTAGAGAGGCTCCAACTCCTGGGACACCATGATGACCACATAGTTGGCCAGGCCCCAGGCCACGAAGTTCCAGGCCGCGCCGTGCCAGATGCCGGTGGCCAGCCACACCGCCAGGCTGCACAGGTACACCGGCACCCGCTTGCCCATCTTCTGGCCCAGATGCGCCCGGCTCCACTTGCTCAGCCGGAGCATGGGGCGGCTGGCGGACAGGGGATAGAATATGTAGTCCGTGAACCAGGTCCCCATGGTGATATGCCAGCGGTTCCAGTACTCCTTGATGTTCTTGGAGAAGTAGGGCAAATCGAAGTTCTCCGCCATGCGGATGCCCATGGCCTCGCCGATGCCGATGGTGATGTCGATGCCGCCGGTGAAGTCGCAGTACAGTTCAAAGGCGTAGAACAGCATGGCCACGAACACATAGGCCCCGGCGTACTGCCCGCCCTGGACCAGGGCCGTCACCCCGGTGAGGATGCGGTCTGCCAGCACCACCTTCTTGAAGTAGCCCCACAGGATACGCATCAGGCCGAAGGAGAAGGTCTTTTCCTGGAACTTGTGGGGCGCGTACAGCGTCTCGGAAAGCTGCCCGTAGCGGCTGATAGGCCCCTGGACCAGCTGGGGGAAGAAGCCAACGAACAGCGCCAGCTTGAAAAAGCTGCGCTGGGCCTGCTGCTTGCCCCGGTACACGTCGATGACGTAGCCCACGGTCTGGAAGGTGTAAAAGGAGATACCCATGGGCACGATCAGGTCCACCGGCTGGAACGCGCCGCCCACCAGGGAGCTGACGCTGCGAAGGACGAAGTTGGTGTATTTCGTCACGGCCAGGATGCCCAGGTTCAGCGCCAGCGCCGCGATTAGATAGGCCCGCTTGCGCTTCTTTATCTTCTCCCGGTAGGCCTTTTTCTCCTCCCGGTCCAGGTCCTTATGGTCGGCGAGATAGGCCTTCTGCGCCCCAGTCAGGTCTTCCATCTTGACGCACACGGCCCAGGCGGACGCCGTCGTCACCAGGATGAACAGCAGATAGTAGGGGCTGGCGGCAAAATAAAAGGCGTAGCTGGCCAAAAGCAGCAGCGGCCACTGGAACCGGCCTGGCACCAGATAATAGGCCAGCAGTACCAGCGCCAAAAAGCCCACGAAGGCGTAGGACGTGAACAGCATCGCCGCTTACTCGTCCTCCAGCCGCTGGATCAGCGCGTACAGCGCCGTGGCGGAGTTGAAGTTGGCCGGCACGATCTCCTCCGCCGGCACGGCCACGCCGAACGTGTCGTATATCTCGGAGATAAGGGTCACGATGTCGAAGGAGTCCAGGACCTTGTCGTCCACCAGCGTATCGCTGGCGTCAAAGTCCACCTCGGGGTGCATATCCTGCAAGATCTCCAACAGCTCGTCCATGATAAACGCTTCCTTTCAGGCTCTCATTTGTTTCTCTCGGCGTACATCTTCGCCAGGGCGGTGCGGTCCAGCTTCCCGTTGGCAGTCAGGGGCATCCGCTCCAGCGGCAGCACCAGGTTCGGCAGCATATACCGGGGCAGCCGGGGCTTGAGGGCCTCCATCAGCGCCGCCGGCGTCATATCGCCCACATAGTAGAGGACGATCTTTCCCTTTTCCTTGTCGTAGATGCAGCAGGCGGAGCGGATCGGCTCCAGCACGTCCACGTTGACCTCGATCTCCCCCAGCTCGATGCGGTGGCCCATGTGCTTGATCTGGTAGTCCTTGCGGGAGACGAACACCAGCTCGCCCCGCTCGTTATACCGGGCCAGGTCGCCGGTGCGGTAGATAAGCTCCGGGTAGCGGTCGTTGAGGGGATTCTGCACATAGGCCTCGCCTGTGCGCTCAAAGTCCCGGTAATAGCCCAGGGTCAGGGACGT
Source organism: uncultured Oscillospiraceae bacterium (assembly GCA_947630645.1). Classification (GTDB taxonomy): domain Bacteria; phylum Bacillota; class Clostridia; order Oscillospirales; family Oscillospiraceae; genus CAJOIG01. The sequence goes on along the minus strand of CANRIF010000026.1, from coordinate 11,907 downwards.
GCCCCGCACGCACAGCTCCCCCACGGTGCCGGGCGCGGCGGGCTTATCGCCGTCCAGCAGCAGGATGCCGGTGTTGTGGAAGGGCCGGCCGATGGGCATGACCTCGTCCAGGGCGAAGTCCCGGTCCACCACATAATAGCAGCACATCCCGGTGGCCTCGGTGGGGCCGTAGAGGTTGACGAACCGGGCGCCGGGGACCGCCTCCCGCCAGAGCCGGAACTGCCGGATGGGGAACACCTCGCTGCCGAAGGCGATGGTACGCAGATACTTAGGCTTCACCTTCTCGAAGGTACGCAGGGCGGAGATGGTGGTCAGCGCCGACACCACCCAGCAGATGGTGTTGATCTTATGCTCGTTGAGGAACTCCACCAGCTTGACCGGGAACATGAACAGCTGCCGGGGCACCAGATAGGTGGTGGCGCCGAACTTCAGCGTGGGGTACAGCTCCTTCAGGCAGGCGTCGAAGTACAGCGGCGTCTGGTTGGCGAAGCGGGTGTCCTCGTCGAAGCAAAGCACGTCGCTCAAATTCTCTATGTAGTCGATCACCGACCGGTGGCAGGCGGCCACGCCCTTGGGGATGCCGGTGGAGCCGGAGGTGAACACCACATAGATGGGGTCCGTGTCCAGCTGCCGGTCCCGTATCTGCGCCAGCAGCGGGGCGTCCTCGCTCTCCCCCGCCAAATCGTCATAGAGGGCGATCTCGCCCTCAAAGCCGAACGCCGCCGCCTTTTCCCGGGTACTCTCGTCGCAGATCATCATCCTGGCCCGCAGGCTCCGGAGGATCAGTTCGATCCGCAGCCGGGGCATCTCCTCGTCGATGGGGACGTAGTGGCTGCCGCCGTAGACGCAGCCGAAAAAGGCGGTGACGGTCTGGGGCCGCTTGGGCATGAACACCACCACCGGCTCCCCTTCCAGCCCCCGGCGGGCCAGGGCGCTGCCGATGGCGCGGCTCTGGGCGTACACCTGGGCGAAGGTCATGGCCGTGTCCCCGTCGGAAAAGGCCTCCTTGTACGGCAGACGGCACACCGTCCGCTCCAGATATTCCAATACGTTCGTCTGCTGCATACACCGCTCCCCCGCGTCAGCCGCGGACCGTGTTGTTCTCGTAATCCACCAGGCCCTGCACCGACTTGGTGGCCCGCTCCGGATAGAGCGAGGACTCGAAGATGTGGGTGTTCTCATGCCGGGAGGAGTACCAGTCCAGCTCCGCGTCCGTCAGCATGAAGAACTCGTAGGGATCGCCCGCCCGGGGGCAGGCGTCATAGTGGTACCAGCCGTCGCCCAGGTTGATGAGCAGCCAGTAGTGGCGGGAGTGGCTGGTGTCGGACTTGACCACGTCCACGTTGTCGATGCCCGCCATGTTGAGCAGGGCCTTGGCGGCGGCGTAGTAGTTGAAGCAGTCGCCCTGGAGGGTGGTGAAGGCGTGGTAGGCGCCCATGGTCCAATAGGTCTTGTCGGAGGAATCCACATAGTAGATGTAGCCCCGGACCCAGCGGTAGATGGCGAAGGCCTTCTGCATATCGGTCATGTCGTCGTCGATGATCTGGTCGTAGTACTTCTGGGCGACGCGGTACACCTCGTCCTCCTCCACGAAGTCCTCCGGCTTTTCCTGGATGGTCACCGTGACGGTCCTGGTCACCTGGTTGCCCGTCTCGTCCGCGGCGGTATAGGTGGCCTCGTACACGCCCACGGCGTCCATGTTCACGCCGCTGCTGTCGATCTCCAGGGTGGGCGCGGGATCGTCGTTGTCCGTCACCGTCACGCCATGGCGGTAGGCGATGCTGTCGCCCAGGTACACCGAGATGTCCCTGGCCCCGCTCAACACAGGAGGCACGGCGTCATAGGCCACCTTTAAGGGCACGGTGACCTCCACGCTGTTGCCGCCCTCGTCGGTCACGCGGGCCACGGCGACCTGCTCCCCCAGGGTGTTGAAGTCGGGCGGCTGTTTCCACACCGCCGTCACCCGGGATATGTCGTGGACCTCGCCCACGCAGGCGAGGGCCTCCGTCGTCTCGCCGTAGGGCACGATGACATGGGACACATCCACCACCGGCGGCACCGTGTCCCGCACGATCAGGTCGGTGTCATAGGTCCGGCCGTTGTGCATCAGCTGGATATCGTATGTACCGGGGCGGGTGGTGTCCAGGGCCGCCACGTCGGTCAGAAAGTGGGTGTCGGCCGCCGCGTCGCGCACGAACATCTCCATCCGCACCGCGTCCCCCGCCTCGATGACGGCGGAGTGTACCGGACCCAGCGGGGAGATGAGCAGCCCCCACGCCACCAGCAGCGCCGCCAGGCAGAATATGAGTTTGGCCGCCGTATGCCGCTGCCGGGGCGGACGGCTCTGGCCCTGCCCGTCCCGGGCCGGACGCTGGCCGCCGGTCCTCTCCCGGGCCTGCGCCGTGCGTTCCCCGTCCGGCCGGGGGCGGCTGCCATTGGGCGCGCCGCTCTTTCGGTTCCTATCCATAGGCGGGCGTTGTCCGTCCCGCGTGACATTTTGCTGCATGGCACTGTTTCCTCTTCCCGCTGTGTGCGGATATGCCGTTTCCTGTGGGGCCTGCCAGGCGCGCCGGGCGTTTCCCAAGCACACCTAACTTTATTATTATATCGGATCTCGCCCCGATTCGCAATACCATTTTGCCATCCCGCCTCCTGGCCGCCGCCATCAGCCGCGCCGCGCCGCCCCGCCGTCCAGCAGCCAGTGCTGGGCGATGTCCGCGATCTGCCGGCTGGCGGTGCCGTTGCCGTAGGGACAGTGGGCGCGGCTCATGCTCTCATACAGCGCCGGGTCCTCCAGCAGCCGCCGGCAACCCTGGTAAATGGCGTCCTCGCCGGTGCCCACCAGCCGCGCCGTCCCGGCCTCCAGGCCCTCCGGCCGCTCCGTGGCGTCCCGCATCACAAGCACCGGCTTTCCCAGGGCCGGGGCCTCCTCCTGCACGCCGCCGCTGTCGGTGAGGATAAAATAGGCGCGGGCCATCAGGTTGTGGAAGTCGAACACGTCCAGCGGCCCGGTGAGCCATATCCGCTCACACCCGCCCAGTATCCCCTCGGCGGCGTCCCGCACCGCCGGATTGGGGTGGACGGGGCAGACCGCCCGCACGTCCGGGAAGCTCTCCGCCACCCGGCGCAGCGCCCGGAACATCCGCTCCATCGGCGCGCCCAGGCTCTCCCGGCGGTGGGCGGTCACGAGGATGAGGCGGCCGCCCTCGGCCCAGCGGGTGATCTCGCTGCTGTAATCGGGCCGCACGGTGGTCTTTAGCGCGTCGATGGCCGTGTTCCCGGTCACGAAGACGCTCCCGGGGTCCTTCCCCTCCCGCAGCAGGTCGTCCCTGGCCCGGGCCGTGGGGGCGAAGTGGAGCCGGGCGATCAGGTCCACGGCCTGCCGGTCCAGTTCCTCCGGAAAGGGGGCGTAGATGTCGTGGGTACGCAGCCCCGCCTCCACATGGGCCACGGGGATGCGCTGGTAATAGCAGGCCAGCGCCGCGGCGAAGGCGGTGGTGGTGTCGCCGTGGACGAACACCAGACGCGGCCGGTACCGCTCCAGCACGTCCCGCATCCCACACAGGACCTTGGCCGTGACGGCGTGGAGGGACTGGCCCTCCTGCATGATCCCCAGGTCGAAGTCCGGCCGGACGCCGAACCGCTCCAGCGCCTGGTCCAGCATCTCCCGGTGCTGGGCGGTGACGCACACGGCGGTCTCCAGCCCCTCCCGGCGCCGCAGTTCCAGCACCAGGGGACACATCTTGATGGCCTCCGGCCGCGTGCCGAACACGACCAACACTCTCTCCATTGCTCTCCCCCGCTTTCCCGTCCAGTGTCTCCCCTGGGATGATACCAAATACGGCCGCGAAATGCAATACGCCCCCCGCTCACGGCTCCGGGGCGAACGCCTGCCGCAGCTGGGCCAGCAGCCGCTCCGCCACAGGCGAGAACGCCTGCCGCTTCCGCCAGACGAGATAGATCCCGCACGCCAGCCGGGGCGACAGCGGCCGGAACGCGAGGCCGCTGTCCGGTCCGGTGTCGATGAGCCGATCCAGGGTCAGCAGATACCCCAGTCCCTCCCGGACGAACAGCGACGCGTTATAGGACAGCCGGAAGGACCCCTCCAGGCGCAGCCGCTCCATCCCCCGGCCGCACCAGGCCGGGATGTCCCGCTCCCAGCCCTGGCCGGAGCAGAACAGGGGCAGCCCCGCCAGGTCCTCCGCCGTCACGCTCTCCTTCGCCGCCAGCGGGCTGTCCGCCGGCATCACCAGCCCCCACACGTCCGCCTCGGGAAAGGGCAGGGAGCCGTACCGGGTCCCGTCCGGCCGCTCGGCCAGTACCGCGAAGTCCAGCAGGCCCCGGTCCAGCTTCTCCGTGACCTGCTCGGTGTCGCCGCTGGTGATGTGGTAGCGCAGGCCGGGACAGGTCTGCTTGAACCGCTTGATCTGGCGGGCCAGATGGCGTATCTGGTACGACTCCGCCAGGCCCAGGTACACGTCCCCGCCGGCGGCGTCGTCCAGCGCCCCGAACTCCCCGGCGATCCGGTCTGCCATGGACACCAGGTCCTCCGCCCGCTTTTTCAGCAGCAGCCCCTCCTCCGTCAGCCCGATGCCGAAGCTGCGGCGCCGGAACAGCTTCTTTCCCAGCTCCTGCTCCAGGGCCTGTATCTGCTTGGACAGGGTGGGCTGGGAAACGTGCAGGACTTCCGCCGCCCGGGTCATGTTCTCCTCCCGGGCCACGGCCAGAAAATAGCGCAGTGTCCGAATCTCCATGGCGGCCTCCTGTGATATTCTAAAATCGAATAATACGATATGAATTATACTCATTTGCACATCGGCCGTCAAGCGTGTACAATACACTTATAAAAAAGCAAAGGGACCACCCCACACATCTGACTGGATAAGGAGACGACCATGATCTACAAGACGTTCCAAGATTTGCGCCTGTCCGCCCTGGGCATGGGGGCCATGCGCCTGCCGGTGATCGACGGGGACGACAGCCGCGTCGACGTGCCGGCGGCGGAGGCGATGGTGGACTATGCCATGGCCCACGGCGTCAACTATTACGACACCGCCTGGGGCTACCACGACGGCCACTCCGAGACCGTGATGGGCCAGGCCCTGGGCAAACACCCCCGGGAGAGCTTTTACCTGGCCGACAAGTTCCCCGGCTACGACCTGGCCAATATGCCGAAGGTCAAGGAGATATTTGAAAAGCAGCTGGAAAAGTGCGGCGTGGACTATTTCGACTTCTATCTCTGCCATAACGTATGCGAGATGAACATCGACGCCTATCTGGACCCGCGATACGGCGTGGTCCCCTACCTCATGGAGCAGAAGAAGGCCGGCCGCATCCGGCACCTGGGCTTTTCCGCCCACGGGGCCCTGCCGGTGATGGAGCGGTTTCTGGACGCCTGGGGGCAGTACATGGAGTTCTGCCAGATACAGCTGAACTATGTGGACTGGACCTTCCAGGACGCCAAGGCCAAGGTGGAGTTGCTGCACAAGTGGGACATCCCCGTGTGGGTGATGGAGCCGCTGCGGGGCGGACGGCTGGCGAAGCTGAACGAGGACGAGGCGAAAATGCTCCAGGCCCTGCGGCCCGAGGAATCCGTCCCGGCCTGGGCCTTCCGGTTCCTGCAGAGCATCCCCGGCGTCACCGTGATCCTGTCCGGTATGTCCAACGCCCAGCAGATGCAGGCCAACATCCACACCTTTGAGACGGATGCGCCCCTGAACGAGACGGAGATGGCGGCGCTCCTGGGCCTGGCGGACGGGATGCTCAGCGGGCGGCTGCCCTGCACCGCCTGCCACTACTGCGTCAGCCACTGCCCCAAGGGGCTGGACATCCCCATGCTGCTGGAACTTTACAACGAACACAGCTTCACCGGCGGCGGCTTCATCGCGCCCATGGCCCTGATGGCCGTGCCGGAGGAGAAGCACCCCACCGCCTGCGTCGGCTGCCGCAGCTGCGAGAAGGTCTGCCCCCAGCAGATCAAGATCTCCGAGGCCATGGCCGACTTCGCCGCCAAACTGAAGGGCTGAAGGACGATGAAACGCGCGGTCATCCTTCTGCTGGCCCTGTGCCTGTGCCTCGCCATAGCGCCGCCCGCGGCGGCAGACGCCCCGGGGAAGACCCTGGTGGTCTGGTTCTCCTGCACCGGCACCACCCAGGCCGTCGCCGAGACAGCCGCGGACATCCTGGGCGCGGATACATACGAGATCGTACCGATCCAGCCCTATACGGACGCGGACCTGGCCTATTACACCGGCGGCCGGGCAGACCAGGAACAGGCGGACCCCTCTGCCCGCCCGGCCATCTCCGGCGGCGTGGAGGACATGGCCCAGTACGACACCGTGCTGCTGGGCTATCCCATATGGCACGGCCAGGCGCCCCGGATCATCAGCACTTTCCTGGAGAGTTATGACCTCTCCGGCAAGACCATCCTGCCCTTCTGCACGTCCCACTCCAGCGGGATCGGCTCCAGCGCCGATGACCTGCACGCTCTCGCGCCGGACGCCGTCTGGCTGGACGGGACCCGCTTCGCCGCCGGCGCCTCCCGGGAGGAGATCGCCGCGTGGCTGGACGGGTCCGGCATCCGGGCGGCGGGGGCCGTGGGCGTATTCGACTTTGAAAAGAGGACCGTCATGCTCAACTCCGGCTACGAGATGCCTATCCTGGGCCTGGGAACGTACAGTCTCTCCGACGAGGAGTGCTATGCCTCCGTCACCGCCCTGCTCCAGGCCGGCGGCCGGCTCATCGACACGGCCTATATGTACGGCAACGAGGCCGCCGTGGGCCGGGCAGTCCGGGACTCCGGCGTTCCCAGGGAGGAGATATTCGTCATCACCAAGCTGTACCCAGGCGCACAGTACGACCAGCCGGAGGCAGCCATCCAGGAAGCCCTCGACAAGCTGGATATCGGCTACATCGACATGATGCTGCTCCACCACCCCGGCGAGAACGACGTGCAGGCGTATAAGGCCATGGAACAAGCGGTGGCAGAGGGCAAGATACATTCCCTGGGCCTGTCCAACTGGTATGTGGAGGAACTGGAGGAATTTCTGCCCCAGGTGGACATCATGCCCGCGCTGGTGCAGAACGAGATACACCCCTATTACCAGGAGAACGACGTGATCCCCTACATCCAGGGCCTGGGCATCGTGGTACAGGGCTGGTATCCCTTCGGCGGACGGGGCTACACGGCGGACCTTCTTGGCAACGAGACCATCTCCGCCATCGCCGCGGACCATGGCGTGTCCTCCGCCCAGGTCATCCTGCGCTGGGACCTGCAAAAGGGCGTGGTGGTCATCCCCGGCTCCAGTGACCCCGACCACATCCGGGAGAACCTGGACCTGTTCGGCTTTGCGTTGACCGACGACGAAATGGGGCGCATCAACGCCCTGGACCGGGGCGAGAAGCACGACTGGTACTGACCCGCGGCCCCATACGCAATTGTTGGAGGGATTGGCTGACGGCATGGACCGTCTCGGGAAGACGGAGTAAACCGCCCAGCAACGGCAACAGCCCCATCGTGACGATGGGGCTGCTGCCTATTCTTTTATGGGGCGTTTATTTGAAATACGCTGCAATTTCCCGCATCCGGGCCGACTGTTCCACATGGAAGGGGAAGCGGCCGTCACAGTGCCCGCAGCCCACGCAGTCCGCGGCGGTCTTGGCGAGAGTATGATAGTGTTCCGCCGCCAGGGGGTCCCCCGCCTTGGCCAGGTCGTAATACTTATTGATAAGACCCACGTTCAGCCCCGCCGGGCAGGGCGCGCAGTGGTTGCAGTACACGCACCGGCCGCGGGACTCCTCCGGGGCAAGGCTGGCGATGATGGAATAGTCCCGCTCGGCGTCGGATGCGTCCAGATAAGCGAGGTTCTGCTTCAGCTGGCTCACGTTGGCCGCACCGGGCAGCACCGTCAGCACGCCGGGCTTATCCAGGGCGTACTGGATGCACTGGGCCGGGGTCAGCGCCCGCTTGAAGGGCAACTGTTTCGCGTCCAGCAGCTGTCCCGCGTTGAAGGGCTTCATCACCGCGATGCCCACGCCCTCCGCCTCGCACCGGCGGTACAGCGCCTGCCGCTCCCCGTCGGAGCCGATGGCGTACTCGCCCTGGCCGTAGTCGTACATGGGGTTGATGGAGAACATGAGCATATCCACGATGCCCTTGTCCAGCACATGATGGACCGTGTCCGGATTGTGGGAGGATAGGCCTATGTGCCGCACCACGCCCTGCTCCTTCATGTCCAGCAGGTATCGCAGCGCCCCGCTCTTCTCGTATGCCTCCACGTCGGTCCGCTCGTCCAGGCAGTGGATGAAGCCGAAGTCGATGGTGTCCGTTTTCAGATTGTCCAGTTGCCAGCCGATAGAGCGTTTGATGGCCTCCAGGTCGGTGGTCCAGCCGTACTCCCCGGTGGTGTAGTTGGCGCCGAAGTGGATCTGTAAGTACACGTTCTTGCGGCAGCCGGCCAGGGCCTTCCCGTAGGCCGGGAAGCAGGATGCGTGGCCCGCCGCCAGGTCGAAGTAATTTACGCCCAGCTGAACCGCCGCGCGCACCGTCTCGATGATGTCCCGCTCCTTCTGCTGGCCCACCACCGCCGAACCCATGCCGATGACGCCGATCTTCTCCCCGCCGTGGGGCAGTGTGCGATATTGCATATTTGCCTCCTTTGTCAGTTTTCCATGCCGCGGAAAACTCCGTCTGGTTTATTCTTTCTTAACAAAACCCGATTTGAGCCAATCCAGCCTTCTCTCCACACAGGTCTTCAGCAGATCGCTTTTTATCGCCGTCTCAAATCCGTGGCAGGCGCCCTTCACCTCATAGCATTCAGCCGGTATCCCCTGCTCTTTCAGCTTTTGACACAGCAGCACACCCTCGTCACGGAGCGCGTCGAACTGCGCGACCTCTATGTACGTCGGCGGGAACTGGGCAAAGGACGCCGCCTCCAGGGGCGACGCATACTCGATGCTTTCCGGCTGCCCGTTCCCAAGGTAGGCGTCCCACATCATTTTGGTCAGCTTCGCGTCAAACACCGGCGCATCAACATATTTCTGCATGGAATCGGTCGTCATCCGCCGGTCCGTGACCGGATAGATCAGAAGCTCCGCATCCGGTATACGCAGTCCCCGGTCCCTTGCCATCAGGGTCACAGCCAGGGCAAGAGCGCCGCCGGCGCTGTCCCCGGCGATGATGACAGGGGCGCCGCCGGCCTGCTCCAGCGCCCATTCATATGTGCGATAGCAATCCTCCGCCGGGACGGGAAAGGGATGCTCCGGCGCCAGGCGGTAGTCGGTATATACGACCTTGCACGGCAGGCTGGAGGCGTACAGCTTCGCCATATTGTGATGGGCAAAAGACGCTTTCAGCACAAAGCCTCCGCCGTGATACAGCACCATGCAAGGCAGTTTGCCCGCGTGATGGACGGGTTCGATGACCAGCGTGTCGAGGACCGCGCCGCCATGCCCCGGCGTCTTATGCCGGGTGACGGCAACGGCGGCGTCCGACCGGCATTTGGAAAAGCCGATGATCCTGTTCATCAAAGGCAGAAGCGCCGGGTTGTCCGGCATTTTGATCTTTGCGATCCCCGCCAGCTCCGGGTCTATATCGTATTTGGACACAGTATCCCTCCCCGACAAAGCGGAAGTTATCTTTCAAAATATCCCTCTGCTATCAGCAATTCAAGAACATGTGCCTCCCGCTCAAACATTACCGGATCATACGGGTTTTGCACAGCATGGCGGTTTTTCCTGATTGCGACATCTGGTTCAACATATTCTAAGGTAAAAGATTCTTTCGCTTCATAATCATCAAGTTCTTGGAGCCCGATCTCATCAGCCGTTTCGCAAAGATAGTAATAGTTATCCTGAATAAAGCACTCCGTTTCGTCCATGTCACTTCTTTGAATTCGATGTACATATCCGTATTCTTTGATGGTATCTGACTTGACAATCAAGCCCGATTCCTCGCGGGTTTCCCGAATCATCGCCTCCACGGGGCTTTCTCCATTTTCGATTCCCCCGCCAGGGAACTTGTAATAATCGTATTTCATGCTGTGGATCATGGCTACTCTTTTGTTTTTGATAATGATACTCCTCGCCGAGTTACGGACAAATGAATGTGTACATTTATCGTAGTCCTTTTTGTCCATTTCAAATAGCAGCCTCATGGTAACCTCCGCAATCATAAATCCCGATCTGCCGTATTGATATAAGTATAACCTATCCCTATTCCCACGGCGGCCTCCAGGCTGTCAGCGGACCAGCATGGACAGCCTTTTTCCCAAAAAGATGCCCGCCAGGCAGCAGGCCACGCTCAGGAATATATAGACGCCTCCCGCCAGCCATGCCTTGCTTTCAAAGAGCGTGAACGCCTCCAGCGAAAAGGTGGAAAAGGTCGTGAAGCCTCCGCACACGCCGGTCTTCCAAAAAAGGACCGTATTCGGCGATACATCACTGTTATCCCCGGCAACGCCCGCGATAAAGCCTATCAGCGCCGCGCCCAGGATATTGACGAGCAGCGTCAGTATGGGAAAGCTCGTCCTGACCGGTAAAAGGCTTATGGCATATCGCCCCATAGCGCCCACCGCGCCGCCCAGCGCGACAAATAAGAAACCCATGCTGTCATCCTCCATCCTGCCATCCGCTTTGGCGTCATGCCATGTCGTGCGGTTCCGGCGTCAGCCGGGAACACGACCGGTATTTTGATGTATAATAGCGGTCTTGCCGCTATTATACCATATCCGCCGGCCATGTTCCAGCAAAAGCATACCAGGGTGCCGGCGCACATCGCATATGGCGCCAGTGACGACCGCAACGGCCTTTCCCTTGATAAACCCGGACATCCTGCCGCCGACCAGCGATGCGCCGATGGTGCAATTATACGCGTCGCCGCCCACATAATATAAGTTCTCATTGTAATTCCGGGGGTTCAGTGATAACCTTATACTAAAGGACGGGTATATTGCATTATTGGAAAATCCGATTGATCGTATTTGAGGTAATAATATGCCAATAGTACAAGATGCATTTTATATTCCAGATGGCGATGACATTGCAGTGGGACTCGCGACTGGCCTATACCGTAGAATTGGTAGTGTTGTCCGTTATGCTTCAGGCCCAAATAAAGGCCAAATCGTAAAGCACCTAAAACCCATCGATTTGAAAATTAATGAACACGCAGGTGGAGTTGGCTCAAGGGTACTGAAATTCCTTCAGGGCCACAAGAACGAAGTTAAGATTGCGGCGGTTGGAGCCGCTGTCGGTATGGGCACATGGGGTTACAAGAAATGGAAAAACCATGAGCCAAAGGTGCTTACAGATTTCCGAGCAGCATTGAAAGCATATATCGATGCTATCCGAAATGGCAACTTGGATGTCAATAGAATCGATGATTTGATGAACGTATTAGAGCGGCTAAAGGAACATAAGAACTATGATAGAATCAGTATTCAACTTGCTGCGGAAGACCTGGAAGTACTCATAAGTCATATATATGATTATACCGTAAAACTGGCAGCAGATAATAAAGTAGAGTTATCAGATGAAGAGTTGAATTTGAACAGTGGTTCAATTATCAACCTCTTATCTTATCTAAAAGCACAGAAGAAGATATTTGAGGCGGTAGCCTAAGAAGATGGCATTCCTCCCCCATATACACAGATCCCCGGTCGGCTTTCGCTGACCGGGGATCTGCGTTAGATTTTCGCTTGGTGCTTATCAGCCCTCTTTGATCGCGGCCTGGGCCGCGGCGAGGCGGGCGATGGGAACGCGGAAGGGAGAGCAGGACACGTAGTCCAGGCCGACCCGGTGGCAGAACTCCACGGAGGAGGGGTCGCCGCCATGTTCGCCGCAGATGCCCAGATGCAGGTCGGGGTTGACGGACCGGCCCAGCTTGCAGGCCATATCCACCAGCTTGCCCAC
>CANRIF010000025.1 GCA_947630645.1 uncultured Oscillospiraceae bacterium | reverse complement strand
CCCATGTTATTTACCTCCATTGTGGTGCTTCTATTCTACACCCTCGTGGAGGTTTACACAAATTTTGGGATGGACTCAAACATAATCGACTGGAGATTTTCCCTCCAGTCGATTATGGACTCATTTTGATCTGTAATAGCATGTCTTCTCCCCCTCTCCCTCCCGCGTCAGTTCACCAGAGGCCACCAGTTTCCGCAGCGCACCCTCAACAGAGCTGACGCTGAGCGACGGGCATAGTTCCCGGATGTCCTGCTTTGTGAATCGGCCGACCAGGCCCATCGTGGCCCGCCGCACAGTCTCAAGGGCGGGAAGTTTTGTCTCGACCAGGGCAAAACGGTCTTCAAAGTCCTTATACGCGGCCAGGATCGTTCCAAGCAGGTACTTGATGAAGGGAACGCTGTCCTCTGTCCCCTCGTGCCAGCCGATCTGCGCCTGGCCAAGCGCGTCATAATAGAGATCCTTGTTCTTTGCGATCTTTGCCTCCAGGGAGATATACCTGCCAACATAGAAGCCGTTTCTATAAAGAAGCAGTGTAGTCAGCAGACGGCTCATCCTGCCGTTTCCGTCATTGAACGGATGGATACAGAGAAAGTCATGGACGAAAATGGCTATTGCGATCAGCGGTTCCACTTCCATGTTGCCGATCACCCGGTTATATTCCTCGCATATCCTGTCCAGAGCCTCCGGCGTTTCATAGGGGGCTAGCGGCGTAAACAACGTCTCCGTATGGCCGTCTGGATAGGTGGCGCTGATATAATTCTGTACGTTTTTGGTCCTGCCCGCCATGGGATTGTTCATGTGGCTATACAGAATTTTATGAAGCTGCAGGATATAGTTTCGCGTGATCGGGATGGCGTCGAAGCTCTCATGGATGATATTCAGCACATCGCGGTAGCCCGCTATCTCCTGCTCATTCCGGTCTCTGGGCGCTGTCTTTTCCTGGACGAGCTGTCGGATACGCGTGTTTGTCGTAACGATCCCTTCGATCGCGTTGGACGCCTGGGTGCTTTGGACCTTGGCGATCTCCACCAGCTTCTCCAGTTCCCCCGGCCGCTGCTTCAGGTATAGCTCCTGTTTCCCGGCCTCCTTATAGATCGCCGCGACCAAACCGAGCAACTCCGAATCCCACTTCCTATCCTTGATTGCGGAATAGTTAAAGTTTCTCATATCCCCACCTCATTTCCCTTAAATTATATCCATTTATAAGGGAAAAATCAACACTTGTTCAAAAAATCCCTTAATTGATCCATAATATTACGGTCATAACACGCTGCGGATGAAATAAGGACAGACACGAAGGCCGTGTCTGTCCTTATTGTTTTGCCTGTTTTCAGCTCTTCGTTAGGCTCTCGATGGACTCCAGGCGCTCGTATACGCGCAGCAGCTCCCCCACGCTCCAGGCCTGGGCGAAGCAGCCCTTGGAGGGGCCAGGCTCGCCGCCGTCGTATATCTCCGGCAGCTGGCCCACACACCCCTCCCGCAGGATGTCCTCCATAGGCACCAGCATCCGGCGCACCGCGGCGGCCGCCTCCGGGGTGCCGCCATGCACCTTCAGATACGCCAGGTAGAACCCGCCCAGGGGGAAGGGCCACACGGTCCCCTGGTGGTACGCCAGGTCCCGCTCCATGCGGCTGCCGCCGTAAAAGGGGTGGAACTGGGCATCGTCCGGGTCCAGGGTCCGCAGGCCGCGGGGGGTATAGAGCCGGCGGTACACCGTGTCCACCACCCGCCGCGCCTGCTCCGGGGCCAGCGGGGAAAAGGGCATGGACACCGCCCATATCTGGTTGCAGCGCAGCTGCTCGTCGGCTGCCGTGCCGGAGAGAACGTCCCGCAGATAGCCCCGCGCCTCCATCCAGAACTTCTCCCGGAAGGACTGCTCGACCCGCCCGGCCAGCACCCGGTATGGCGCCCCGTCCGCGCCGGCCAGGGGCGCCAGCTCCGCCATGACCCGCAGGGCGTTATACCAGTAGGCGTTGATCTCCACGGGCTTGCCGTGGCGGGGCGTGGGCAGGATGTCGTCGATCCGCACGTCCATCCAGGTCACCTGGTCGTACCCCGCCCCCGCCCGGATGAGGCCGTCCGTATCCATGGCGATGGCGTAGCGGGTCCCGGTGCGGTAGGCGTCCATGATGCGCTCCAGCACCGGCCACGCCTCCCGGACGAAGGCCCCGTCGGCCGTCTTTTGATAATAGAGCCACACGCAGTTCACCAGCAGCAGCGGCGCGTCCGCCGAGTTATACTGCGGCTCCTCCGTCCCCTCGGGGAAGAAGTTCGGCACCAGCCCGTCCCGCTCGTAGGCCAAAAACGTGCGGAGGATGCTCTTTGCCGCCTCCGTCCGGCCGGTGGACAGCACGCAGCCGGGCAGGGCGATCATGGTGTCCCGGCCCCAGTCGCTGAAAAAGGGATAGCCCGCCACGATGGTCTGGCCGTCGGTGGAGGGCCGGTAGGCGATGAAGGCGTCGGCGCTCCGGGCCAGCTCCCGGGCCACAGGGTCCCGGAATCTGGCATTGTCCAGCAGTTCCTTCTGCCTCTCCCGGCAGGAGCGGACTATCTCTGTACCTGTTTTATCCGTGGGCGAAGCGGAAAAGACCAGTTCCAGAGTCCCGTCCCCGCCGGGCGGCACCGTGACCGCCGCCTCGCAGCACAGGGCGGCGAGGCCTGTTTCGGTCCGGCCGTCCTTGGCGTCGTCGGGGTAGGCCAGCGTCTCGTACCGCGTCTGGATGGGCCGCAGCGTCCCGTTCGTCCGGATATACACCGTCCTGTCCCCGCCCCGGACCGTCCCGTCGGCAAAAGCCAGCGGGAAGATCGCCTGGGGCGGTTCGCCCTTGGGGGCGAGTTGGAACGCCGGGGCGACACGCAGCGTACACGGCACGACGGTCCGGTTGGCGATCTCATAGACCACCGCCGCGGCGTTGGCCCCATGCTCCATGCCGCACAGCCGCCGGACACGGACGCCGTCCGTCTCATATTCCCATTCCGGCCCCAGGTCCCATGTGAAGCGGACCAGGTGCCGCCAGCCATCCTCCGGCGGCAGTTCGCCGCCGAAGGACTGGGTGGAGAGAGATCGCTCCCCGCCGGGGACGGTCAGCCGCTCCCGCAGCCGGTGGACCAGGCAATAGCGCCGGCTGGGCGTGTCCGCCGCCACCAGCAGCCCCTGGTCGCACCGGGTCACGGAGAACACCGACGAGGCGGACATATACCCGCCCAGGCCGTTTGTGAGCAGCCAGCAGCTTTCCCCCGCCCCCGGGCCGGGGCGCAGCTGATCTCTCCCGAAGTCGAATCTCATTTACTCTTGCACCAGGACCATGGCGGAGATGGGCTCCACCGTCGCCGTGCCGGAGAGGGTGTCAAGGATCTCGGTCCCCGCCTTCTCGCCGTCCACATACACGTTCCAGCTGCCCTCGGGCAGGTCGATCTGCTGGGCCTCGGCACTGGCGTTGAAGATGATGAACAGCCCCTCGGCCGTCTCGCCGTTCACGCTGCCGGCGATCTGGACCGCCACCACGCTCTTGGGCAGGTCCTCCACCGCCGTCACGCTCTCCTTCACGTCCTCGGCATCGTTCAGCCGCAGGGCCGGGTGGGCCTTGCGGAAGGCGATCAGGCCCTTGTAATATTCAAAGACCTGGCTGTACTCCTCCTGCTCCAGGTCGGACCACTTCAGGCTGTTGACGCTGTCGGAGGCGTTGTAGCTGTTCTCGTTGAAGCTGCCGTCCTCGTTGACCTTGGTACGGAGCATCTCCTCGCCGGCCTGCATGAACGGGACGCCCTCCGCCGTCAGGTAGATGGCCGCGGCCAGGTCGTTCATGCGGATCATGTCCTCCCGGGAGGCGTCCGGCACCGCCAGGGCGATGCGGTCCATGAGGGTGTTGTTGTCGTGGCAGGAGGCGTAGTTGACGCTCTGGGCCGGGTCGGCGCACCAGCTGGGCATCCCCGTGAAGCACTCCGCGATGGTACGCTCCTTGCCGGCGGCGCCGGACACGAAGCCGGGCTGGTGGTCGAACACGCTGCCCTTGATGGCGTCGCGGATGGTGTCGCTGAAATAGGCGAAGCCCGGGGTCTGCCGGGAGTTGACCTGGGTGGCCAGGGTCACGCCGTACTTGGTGGGCTTGGTGGCCATGGTCCAGCCCTCGCCGTAGAAGATCACGCTGGGGTGGTCCTTATGTACCTCGGCGACGATCTCGTTGACCGTCTCGACATCCAGGATGCCCACCAGGTCGAAACGGAAGCCGTCGATGTGGTACTCATCCGCCCAGTACTTCACCGAGTCCACGATGTACTTGCGGACCATGCTCCGCTCCGAGGCGGTGTCGTTGCCGCAGCCGGAGGCGTTGGAATAGACGCCGTTCTCGTCCATGCGGGAGAAGTAGCCCGGCACCAGCTGGTTGAAGCAGAACGACTCGGCGCTCTGCACATGGTTGTACACCACATCCATGACCACGCTCAAACCGTTGTCGTGCATGGCCTTGACCATCTGCTTCATCTCGGCCACCCGCACCGCGCCGTTATAGGGGTCGGTGGAATAGGAGCCCTCGGGCACGTTGTAGTTCACCGGGTCGTAGCCCCAGTTGAACTGCGCCTCGTCCAGGCGGCTCTCGTCCACGGAGCCGAAGTCATAGGACGGCAGCAGGTGGACGTGGGTGACGCCCAGCTCCTTGATGTGGTCCAGACCCGTGGCCACGCCGCCGGGGGTCTTGGTGCCAGTCTCGGCCAGGCCCAGGAACTTGCCCTTGTTCTCGATGCCGGAACTCTCGTCCACGGAGAGGTCGCGCACATGAAGCTCATAGATGACCGCGTCGGTGTACGTCCCGTCGGCGTGGGGGTCGGCGTCCGTATCCCAGCCCTCGGGGTCGGTGGCGTCCAGGTCGATGACCATGGCCCGCGCGCCGTTGACGCCGGTGGTCCGGGCGTAGGGGTCGCAGGCCTCGTTCACCTGGCCGTCTACCTCCGCCGAATAGGTGTAATAGGTCCCGTTCAGGTCCCCTTCCTTCTCCGCCACCCAGGTACCGTTCACGTCGGCCTGCATAGGTAGCTGCTCGATCAGGTCGTCCTCCCCGGCCGTGCCGCCGGCGTAGAGGTTCACCGTCACAGCCTTGGCCGTGGGCGCCCACACCCGGAAGGTGGTCTTCTCCGCCGTCCAGGTGGCGCCCAGGTCGTCGCCCTCATAGGTATATTCCGCTTCAAAACTCTCGGTAGAAAAAACGCTAGGCATGGTGATCTTATACTCCGTTCCGTCGAATATGAGCTGATAGGTCCCGGTGCCGTCCAGTTCCGCCTCCAGGGTCAGGACATACTCCCCCTCCCCCGTCTGCTCCGCCGCGGTGACCGCCACGGTCCCGCCGTCCTGGTCCAGGACCTGGAAAGCGTCCGCCGCGTCGGCCACGTCGCCCGTGGTGGTGACGGTGACCGCGTCGGCCACGTCGCCCGTGGTGGTGACGGTGACCGCGCCGGCGTCATACCTGGCGCCGGACACCAGCACGCCGGTGGCCACATCCTCGCCGTCCACACGGGTGTAGCCCTCCACGCCGGACTCCACATAGATATGCACGGTCCCCGACGTCACATCCGGCAGCTCGATGAACTGGTCGGCGTCGATGTCCTTCGCCTTCCAGTTACCGCCGCCCAGACGGACGATGAAGCCTACCCGGGTGACGCCCGCCGCCACCGGGATGGTGGCCACCATCTCGCCGTCCTCCTCGGCGAAGGGATACCCCGCACCCTCCATGCCGTCCGCCCAGGACCACACGTCCCAGTCGTCATACGCTCCGTCGGGCCGGTCGTAGTGCAACTTGATCACCACGCCGTCGTCGGCCAGCGCGGGCGCCATGCCCGCCAGCGCCGCCGTCACCAGCAGGACCAGCGCCAGCACCGCGCACCCGATGCGCCCCAAAAGGGCTTTGCCGTTTCGCTTCATGATCGCTCCTCCTTATGTGATAAATATAGTCTCACGCCAGCCCCAGCACCACGCTGGTCTGGCCGTCCAGGGTCAGGGTGGTCTGGTCCAGCGCGGCGTCTCCCGCGCCGATGGCCGCCCGGACGCCAGTGATCTCCAGGCCCGTCACGTCGGCCAGTTCCACCGTGATGGGTTCGGTGGTGGTGTTGTGCAGAACCATCACCATGTCCTCGTCATCCATGGCCGTAAAGCCGCCCAGCTTGGTGTCCGGGAACGACAGCGCGGTATAGGTCCCCCGGGCGATGACCGGGTTGGCCTTGCGGATCATGATGACCTTTTTGTAGTAGTTATAAAGGCTGTTCTCGTCCGCCGCCTGTTCCGCGGCGGTGGCGGCCACCCGGTCAGAGCCATAACTGGCCCCCTCCGGGTCGGCCACCGTGTCCCCGTCGCCCCACTCCATCTTCAGCCGGCGGTTGGCGTCGGTGGACGCCCCGGCACGGGAGCCGCGCAGGCCCAGCTCCTCGCCGTAGTAGATGAACGGCGAGCCGGAGGACAGGATGTAGAGGTTCGCGGCCATCTGGATGCGGCCGTCGCCGGCGGTCAGATACCCCGCCGCCCGGTCCATGTCGTGATTGGAGATGAACGGCACGATCATGGCGTCCTCGTTCAGGGCCGTCACCGTCTCCAGGTAGGACTGCACATAGGCGGTATAGCGGTCCACGTTGCCGCCCCGGGCGGCCTGGGCGATCAGGCCGTCGTTCTGGGAGGTGGTGAAGTCGAAGCAGTTGAGGGCGGGATAGTACTGCCCGGTGACCCCGTCGCTGTCCCACACCTCCGCCACGGCGTAGACCTCCGGGTCCACGGCGCGAAGCTGGTCCATGTACCACTGCCAGAAGTCCGCGCTCTGGGCGTTATCGCCGAAATAGATGTATTTCGCCGCGTCGAAGCGGAAGCCGTCCACGCCCAGGTCCATATAGTACTTGGCCACGTCCACCACCGCCTGGCGCACGGCCTCGTTATCGTAGTTCAGCTCCGGCATGGCCTCGGAGAAGTTGCACTCGTAATACTCGTCCGTGCCGGCGATCCTGGCGAAGGTCCGCCCGGCGGGGATAGCGTCAGCGGGACACCAGGTGTAAAAGTCATAATAGGGGTCGGCCTCGTCGCCGTCCCGGTGTGCCTGGGCGAAGGCCTGGAACCAGGGATTGCCAAGGCCCGTGTGGTTGATCACCAGGTCCAGGACCACCTTCACGTTCCGCTCATGGCACAGCTCCACCAGCTCCACCAGGTCCTCCTCGGTGCCGAAGGCCGGGTCGATGGCGTAATAGTCGTCCACGTCATATTTGTGGTAGCTGCCCGAGGCGAAGATGGGCGTGAGCCACAGCCCCTCCACGCCCAGGCTCAAGCCGGAGGCGTCGTCGCCGTCGTTGAGATAGTCCATCCGGTCGATGATGCCCCGCAGGTCGCCGATCCCGTCGCCATCGGAGTCGGAGAAGGACCCGACGAATATCTCATAGAACACCCGGTAATTGTCGTCTGTGGGCGCGGCGGGGGCATATGCGTCCCCGGTCACCGCCGCCTCTTCCCCGTCTGCCAGGGCATACGCGCCGGCGCCCGTGCATAAAAGCAGCGCCGCCAAGGTCCATGCCAAAAAGCGTTTCATAGGGTCCTCCCTCCGATATCAAAAGGGGGCTGTGACCCCACGGTCACAGCCCCGTTCCGCGCAGCGTCCCGCCGCCGTGATCCGGCAAAAAGACGCCGCTCCCGCCGCCGAAGGCTTTACGCCTTGTCGGTCAGCAGATTTTCCTCCGACTCGGGGTCGAAGAAGTGCATGACTTTGCCGCCGAACTTGATCCGCAGCTGGCACCCGGCCACCAGGGAGGCGCGCTCTTCGTCCTCCAGGTCCACGGTGGGGATACGCACGATCAGGCTGGAGCCGTCCTCGGTCTCCACGTGCAGATGCAGCTCGGAGCCCATCATCTCGTTGACCACCAGCTTGCAGTCGATGCCCTCCTCCCCGGGCTTGGCCAGGGAGATGTGTTCCGGACGCACGCCCAGGAGGATCTCGCCGGGCTTGACGGCCTTCTTCTTGAGCATCTCGCCCTTGATGTCGTTCACCTGGAACTTGGCGCCAAAGGGGGTGACGTAGTACTCGCCGCCCTCCTGGAGCAGTTCGGTCTTGATGATGTTCATCTTGGGCGCGCCGATGAACTCGGCCACGAACAGGTTCTGGGGCATCTCGAACACCTCGGTGGGGGTGCCGACCTGCATGATGTAGCCGTCCTTCATGATGACGATGCGGTCGCCCAGGGTCATGGCCTCGGTCTGGTCATGGGTGACGTAGATGAAGGTGGTATCCAGCTTCTCCCGCAGGAGGATGATCTCCGCGCGCATCTGGTTACGCAGCTTGGCGTCCAGGTTGGACAGCGGTTCGTCCATCAAAAACACGTTGGAATCACGCACCATGGCGCGGCCGATGGCCACGCGCTGGCGCTGGCCGCCGGACAGTGCCCGGGGCTTACGCATCAGGTACTCGGTGATGCCCAGCACCTTCGCCGCGTTGGTGACCTTCTCGTACACCACGTCCTCCGGCACCTTTTTCAGCCGCAGGGAGAAGGCGATGTTGTCATACACGGTCATGTGGGGATACAGGGCGTAGTTCTGGAAGACCATGGCGATGCCGCGGTCCTTGGGCTGCAGGTCGTTGACCACCTCGCCGTTGATCTCCACGGTGCCCTCGCTGATCTCCTCCAGGCCGGCGATCATACGCAGCGTGGTGGACTTGCCGCAGCCGGAGGGGCCGACGAACACCACGAATTCCTTGTCCTTGATCTCCAGGTCAAAGTCATGGACCGCCACGACCTTGTTATCGTATATCTTTTTGACTTTCGTCAGTTTCACGCTTGCCATTTCAAACGTACTCCTTTCAAATCAGCCTTTGACGGCGCCGCCGGTGACACCCTCGACATAGTACTTCTGCAGGCACAGGAACAGGATCGTGACAGGCAGGGCCACGATCACGCCGCCGGCGCAGAAGGTCGTATACATCCGCGCGATCTGGTCGTTGGTCAGCCAGCTGTACATACCGACGGCCACGTTGTAGCCGGCGGAGGTACCGAAGGCGACGTAACGGGCGAACACATAGTCGCCCCAGGGGCCCATGAACGCGGTGAGGATGGTATAGATGACGATGGGCTTGGAAAGCGGGAGGATGATCTTGTACAGCACCTGGAACCGGGTCGCCCCGTCCACACGGGCCGCCTCGTCCAGCGACTTGGGGATGGTGTCGAAGAAGCCCTTGGACACATAGTAACCCATGCCGGAGGAGGCCACGCCCACCAGGATCAGGCCGGGGACCGCGTTGGCCTGGGTCAGGCCCAGATCGCTCAACACACGGTACAGGATGATCATGGTCAGCATCCCGGGGAACATCCCCAGGATCAGCATGAACCGCATCAGGCCGGCGCGCATCTTGAAGCGGAAGCGGGACAGCGTGTAGCTCATGCACAGCTGGATGATGGTGATCAGCACCGCCGAAGCCAGGGCGATGATGAAGGTGTTCAGGTACCAGCGCTTGAAATCCGAGTTCCAGAGGTTGAGGTAGTTCTGCCAACCCCACTCGTGCGGGATGACGTAGCCCACCTGGTAAGTGGACTCCACCCGGAAGGACTGGAGCAGGATAAAGACGAAGGGGATCAGCCAGACCACGCTGATGATGATGAGAAGGATGTAAATGGCAGTATTGCTGACGCGGTTGAGGGTCTTCAGACCCATATGTCTTTTCTGTTCCATCACTGGTAATCCTCCTCATTCTTGATAGACGGAAGCACGTTGTAGACCACCAGGGAGATGAGCGCCACCACCACGAACACCATGATGCCGACCACGGACGCCAGGTAGTACTGGCTCTCCGCGCCGGTGGTGATCTTGAACAGCCACGTGATCAGCAGGTCCGTGTAGCCCACCGAGCCCGCGGCGCCCGACGCAGCCGGGTTCGTTGGCGCGCCTCCAGTGAGCAGATAGATCACGTTGAAGTTGTTCATGTTGCCGGTGAAGCTGGTCAGCAGGTACGGGCCGGTGATGAACAGCATATAGGGAAGGGTGATCTTCCGGTACTGCTGCCAGGCGTTGGCGCCGTCGATGCGGGCGGACTCGTAGAGGTCCGCGGGGATGTTCATCAAAATGCCGGTGGTGATCAGCATCAGGTAAGGGATACCGACCCAGATGTTGATGACGATGACCGTGATGCGGGCCCATGTGGGGTCCTCCCAGAACGGCAGCGGTTCCTTGATCCACCCCAGACTTTGCAGCGACAGGTTGATAAGGCCGTTTCTGGCGAACATCTTGGAGACGTACAGCAGGGAGATGAACTGGGGGATGGCCACGGTCATGACCAGGATGGTGCGCCACATCTTCTTCAGACGGATGCCCTTCTTGTTGATCATCATGGCCACGAACATACCCAGGAAGTAGTTGGTGAAGGTGGCGAGGAAGGCCCAGATCAGCGTCCAGGTCAAAATTTCGCCGAAGGTGGCGGAGTAGGACTGGCCGCCGCCCGCGCCGCCCTTCCAGGACAGCAGGGTGTTGAAGTTATCCAAGCCCACCCAGGTGAACAGGTTGTTGGAGAAACCGTTGTGGGCGCCGTCGTAGTTGGTGAAGGCGACCAGGATCATGAACACGATGGGCATCACCGTGAACACCAGGATACCGGTCATGGGCAGCGCCAGCAGGGTCTTGTAGAACTGTTCGTCCACCATGGAGCGCAGGTCGTCCTTGTCGCTCTTGAGCTTCTTGCCGGACTTCAGGAACTGCTCGGCCAGCTTGTTCTGCTTCACGTTCACCACCCAGGTGTAAATAAAGGCGACGATGAAGAAGATGGTCAGCACGCCGTAGAGCAGGATCTTGAAGGAGTTGTCGTTGTAAGCGGTGACGTAGGTATCCAGCACGGCGTTGTACTCGCTGGTGGGTCCCACCTTGCCCAGGCTGGGCAGCATGGACAGCCAGTAGCCGCCCGTGGTCACCATGTAAATGATAAATACGGCCTCAAAGAGCATGAACAGCAATCCCCGCAGGATCTGCCCGCGGGTCAGGTTGCCGAAGCCCATAATCACGAAGGAGGTCTTGGTCTTCCAGTCGCCGTGGATAAAGGTGGACAAAATGTCCTTTATCTCGTTGACCAGAGCCATGAAGCCATTTTTGATGGCGAGGCCGATCTTTATGAAAAAGCGGCCGATGGCGCCGGGTATCCCCGTGAAAAACGCCGCCAGCTTGTTTGCGAATCTCTGCCCCTTGGACAGGCGCAGATATTCCAAGTCAGAGTATCGTTTCATCAAATCACCCCTCTTAATGAAAGTTGGCCGGAGCCGAATGGACTCCGGCCAACTGCCGCATATGTCAGGTTGATCCTGAGGGCGTAACGCCCTCTGCGCCGATGATTACTCGGCCGGGACCAGGGACACCTCGCCGGAGACGGCGTCCAGCTGGACGTGATAAGTACCGGCGGTCTCCACCACGAAGTTCTCCGCGGGATAGGCCACGTCCCAAGCCTTGCCCTGGCGGCACTTGAACTCGGTGCCAGCCTCCATCTCGAAGGCGTCGTTGGAAGTCCACACGTCGCCGTCGGCGGTCATGGGCAGGTCGGTATCCCAGTTGGTGCCGGCCACGGTGCCGATGACGGTGAAGGCGTTGCGGACCTCGTCGGTCATCTCGAACACGGCGGAGATGCTGTCCTCATACTTCTGCAGAGCGGCCTTCAGAGCCTCGTCAGAGCCATCGCTGGCCTTGATGTCGGTGGTGATGACCTTGGCGATATCCCACCAGGAGCCATGGATGTTGGGCTGGGGGATGGCGTAGGCGTTCTGCTCAGCCAGAGCGACCAGAGCGGGGTTGGAGCAAGCGGGATCTTCCTGTGCAGCCTTGTTGGAGGGGCCCCAGCCCATACCGCCATCATCGGGGGAAGCGGCACGCTCGGTCTGGCACTCCTGGCCAGTCAGATACTGGGCCAGCCGGTTCAGGGCAGCGCCCTTCACAGGATCCTCCTGGGGCTTCACGCCCAACAGCTTGCAGCCGCTGTAAGAGCCGATGTGATAGCTCTCGCCGTCCACCTCGAAGGAGGGCAGGTCGGCCACGCCGAAGTTCTCACCAAGCTGCTCCAGGATGGTGGCATAGTTCCAAACACCGGTCACGACAACGGCGGAGCCGCTGGCGAAGTCGGTCTGGGAGGAGTTCACATAGCAGGGGCTGGAGACCAGCTTGTAGATGCCCTTGGCGGCGATCAGGCCGTTGTCGGAGTTGAAGTCGTCGTCGATGGCGATGAAGTTGCCGTCGCTGTCGGTGATCCAGTCGGAGTGGCAGCCCACGCCGAAGAAGAAGCCGGCGTTGTACCAGGCATTCTCCAGCTCATAGGAGAAACTCTTGTTGGCGTTCTCGCAGTCAGCGACGAGGGCCTCCAGGCTGTCCACGTCCTCCTCGGGGATGACGGACTTGTCATAGTACATAAAGTAGCCGTTATCATCCGTCAGAGGATAGGCGTAGTAGTCGTCGCCGGCCTTGACAGCAATGACGGAGCCGGCGGAGTTGTTCTCGGTGACAAAAGTGGCGGCGCCCTGTCCCAGCTTGGTGACGGCGCCAGCCTGGATCAGACGGGACAGCTGGTCCTGCGCGAAGAAGTAAATGTCAGCGCCAGCGGACACGTCGGTGATCATGTTGGTGGCGGCGTCGGCCTCGGAGACTTCCTCCACCGTCGCGTTGATGATGATGCCGTCCTCGTTGGACTCGTTGAAGTCAGCGATCTGCTGCTTCGTCAGGTCCACAGCTGCCTTGGGCGCCCAGACGGTCACGTCATACTCGCCCGCCAGCTCGCTGCCCGCGGCGCTGGCGAAAACGCCCAGCGACAGCACCATGGCGACAGCCAGGATGATTGCGAAAAGTTTCTTCATGCTTAGATTTCCTCCATTTTAATAAAATTTTTTTGTTGAAAAACCATCATCCCCGCCTTGCGGGGATGCAAAAAGGGGGCGCCCCCTTTTTGCTATCTTAAATTTTAACAGATTTTATGGCGATTTTCAACAGCTTGTAGCGCACTTGACCAATTTCATTTTAGCTAAAAAACCGAAAAGGAATTTGTGCAAAATCCCCAATCGCGTTTTTCGACCTATTCCATCTCCATCAGCTGCCGGGCCACCGCCAGGGCCTTGCCGTCCTCCAGGTGTACCGAGCCGGAGCCGAGGAACAGGTAATAGTCCTCGTCGGCATAGCCGATGTACTGCCCGGCGGCGCCGGTCCCGGACCCGGCGGCGTGGACCAGGACCCCGTCCTCCCCCTCCACCGGCGCGAGAAATTCCTCGCACTCGGCCACGTCCGAGGCCGGCAGGATGAAGATGTCGCCCTTGTTGACGGATTCCATGTCGAACATCACATAGTCGAAGGAGTGGACCTTGACCATCCGCAGCCCCTCCGGCATATCCGCCTCCAGCGCCACCGCCAGGTCCGTGTCCTCCAGCCGCGGCACGTCGCAGTATACCGTGATCTTCTTCGCCGGGGAGGTGTCCGTGACCATGGTGAAGATCCAACTCCAGAAGATCGCCGACGCCAGCAGCCACAGCACGAAGGTGTGCAGCTGGGAAAATATGTTTTTCAGTATCCTCATGTCTCCACCTCATAGGCGGCCACATAGCCGTGGGCGGTGTATACGGCCGACGCCCCCGCCGTCGCCAGCGCGGAGGCCCGGCTGTCGCACACCAGAAAGCGGTGTGTCTCGTCCCCGGCGCGCACCTCTACCCGCCGGACGGCGACGCTCTTGCGGATGGCGAAACGCTCGTCCGTGACCGTGACGGTCCCCTCCGTCCGCTCCCGCTCCTCGCCGCGCAGCATCCCGGCGTGGGCCAGTTCCCGCCGCCGCGCCGCCACCACGAAGATCGCGCCGTACAGCACGATCCAGCCCGCCACGGTGCTGACGGCGATCGCCGCCGGCTCCATCCGGGCGGCGTTGGCGGTGTTGGTGGCCACGGCCATGCCTATGCACACCGCCAGTCCCGCCGCCGCAACGATGGCCAGCGCCGTCCGCCAGCGTTTGATCTGCCGTGCCAGCCGGCCGGTCACCTCGTTTGGGAACAGTTCCACGATCCTACCAGACATCTCTTTCTCCCTGCCTTTCCTTATTTAGAATAGCACACTCCCCGCCGCGTTACAAGAAAAAATGCCGCCGGACCCCGGCGGCTCGTATCCCCTATATGCCCGCGGAGGCAAGGACGCATCGTCAAAGCGCCCCTGTTCCTCCCCGGTGTAGTTTCTACCCTCCCTCCGCCCATATGGGCGGAGACTTGGTGTGTCCGGTCCCGGCAAGTCCATGGGCATATTTCAACCCTCCCCGCCCGTGCGGGGCGGAGACCCTCCCGCCAGTCAATAGGCTCCGGCGTGGCCGTGGATTTCAACCCTCCCCGCCCACAGGGCGGAGACTCAAATACATCCCCAAAGAGGCTAAGACCACCGGATTTCAATCCGCTCCATCCATGTGGACGGAGACGCACAAGATAATACTGTCCGGCACCCCTGTCCAATTTCAATCCACACCGCCCACCGCAAGACGGTGACCGGGCCGACAATGCCCGTTTGCCGGGAATAAAGTCATTTCAACACACTTCGCCTCTGAAAGCGAAGACGGTGTGCGGTGTGCGGTGCCCGTGGCGTTTCGCCAATCTATTTCAACCCGCTCCGCCCGCGAGGGCGGAGACCGGCCTTTGTTCGGCCTCCTTCGGCTTCCGGCGATTTCAACCCGCTCCGCCCGTGAGGGCGGAGACCCGACCCTCCGCACCTTTATGGAGGCCCATTACACATTTCAACCCGCTCCGCCCGCGAGGGCGGAGACGCCCGTTTTTGCTCCGGGGTAAGTATCTTGGCCAATTTCAACCCGCTCCGCCCGTGCGGGCGGAGACCAGATGATGATGCCGTATGAGATAAAGCGCATGAAGATTTCAACCCGCTCCGCCCGTGCGGGCGGAGACGCGAAGGTATGACGGTCTATGCGGACGGCACGACAGAATTTCAACCCTCTCCGCCCGTGCAGGCGGAGACGCATACACAATACGGCCTTAGCGTACCCCGGCGATTTCAACCCGCTCCGCCCGCGAGGGCGGAGACCGGCGACGGCGACGGTTGCTTCCAAGCTTACCAACGATTTCAACCCGCTCCGCCCGCGAGGGCGGAGACTTGACGATTGCGGGGGGCAGCAGGTCCCCACGGATTTCAACCCGCTCCGCCCGCGAGGGCGGAGACTCAGCTGCACCTCCTGGCCGTGATACCGCGCCATATTTCAACCCGCTCCGCCCGCGAGGGCGGAGACGCAACGGAGTATTACCAGGACATCGACCCGGCATTATTTCAACCCGCTCCGCCCGCGAGGTCGGAGACCTCGCCAAGCTGGTCGAGGCCCTGGGTATCACCCGATTTCAACCCGCTCCGCCCGCGAGGGCGGAGACACACCGTCGGAGGAACATATGTAGCGGGCGTCGAATTTCAACCCGCTCCGCCCGCGAGGGCGGAGACTCAAGAGGACGCCGACTATGCGTACATTATGGCGATTTCAACCCGCTCCGCCCGCGAGGGCGGAGACCTCACGCGGCGGACGGTTTCGGTGCCGTTGGCAAAGATTTCAACCCGCTCCGCCCGCGAGGGCGGAGACGCCCCGCCGCCCGGTACACCGCGTCATCCCATGAATTTCAACCCGCTCCACCCGCGAGGGCGGAGACGCTCTGCACACAGGAGGTTCCCCCCTCCCTCACAATTTCAACCCGCTCCGCCCGCGAGGGCGGAGACCAGGGCTGGCAGTATGTCAAGGAGTTTGCACAATTTCAACCCGCTCCGCCCGCGAGGGCGGAGACCTATGCCATGGGGGGCACTTACCACGACGGTATATTTCAACCCGCTCCGCCCGCGAGGGCGGAGACGCCTGATCCAGTACCGCCTGGAGCAGCTGGAGAAGATTTCAACCCGCTCCGCCCGCGAGGGCGGAGACGT
Source organism: uncultured Oscillospiraceae bacterium (assembly GCA_947630645.1). GTDB lineage: Bacteria > Bacillota > Clostridia > Oscillospirales > Oscillospiraceae > CAJOIG01. The sequence continues at coordinate 7,255 of CANRIF010000025.1, read as the reverse complement.
TTCTGCATATCCTGCCCAACGCCGAACAGCAGATTTCAACCCGCTCCGCCCGCGAGGGCGGAGACGGCGAGGTTATGCCGGAGAATAGGCATCCCCGATATTTCAACCCGCTCCGCCCGCGAGGGCGGAGACACATGGACGCGGGCACCCGCCGCAACCTGGACATTATTTCAACCCGCTCCGCCCGCGAGGGCGGAGACCCTTGTACACGCCGCCGGAGGTGGCGTCCGGGATATTTCAACCCGCTCCGCCCGCGAGGGCGGAGACTGGTCTCGCCGGCCACCTTGACGGTCAGCTTCTTGATTTCAACCCGCTCCGCCCGCGAGGGCGGAGACCCAAGGGCCGCCTGGCCAACGCAGAGCTGCGGCTCTGATTTCAACCCGCTCCGCCCGTGCGGGCGGAGACCGCTCTCGGCGGCGATGTTCGCCTTGGCCTGGGCATTTCAACCCGCTCCGCCCGTGCGGGCGGAGACCCTTTGCCTACCGCGCTCGCGTTCGCGCCACCGGATTTCAACCCGCTCCGCCCGTGCGGGCGGAGACCTCCGGGTCTTCCCTCGTCGGGACAACGGGCAGCCGATTTCAACCCGCTCCGCCCGTGCGGGCGGAGACACACACCCCGGATATATGGTTTACGCCGACCGGGATTTCAACCCGCTCCGCCCGTGCGGGCGGAGACCCCGGGCCGGTCAGGCTCGCTTGCTCTACCATGGAATTTCAACCCGCTCCGCCCGTGCGGGCGGAGACCTACAACGCCGCTACCAACACCACGGCCATCATCCAATTTCAACCCGCTCCGCCCGTGCGGGCGGAGACGCGTTGAACCCGCCGACGCTGGACATGGGATAGGATTTCAACCCGCTCCGCCCGTGCGGGCGGAGACGCGTCCTGCACTTCCTCCAGGCCGCCGAATTATAATTTCAACCCGCTCCGCCCGTGCGGGCGGAGACCGAGGAATTGAACAACGAGACCCGGTACGACCTGATTTCAACCCGCTCCGCCCGTGCGGGCGGAGACGGTAGCCCTTGTCGCGCTGCATATCCGGCATATAATTTCAACCCGCTCCGCCCGTGCGGGCGGAGACTTGATGGCGAGATGGAGCAACTCCCTGACGAGATATTTCAACCCGCTCCGCCCGTGCGGGCGGAGACTTGTCTTCAACTTCGGTGAAGTCAAGCGTAACGGATTTCAACCCGCTCCGCCCGTGCGGGCGGAGACTTACGCAGGGCATAACAAGTCCCCAGCACTTCAATTTCAACCCGCTCCGCCCGTGCGGGCGGAGACGTGAGGGGATAGCGCTCTGTGCCGGTCCCGATAGAATTTCAACCCGCTCCGCCCGTGCGGGCGGAGACCCGCCCTGGACGTTGCCAGCGTGGAGTCCGCCTGGATTTCAACCCGCTCCGCCCGTGCGGGCGGAGACACGCGCGCAACATCTATGGTATGCGGGACCTGGACATTTCAACCCGCTCCGCCCGTGCGGGCGGAGACTTTGACGGCTACCATAAGGGCGACCCGGACCGGGGATTTCAACCCGCTCCGCCCGTGCGGGCGGAGACGCCCAGGGGCGGACCTATAACGAGTTGGGCGACAAATTTCAACCCGCTCCGCCCGTGCGGGCGGAGACATCAAATATGCACAGAGACGCTCCGGCATACTTGTCAACAATAGATAAATATCACGCCGTTTTCGGCGCGGCAAAGCGCCCGTCGGCAAAACACACGCGAAAACGCCACGATCTCCCGGTGCGAACGGCACACAGAGACCATGACCGCTCCCCCGCCGCACCTAAGCCATCAGCACCCCCTCCGGGTCATACCCCGGCTTGGCGCCTATGTGTTCCACCCGCTTTTGGTAGCTGTTGCCCAGATTATAGAACCGCAGGCTGTCTGTCTCCGGGTCGATGATGGCCGTCAGCTTTTCCTTGACCAGCCGGGCGGAAGCGGCGTCCACATCGCACTCAAAAACGGAGTTCTGCACCCGCTGGCCGTAATTGACGCATTGCTTGGCGACCAGGCGCAGGCGTTTGCGGCCGGCGGCGGTGGTGGTGTCCACGTCATAGGTGATCAGGAGAAGCATCGGCTCACCTCACTTCCACAGAAGGGGCGGATAGGCGTCCAGGTCGCCCCGCAGAAAGCGCGCCAGCAGCAGCGCCTGGATATATGGCGCCAGGCCCCAGGGCATCTTTTCCTTCAAATAGGGGTGCGTCAGTTCCTCCCGCTTTCGCTCCTGCCACGCCGAAAGCACGGTCCGGCGGCCGGCGTCGTTTAGAAACACCGCGCCGCTGGGCTGATATTGAAAATCCGCCGGTCCCAGCTTCCGGCTGTTCACCAGCGTCAGGGCCAGCCGGTCCGCCAGGATGGGCCGGAACTCCTCCATCAGGTCCAGGGCCAGAGAGCTTCGGCCGGACCGGTCCCGGTGCAGGACGCCCGCCTGGCTGTCCAGGCCCACGCCCTCCAGCGCAGCGGCGCAGTCGTTGGCCAGCAGCGTATACAGGAACGACAGCAGCGCGTTCATGGGGTCCAGCGGCGGCCGTCGGCTGCGGCCGTTGAAGGAGAACACGTCCTCGTTTTGCAGCACCAGCTGCCCGGCCACGTCAAAATAGTACGCCGCGCCCTTCCCCTCCAGGCCCCGGAGCGTCTCCAATTCCTCGCAGGCGGCGACCTGCGGCAGCAGCTGCCGCAGCTGTTCCGACGCCTCCTTCAGCGCCGCCACGTCCACCCGCATGGGGTGATCCCGCGTGGCCCGCTCCAGCACCCAGCGGCAGTTATAGAGCTTTCCGAGGATGAAGTTCCGGGCCAGGGCGCAGCTGGCCGCGCCGTCATCCGCCAGCCGGTACTGGCCCCGCCGCAGCAGGATGTTCCCGCCGCAGGGACCGCTCACCCGGGCCAGAAAGCGGCCCCGTGGCGTGAAAAAGGCCAGGTTCTTCCCATCCCGCACACACTTGCCCATGAGCGCCGGAGAGGCGCCTTTATAGCTGAAGCACAGGATGGACTCCAGCGTGTGCAGCGGATAGCGCCCCGCCGTCTCATCGCCCCGCAGCAGGACCACGTTCTCCCCTTCCAGCGAAAGATACACATCCTCGCTAAGGACAAAAAGGGTATTGAGCAGCTTCCTCATGGTCCCTCCTCCTGGCTGATATGTTCGGCGAGATACGCCGCGGCGGAGGGCGCCCTTTTCATCCCGGGCAGGCAGATCTCCTGGAGCGAACAGGCGGCGCAGCCCTTGCGGGGCTTGGCCCGCGGCGTATAGCCACGCCGGGCGTAGTCGTGCATCTCCGCGGCCATGGCCTCCACCTGGGCGCGCAGTTCCAGCGTGAAGGCCACCCGTTCGCGGCGGCGGGTCTGGCTATAATACAGCGCCCCCTCCGGTATCTGACAGCACAGCATCTCCTCCAGGCACATCCCCTGGGCGCACAGCTGCATCCGGTCCTCGCCGCCGCTTTTCGGCGCGCCGCGCTTGTACTCCACCGGGAAGGGCTGCCACAGCCCCTCCTCGCCCCGCAGCGGGATACCGGCGCCGTTCGCATGGAACTCCACCACGTCGCACTGGCCGTTCAGTCCCAGCCGCGTGGAATAGACGGCCAGGCCACGCACCGTCAGCACATCGCCCCGGCGCTCCCGCGATCCGTCCTCATGGGCGCGGCCGTGGAGCAGCGTGCCCTCCACCGTTCGCAGGTTTTCCGCCCACTGTCCCTCCAGATGGATCAGCGCCCACTGGCGGCGGCAGAAGACGAAGTGCTGTATGCCGGACAGCGGGAGCATCTGCTCCCGCTCCGTCTTCACTTCCGGATGCATTTGACCCCCGCCGGGAGGGAGCCCTCGTCCACGGTGACCGCGTAATCGCTGTAAGCGCGGGGCGTGGCGACGCCGGGCTTTTTCTCCGCCCTCACCAGATCGAACAGCTTGTAGGCCGGGGCGTTGCCCAGCTCACTGTCGTGCTTGAAGATGACGAGTTCCCGCACAGCCATCTTGCCCCGGGCGGCGGAATGGTCATGCTCGAACATATTGAGGATGGCCTCCCACAGCAGTTCCAGGTCCGCCTCGGAGAATCCGGTGGTCTTCCGGGCCAGGTTGGCGGAGACATACCCCTCCGCACGGTACAGGCCATAAGGCACGATGTACTTTCTGCCCATCTCCGTGCCCTTGTTCTCCGCGTCCGCCTCGGTGGTGATGGCCACGCGGGTGATGGTGACCTCCTGGGGCAGGATGGGGTCCACGCTGCGGGCAAAGCCCAGCTGCACCGGGCCGCGGACCTGGCCGCAGTTGAGAGCGCCCTTGACGAAGGTGGTCATGACGGCGCCGAAGGCGCGGATATCGAAGAAGTTGCCGCACATGAAGTCTCTGATCTTTCCGTCCAGGCCCTCGTCCTTCTTCTTGGCTTCCTTTAGGACCTTCTCCGCATCCTTGCTGTCCTTGACGGGCAGGCCCACATAGGCGCAGGCCTCCGCGTCGCTGCGGTTCAGCGGCACGCCGTCCTTCACATAGATGCGGTAGCCGGGGCAGTCCTCCTTCACCGTCTCCACATAGTTGCGTATCTTCCGTTTGAGGCACACGTCCGTGACGAGACCGCAGCCGGTCTCCGGGTCGGTGCGGGGCATATTCCCGGCATCGGGATCGCCGTTGGGGTTGCCGTTCTCCACGTCGAACAGGATGACGAATTCGTAGCGATTTTTGATGGGCTCCATGTTATTTATCCTCCTTTTTCTCAAAACGCTTTTGTTTCTGATGGTAGTAACCCAGGTCAAAGGACCCTTGCTGGGGCAGCGTCAGCCGCTCGGGATAGCTTTCACCGAGGATATCTTTGATCTGCCCGACCTGCTTTTCATAGAAGATGCGCTGGCCGGTGGGCAGCTTACGCAGATGCTTTAGGCTTAGCTTGCTCAACGTCATAAAGATGACGTTCGGCGTGGCGGCCGCCGCGTTGAAATACTTGTCCTTGATGGTGGCGTTGATGCCGGGATTGGCCTCCTCCTGGATGGCCTCATAGACGGCAAACAGACGGCCCAGCGTATAGGGGACGTTGGTACTCGCTTCGTTCAGGCTCACTTGCAGGACCTCCTTTGGACAGTCATCATTTTGATTTTTCAGATAATAGGCTTTCAATATCGCAGCCTTCTGCCAGTTTATATCCCGCTCGGCGCGGATGCGGATCGTGACCGCCTCCAGCAGCGCCGCGGGATAGGGTGTACCGGCGAAGATGGCCCGGGCCACGGCCCCCGCCAGCACAGGGCTGGCCTGCTTGTCCCTGCTGTTCTGGTTCGCCGTCTGGCGCAGCAGCGCCCACAGCGGCACCAGCTTGTTCTCGGCGTGATCCGGTCCCACGATACGCATCCGCTCGTGGTGGTCCCGGACGTTCCGCATCATCGCGCCGAAGGTGTTTTGCAGGAAGAACCGCACGGAGATCCGGGCCGCGTTGGGCGCCAGTCCCAGCACATAAAAGGGCCGGTGGGGGTCCAGCGGCAGGTCCTTATAGGGCATCATATCCGCCAGGCTCTTCAGCGCCGCTTGCAGGTCGCCGTCTTTCAGCTCTGCCGGGGGCGGCGCTCCGAACAGGAACGCCGCGCTGACGCTCTGATAGATCGGCTCCGCGCCCTTGGCCCAGCAGACGACGGTGGTGTCGCCGATGAACTGGACGCCGTTCTTGTCCGCCAGCAGATAGTTGAGCGCGCTGGTATAAGCGAAAGCGGCGTACCGGCTCACCGGCGCGTTCAAACTCTTCTCCTGGCCGTAGGAACAGAACGCCGGGGCGTTAAAGGACACCAGCGCCGCGCCGGAGGACTGGGCGCCCCGTACCCCCTGGATGGACGGGTGGACCGCCGCGGCTGGGCCCTCCGTGCCCGTGACCAGGCACTGCATCACCGCGCCCTCTCCCCCGTCGTAGTGCGCCTGCCAGGCCGCGCGGATGGCTGGGTCATCCTGGGGGAACGTGCCGTCCACACGAAATACCAGGTTGGCGCCGCTCAACAGCGCGTCCATGTACCCGGCCAGCCGTGGCTCGTCCGCTGCCGGTGGCTGCCAGCGGTCAAAGTAGGCCAAGATGGCGCGGGCTATCAGGCTGTCCACACCATCCAATATACTGTGGTTCAGCTGGCAGCAGGCCTCAAAGCACTTCCGGCTCCGCTCCGGCTTTCCCTTGCCGTCGACGCCCAGCAGGTATCCCGCGTTGTCCCACAAAAAGTTGGGCTCGATACCCACCGTCCGTTTCACCGCCGCCGGCAGTTCCATGCTCCGAGGCACCAGCGCCGTCTTATTCCCGTTCTGGCGTTCCTCCTGCAAAGAAACGATGTCCGTCAGTTCCCCGCCGGCGTCGATGCACAGGGCGTAGCTGATCTTGGCAGGCCCCCAGCCGGGCCGGGCGATCTTACCCTGGGCGGCCAGGTCCTCATATAGGTCGACCAATGCCCGCAGTATCATCCGACCACCTCCCCGTCCGTCATCGCCGGCACCTCCATCACGCCGTCACGCAGCCGCGCCCGGAAAAACCGGGGCTTGATGTCGGCAGGATCGGAGTAATCCATGTCCAGCAGCATCCATCCCAGGTCCCGCTCCCCCTTCAATTCTTCCGGGCAGGGCGGGATGTCCCGGCAGGGGGCGAAGTTGGCCGGGAACTCCCGCACGCCGAAGCAGGGCTGGTGAAAGCACTCTCCCCTCTCCAGTCTCCGGCGCATGATGTCCTGGAACTTGCCGGGATTGTCCTCCGGCGCGGCGCGGTCCGTCATGATGAAATGCGCCTCGATCACATAGCGCACGTCCCGCAGGACCATAGCCGCCCGCTGCTGGATGCTCTCCGGCGCGGCGAGGTACAGTTCCCCCGCGCCACGCTCCATCGCGGCTCTGGCGTTCCGGGCGCTGATCACGTCCTTGACCTCATTGCGGCGGATGTTGGTGAAGCGGATGGGGCTGCACACATGGATGCGGTCGATGACCCAGCGAAGCCCCGGGTGCCAATATAGTGCCTCCAACAGCCCCCGGGCCGCCGACGGCGTCATCACGTCGTAGCTGACCCGCTCCACCTTCATCTCCGGCCTGGTGAAACAGGCGTAATCCCCCCAGACCTCCACGCGCGTGGGCATAAGCGTTCACTCCTTTCTGTTTTTTCTCCGTTGAATGCAAAAGAGAAGGTAATATAAAATATCGTCTCAAGCATACAACGGCTGTTGTGTGGCCGAATACAAGCGAAAGATAAGGGAAAAACGGCCCGTAATTCGGCAGCTTGCTTATATTTGGACATAGCAAAGCGGGCGGCATGAAGCCCTTCAT
>CANRIF010000024.1 GCA_947630645.1 uncultured Oscillospiraceae bacterium | reverse complement strand
TCCAGGCCGATGTAGCCGCCGGTGACGCCGTTGACGTGGTTCATGGCCACCAGCTCGGGGATGTCGGCCGGGCCGATGTGCAGCTCGGCGAAGGTCAGGGGCATGCCGATGGAGCGGAGGAAGGTCTTGAAGGCCTCCACGCCCTCCATGGCGGTGCGCTTGGGGTCGTCGAAATCCATCTGGCAGCCGAACACCCGCACCGCCATCTGGGCGAAGCGGCGCTCACCGCCGTGTTCCACGCAGTAGCGCATCCAGGCGGGCATGATGACCGCCAGGCCCGCGCCGTGGGCGCAGTCGTACTTGGCGGAGAGGACGTGTTCCAGGTGGTGGCTGTTCCAGTCCTGCTTGCGGCCCACGCCCATCACGTCGTTGTGGCAGACCATGCCGGCCCACATGATGTTGGCCCGGGCCTCGTAGTTGTGGGGGTCGGCCATGACCCGGCGGCCCTCATGGAGCATGGCCAGCACCACGCCCTCCAGCATCCGGTCGGTGGTCTCCACGTCCGGGGTGTTGGTGAAGTAACGCTCAAAGGCATGGGAGATGATGTCCGTCACGCCGCAGGCCGTCTGGAAGGGGGACAGGCTCTCGGTCAGGGCCGGGTCCAGGATGGAGAACCGGGGCCGCAGGCAGTCCGCCTCCGCCGCGCACTTGTCCAGGGTCTTCTCGTTGGTGATGATGGAGTCCGGGGAACCCTCGCTGCCGGAGGCGGCGATGGTCAGCACCACGCCCACGGGCAGGGCCTTCTCGGGGACCTTGGTGGTAAAGAAATCCCAGAAATCCCCGTCGTACTCCGCGCCGGCGGCGATGGCCTTGGCGGTGTCGATGACGCTGCCGCCGCCGATGGCCAGCAGGAAGTCGATCTTCTGCTCCCGGCACTTGTCGATGCCCTCATACACCAGGCCGCTGCGGGGGTTGGGCTTCACGCCGCCGAAGTCCATGGCGAACAGGCCCTCCGCCTCCAGCGAGGCCCGCACCCGGTCCAGCAGGCCGGTGCGCTTGGCGGACTGGCCGCCGTAGACCACCATCACCCGGCTGCCGCCGAACTTCTTCACATACTTGCCGGCCTCCTGCTCCCGGTCGCGGCCGAACACGAAGTAAGTGGGGCTGTAAAAATCAAACGAGTTCATGGCTCCTCCTTAATATCCGGTCTTGCCGCTCTTGGGCTGGCCGTAAGATTTGAAACGCTCGATCACTTCCGCCATCTGCTCGTCGGAGAGGATGTTGGGCTGTCCGATGCACATGGCCCGGTACTGGAGTTCGGCGATGTACTCCATGTTGCTGGCCAGGCTGTACGCGCTGGCGATGTTCTTGCCGCAGACCACGATGCCGTGGTTGCCAAGCAGCACGGCGTCGCTGTTGCCGCAGACCTCCATGGCCGCCTCCGCCAGCTCCACGGTGCCGAAGGTGCGGTAGGGGGCGCAGGGGACGGTGGCGGTGTTGGCGTCGCCGATCACATAGTGGACGGCGCGGATGGGCTGGCCCAGCACGGCGAAGGTGGTGCAGAACACGGAGTGGGTGTGTACCACCGCCCGGGCGTGGGGCTTGTGCTTATAAAAGGTGGTGTGCAGCGCCCACTCGCTGGAGGGCTTGCGCTCCCCGTCCACGATGTGGGCGTCCAGGTCGGTGATGACCACGTCCTCCGGCTTGGTGGAGAAATAGTCGATGCCAGAGGGGCTGATGGCCATCAGGCCCTTCTCCGCGTTGTAGATGCTGATGTTGCCGCTGGTGCCGGTGCTGAGCCGGGCGGCGCTCATTTTCTTGCCGTATTCAACGACCAGTTCCCGTTCTTCCTGCATTAACATTGTCGTGTCTCTCCTTGTGATCGTAATAGGATATATTTTGGATAGCCGCCGTTACCCGGCGGGGGAGCGCGATGGAAAGGGGCCGTCACAGGCCGTTGGCCCGGTCCCTGTTGGCCAGCCACTGGGGCCAGTAGCGGTGGATGAGCTGATCGGTCCTGGGCAGGTAGCGCCGCTGGATGGGGTCCTCCTGGGCCGGGGCCAGGCCGAAGTGGCTATTGCAAAGCTGGGTCAGGCCCATGACCGTAGCCTGGGCGAAGCCGGGCCGCAGGCACAGCTCCCGCCCGGACAGGTCCGCCAGCATCTGGCACAGGGTCGGGGACTGGAAGCCCCCGCCGCAGCCCAGGATGCGCCCGGCGTCCAGGCCGGTCAGCTTGGCCAGATGGGTGGCCTGTTCGTGGATGGAGCAGGCGATGTCCCCCAGCACGGCCCAGCCCAGGTCGACGGGGTCCAGCCCGGGGGCTATGGGCGAGGCCATGAAGAACCCGCCGTGCCGCAGGCTCCGCCGCTCGTAAAACAGCAGCGAGGAGAAGGAAGCCGTGCAGGCAAAATCCGTCTTCTGGGCGTATGCCTGCTCCAGCTGCTCGTAGCTCCAGCCCCGCAGGAGGCTGTCGTACAGCCGCTGGTAATTAAGCCCCGTGACGCCGGGGTTCATCTCCGCGAGGCAGTCCTCTCCGCCCAGACCCATGTCCACCCATATCCGCTGTTCGGGGTCGTAAAACGTCCCGTCCACCTGGGTGATGACCGGGGAGGTGGTGCCGGAGATCACGGCCAGCTCCCCCGGCTTGGCGCCGGTCTGGAGCAGAGCGATCTGGGTGTCGGCGCCGCCGACGACGAACACCGCGTCAGGGGCCAGGCCCAGCTCGTCCCGGAGCGCGGGCAGGATGGGGCCCACCGCCGTGCCGGCCGCCTGCAGGGGCGGGAGGATGGCCCCGTCCAGGCCGTAGGCGGCGCACAATTCCTGGGACCAGGCCCGCCGGCCAATGTCGTACAGCTGGCTCTCGCAGGCCTGGGACGGCTCCATGGCCGCCCGGCCGGTGAACATCCAGCCGATCCACTCGCTCAGGCTGGTGACGGTGCGGACCCGCTCGTAGAACTGGGGCCGGACCCGGCGCAGGCCCATGAGTTTGGCTGCGCCGAAGTCCTCCGTGGCCCACTTGCCGCTGAGGCGGTAGATCGTCTCATGATCCGGCACCTCGCCCATGAAGGCACGGCCCCGGTTGTCGATGTTGGGCAGGCCGTAAAACGCCTCGCCCTTTTCGTCCAGCAGCACGAAACTCTGCCGGGCGCCGGCGGCGGTGACGGCGTCGATCCGCACGTCCGGATGCTCCCGGCACAGTTCCCGGCAGCCCTGCAGGATGTTGGGCGCCCACTCGCCGGGGAGGAAATAGGTCCCGTCCTCGTAGGCGTCGTCCCGGTGGTAGACGTTGCCGTAGGTGCGAAGGCCCAGGATGAGCCCGTCGGAGCGGACCAGGGCCACCCGGGAGTTGCCCGTGCCCAGGTCCACCGTCAGATAGTGCCGGGTCATTTCGCCAGCACGTCCCGGTTGTAGACGACGCGCTCCAGGTCCTCGCCCTTGAGGAACTTCTTGATGCGCTCGTTGAGGATCAGGGCCTGGTGGCCGGTGACCTCATAGGTGGCGCCGCAGATGTGGGGCGTGAGCAGCACGTTGGGGCACTTGCCGATGGCCAGGTCCGCCTCCGTGGGCGGCTCGGTGTCCAGCACGTCGATGATGGCGCCGGCGATGGCCTTCTCCTGCAGCACCCGCTCCAGCGCGGCGTAGTCCACGATGGCGGAGCGGGCGGCGTTGACGAACAGCGCCGTCTTTTTCATGGAGCGCAGCAGCGGCTCGGTGATCATGCCCCGGGTGGAGTCCGTCACCGGCAGGTGCAGGGTGACGATGTCGCTCTGGGAGAAGATGTCCTCCAGGCTGGCCTTCTTGCAGCCGTCCTGGTCGCCGGGGAGAAAGGGGTCGTAGAAGGACATATCGCACTCAAAGCCACGCAGGATCTTGGCCACGGCGTGGCTGATGGCGCCGAAGCCCACGAAGCCCACCTTTTTGCCTTGCAGCTCGTTGCCCATCCACAGGTAATAGGGCGTGGTCCCGGTGACCCACTTGCCGTCCTGCACCCACTGGACCGCGGGGATGGTGCGGCGCAGGAAGGTGAGGATCAGGCCCACCACCATCTCCGCCACCGCCTGGGTGTTCCGGCCGGGGGTACACAGGATGGGGACCCCGGCCTTGGTGCAGGCGTCCACTTGCAGGTTGGCGGGGGTGCCGCGGCAGTCGCCGATAAAGCGCAGCCGGCCGTAGCCGTTGAGGACCTTCTCCGTGACCCGGTCCAGCTCCGTGATCAGCGCGTCGGGCTGCACACGCAGCAGGTTCTCCAGCATCTCGTCCTCATAATAACGCTCGCCGGTGATGTTCCATGGCTCGTAGACCACCTGGTCGAACATCTCCTCCAGTTCTTTCAGGCATGGCTCGGAATAGGGTGCGCGCACATAGATCTTCATGGGGTTAACTCACTTTCTTAATAGAATGTTTTTACGTCGGAGTCGAAATAGTGGTCCAGCATATAGGGCACATACACGCCCTTGTCCGTCACCGCGCCGGAGATCAGGTGGGGCGGGACGATGTCGAAAGAGGGGTAGATGGCCTTGACCTGGGGCAGGGTGTTGGGGATGCCCCGGTAATTGAGGACCTGGGAGGGGTCCCGCATCTCGATGACGATGTCGTCCCGGGTCAGCTTGTCCTTGTCGGGGATGCCGGTCACATAATAGGGGATGCCGTAATACTTGGCCAGGATGGCGATCTGGAGGGTGCCGATCTTGTTGGCGATGTGGCCGTCCCGGGCGATGGAGTCCGCCGCGGAGGTGAACAGGCCGATGCCCTCCCGCTCCATGGCGTAGGCCACCATGTTGTCGGTGATGACCGTGGTATCGAAGCCCATCTCGGCAAAGCAGCTGGAGGTCAGCCGCGCCCCCTGCAGATAGGGCCGGGTCTCGGCGCAGAAGACCTTGAAGTCCAGGTTTTTCTTCCGGGCCGCCCGCATCACCGTGCCGATGATCGTCTCGCCGAAGCACTGGGTCAGGATGGTGCCGCCGGCGGGGATCAGGTCCGCCAGGTTGTCGCCCACGATCTGCATGGTGCTGTACCGGCGGTCCAGGGACTCCAGTACCGAGTCCACGATGGCCCCGATGGGGTCCCGGCCGGCGGCCAGGGCCTGCTTGGCCAGGTCCGCGCAGCGGTAGGTGATCTGGCCGTAGCGGTTGGCGGTGGTGGGCCGGGCGTGGGCCAGGTCATAGGCCGCCTGGGCCAGGAAGGCTTCCTGCTCCGCCGCGCCCTTGTCCCGGACCTGCCAGGCCGCCAGCGCCATGCCCATGCCAACGGCGGTATAGGGCCCCGCGCTCTGGGTCACCATGTCGGCGATGGCCTGCACCACGCCGTGATAGTCGTCGCACTCCACGAACCGGACCTCGGTGGGGAACACCCGCCGGTCCAGGATGCGGACCTTTCCGTTTTCGTACCACGCCACGTTCTCATACCGCAGCAGGAAGGGCATCCCCTCGTCCATTCTCTTCATCGCACGCGCCCCCCTTTCAGGCCAGGATGAGCCGGAAGGCGGCGGTGACCTGGCAGCCGTCGGTCAGCTCGCGGCGCTGCTTGATAAGCTGGATGCCCAGCTTGATCAGGGCCCGCTCCATGGGGATGCGCTGGGCGGGATCAGTGACGGAGGTGACCTCCACCACCTTGGAGTCGCCCACCACCCGGCGGATGATCTCCGTGCCGGCGTAGCCCAGGGAGTCCTCCCAGATGCTCTTCAGATAGGCGCCGCGGAACAGCGGGGTGCGGTACAGGGGGAAGGTGACCAGCGCATCATATTTTGCCGCCATCTTCTCCATGGTGAGCCGGCACAGGTCAGAGATGGCGCGCTCCAGCGCGTCGGCGGTGGCGCTGTCCTCCGGGGCGGTGAAGGCGCTGTTGGCCCAGGAGAAGAACAGGTTGCCGATCACGTTGCCGATGTCGTAGCCCATGGGCCCGTAGAACGCGAACTCGGGGTCCAGCACCCGGATGCCCGTCTCGTTGGCGAAGATGGAGCCGGAGTGCAGATCGCCGTGGAGCAGGGCCTGGGCGTCGTTCATGAAACGCTCCCGCAGCAGGCCCACCTCGCCCCGCAGCGCCTCGTCGGAATAGAGGAACTTCTCCACGAAGCCCTCATTGCCGGGGAAGATGACGTTCCGGCCCTTGAAGTCGTCGTAGGGCTCGGTCAGCACCAGGTCCTCCGTGATCTCGCACAGCTCCGGGTTGGTGAAAAACTGCACCCGCTTTTTCTTCTCCGCCCGGTCCAGCACCAGGTCGGTGGTGGGCAGGAGGGTGTCTGCCAGGAAGGTGGAGATGTTCTCCGCCAGGTGGGGATAGACCCGGCCGGCGGCCAGCTCCTTCCGCAGGTTCTTGAAGGCGGACACGTCCTCCATGGAGGTGGCCGCCATGGTCTCGTCGTAGTGGTACACCTGCGGCACGAAGCCGGGGGCCAGCTCGCCCTCCAGCTGGAGGATGCGGGCCTCGATCTTGTTGCGGTAGATGTCCAGCGGCCGGCCGGAGGAACGCAGCAGCTTGTCGGCCTGCTTGACGATCAGGGAGCGGCCGTCCCGCCGGGAGACGACGCGGTAGACGTAGTTGATGTTGCCGTCGCCGATCTCGGTGCAGTCCAGCTCCTCGTCCGGCGCGAAATAGTGCAGCACCTGGACGGCGTAAAGCTTCACATCGTCGGTGGACATCAGGAAAAACTGGTTGAAATCCTTCATGTGCATATGCCTCCAAATTTGATACGGGGAGAAAAGCGCCCCGTCAGAGCGGCTGTTCGGGGTCCCAGTCGAAGGGGGGATAGGGCGTCTGCTCCGGACACCAGAGCCGGCCCGTCATGTTGACTGCCTCCATCTGCCGCAGCAGTTCCAGAGAGCCCTCGTGATGGCCGCCGTCGTAGGGGGTCGCCAGCCACACGCTGACGATCTGCCGTATCTGCCAGGGGCCCAGCATCTCCCCGCCCAGACACAGGACGTTGGAGTCGTTGTGGCTGCGGGTGAGCCGGGCGGCGTAGGCGTCCGACACCACCGCGGCCCGGACGCGGGGGAACTTGTTGGCCGCGATGGACATGCCGATGCCGCTGCCGCAGATGAGGATGCCCCGGTCCGCCCGGCCGTCGGATACCGCCGACGCGACCCGGGCGGCGTAGTAGGGGTAGCGGGAGGGTTCATCCCCGCCGCCGCAGTCCACCGCCGCCGCGCCCAGCGCCGCCAGCTGGTCCAGGATCAGCCTTTTGGCGCCAAGGCCGGAGTCGTCGCAGCCGACGTATACCGTCATGGCCATGGGCTCACGCCTTCATGGCGACGGCCCGGCGGGCCGCCTCGGCCACGTCCCCGGCGGTGATGTGGTAGTGGTCCATCAGCTCTTCAGGGTCGCCGCTGCGGCCGAACTGGTCCTGCACGCCCACCCGGACCACGGGCACCGGGCAGCTCTCGCAGACGGTCTCCGCCACCGCCGCGCCCAGGCCGCCCAGGACGTTGGCCTCCTCCGCCGTGACGATGCAGCCGGTCCGCCGGGCCGCAGCGACGACCGCCTCCCGGTCCAGCGGCTTGATGGTGTGCATATCCAGGACGGTAGCGCGCACGCCGCTCTCCAGCAGCAGCTGGCGGGCCTTCAGCGCCTCCTGGACCATGAGGCCGGTGGCGATGATGGTCACATCGTCCCCCTCCGCCAGCTGGGCGGCCTTGCCCAGCTCGAAGTGGTAGCCGGGGCAGTCCTCGGTGCAGGACTCCACCTCCGGCCGGCCCAGGCGCATGAAGCAGGGGCCGTCGTATGCGGCGATGGCGCGGGTGGCCAGCCTTGCCTCGTTGGCGTCGCAGGGGGCCAGCACCACCATGCCGGGGATGGCGCGCATGACGGCCAGGTCCTCCAGGCACTGGTGGGTGGCGCCGTCCTTGCCCACCGTGACGCCCGCATAGGCGCCCACCACCTTCACGTTCAGGTGGGGATAGGCGAGGCTGTTGCGGATCTGCTCGAAGGCGCGTCCGGCGGTGAACATGGCGAAGGAGTTGACGAAGACGGTCTTACCGCAGGCGGCCAGGCCCGCCGCGATGCCCACCATATTGGCCTCGGCGATGCCGATGTCGAAGGCCCGGCCGGGATAGCGTTCCTGGAACATCTCCGTGCGGGTGCAGCACTGCAGGTCGGCGTCCAGCACAACGATGCGCTCGTCGCTGCCAAGCTCGGCCAGGACCTGGCCGTATGCCTCGCGGGTGGTAAGCTTACTCATGTGATTTGACCTCCTTTTCAGCGGCGGCGATCTGCTCGTCCAGCTCCCGGGCGGCCACGGCGTACTGTTCGGCGTCCGGGTCGTTGCCGTGCCAGGCGGCGGAGTTCTCCATGAAGGAGACGCCCTTGCCCTTGACGGTGTGCGCGATGATCACGGAGGGCTTGCCCTTGCAGGCCCGGGCGGCGGCGAAGGCGGCGGTGAGGTCCGCCACGTCGTGGCCGTCGCAGTGGATGGGGTTCCAGCCGAAGGACTGGAATTTGCCGTCGATGGGGTAGGGGGACATGATCTCGTCCACCGTGCCGTCGATCTGGATGTTGTTGTTGTCCACGATGGCGCACAGATTGTCCAGCCCGAAGTGGGCCGCGGACATGGCGGCCTCCCAGACCTGGCCCTCCTGGATCTCGCCGTCGCCCAGGGCGGCGTAGACCCGGTAATCCTTCTTGTCCAGCTTGCCGGCCAGCGCCATGCCCACGGCGGCGGAGATGCCCTGGCCCAGGCTGCCGGTGGACATATCCACGCCCTTGACGTGGTGCATCTCGGCGTGGCCGGACATATGCCCGTCCAGCCGGCGGAAGGAGCTTAGCTCCTCCTTCGGGAAGTAGCCCCGCAGGGCCAGCGCCGAGTAGAGCGCCGGGGTGCAGTGGCCCTTGCTCAATACGAAGCGGTCCCGGTCCGGGTCCCGGGGCGCGGCGGGGTCGATGTGCATCTCGCGGAAATAGAGTACCGCCAATATCTCGCACAGCGAGAAGGACCCGCCGATATGGCCGGAGGTGGCCCGGTAGACCATCTCCAGCGCGCTCCGCCTGATCCGGGCGGCCATCAATCGCAGTTCTTCATTGGTCAGGGATGAAACGGTTTGATCTTCCATGATACATCCTCCTTGTTTCGCGGTGTTCGCGCTCATTATACCGGAATAAATGGTAAAAATCAACATGAACAGCGGCCGCCGGGAATATTTCGGCCACCTTTATATAAATTCACCAATCACCGATTAACGATTTGTGAAAACGGGATAATCGAAAATATTTTTTCGGGGGGTAAAAGAGCAATCTTGACAATACGATATCCGTGTGTTAATCTAAAGTTGCAATTGTTTGCACCGTGATTGCCGTAAATTTATGTACTATGCGGCATACGGAAATATTTTTAGGAGGAGCATACATCATGAAACGTCTGTTAGCACTTCTTCTCGCGCTCGTGATGGTCTTCGCCCTGGCCGCCTGCGGCGGTTCCGGGAAGGAAGAGACCAAGCCGACCGAGGCGCCCGCCGCTGCGGAGGGCGAAAAGGAAGAGTCCGAAGAGGCCGAAGAGCCTGAGAAGGCCGAAGAGGAAGAAAAGGCTGAAGAGCCCGAGGCTTCCGGCGAGACCATCAAGATCGGCTACGTGTCCGACCTGACCGGCGCTACCGCCCTGTGGGGCACTGCCGGACAGTACGGCGCGGAAGAGGCCATCAAAGAGGTCAACGCCGCTGGCGGCGTCCTGGGCGGCCGTATGCTGGAGCTGGTCCCCATGGACGGCAAGGGCGAGCCTGCCGACTCCGTGACCGCGTTCAAGAACCTGGTCGAGCAGCATGACATCGTCGCTTCCATCGGCACCAACTTCTCTTCCTGCAACATCCCCATGGCGGCTGTTGCCGACGAGTTGAAGGTCCCCATCCTGGGCACCGCCGCTTCCAACGAACTGGTCACCGTGGATGAGAACGGCAACCTGCATCCCTACTCCTTCCGTATGTGCTTCATCGACTCCTATCTGGGCACCGTGGTGGGCAACTACGCCGCCGATACCCTGAAAGTCAAGAAGGCCGCCTTGTTCACCGTCGCCGGCAACACCAACTCCGAGTCCGTCGGCCAGTTCATCAAGGACGCTTTTACCTCCAAGGGCGGCGAGATCGTGTCCGAGGAGCAGTGCCAGGAGGGCGACGTGGAGTTCCGCGCCCAGCTGGCCAACATCAAGAACGCTGATCCCGACATCGTGTTCGTCATCATGAACGACTACGCCAAGATCGCGACCTTCGCCAAGCAGGCCCGCGAGATGGGCATCGAGTGCGTCATGATGGGCCACGACGGCTGGGACTCCCAGCAGCTGGCCGGCGAGGCTGAGGGCGCCCTGGAGGGCTGCCTGTACGTCTCCCGTATCGGCTTCAGCACCCCCGAGGCCCGTGAGTTCGGCGAGAAGATCCGCGACAACTACAACACCTCCATGGAGGCCGAGTGCCTGTTCGGCCGTGACGGTGTGTACTGGCTGGTCGACGCCATCGAGCGCGCCGGCTCCGCCGATCCCACCGCCATCCGCGACGCGCTGGAGGAGACCGATGTGTTCGAGGGCCTGATCGGTACGCTGGTCATGGATCCCGCCACCCACAACCCGTCGATGGCCTGCGCCATCTACAAGTGCGAGGGCGACGCCTTCAACTTCCAGGAGATCGTCGAAGCCCAGTAAATCCCCGTCACTATTGGCCTCAGGGGAAGGTTCTCCTCTCCCCTGGGGCCTTTCTAAAGAAGTTAGGAGAGATGACAAATGTTCCTGCAACAGTTCGTGACAGGCATCTCTGTGGGCGGCATCTACGCGCTGCTGGCCACGGGGTATTCCCTGATATACAGCCTGCTGGACTTCTCCAACTGGGCGCACGGTGAATTTGCCATGGTCGGCGCGTATGTGGCGATCGTGTTCTCCACCATGCTGAACGTCCCCTTCGTCCCGGCGGCCCTGGCGGGCATCATCGGCGGCGCTGCCATCAGCTTTTTGTGCGAGCGGTTCGCTTACCGCCGCATCCGCAAGAACGGCTCCCCCAATATGTTCCTAATGATCGCGGCGATGGGCCTGTCCACCGTTTTTCAACAGGCGGCAAACCTGATCTTCTCCGGTCAGTACCGGTCCTACCCCTTCAAACTCCCCATCTCTACCGTCCATGTCGCCAACGCGTACATCGGCGTACTGGACCTGTTGAGCCTGGTCATCACCGCGGTGATCCTGATCGGGCTGGTGTACATGATCAACAAGACCCAATTCGGACTCAACGTCCGTGCGATCGCCTGCAACGCGCCCGCCGCCAAGGTGCTGGGCGTGAAGGTGGACAAGAGCATCGCGTCTGTGTTTCTGCTGGCGGGCGGACTGGCCGGTGTGGCGGGCATCCTGTACGGAATGAAATATAACGTGTTCCCCACCATGGGCAATGTGGGCTTGAAGGCCTTCATTTCCTCCGTCATCGGCGGCCTGGGCAGCGTCCCCGGCGCCATCGTCGGCGCGCTGCTGCTGGGCGTGCTGGAGACACTAGTCTCCGGCTACATCAGTTCCAGCCTGCGTGACTTCTTCTCCTTCGCGCTGCTGATCGTGCTGCTGCTGGTCAAGCCCAGCGGCCTGTTCGGCGTCGAAGTGCAGGACAAGGCGTAAGGGGGGAGGCTTATCATGATCGAGTTATTCAATAGCGCCAACGACGCGGTCTGCGGCTTCCTGGGCATCAACTCCTATTTGCAGGGCGTGATCGTCATGGTCTGCATCAACGTGATCGCGGTGCTGGGTATGTCGGTGCTGACGGGCTTCACGCGGCTTTTCTCCTTCGGCAACGCCGGGTTCATGTCCATCGGCGCGTACACCACCGCCATCCTGGCGGTGCAGTTCAAGGTCAACTTCCTGCTGGCCATCATCATCGGCGCGCTGTTCGCGGGCCTGGTGGCCTACCTGCTGGGCTCCATCACGCTGCGTCTCAACGGCGACTACTTCCTGATAACCTGCCTGGGCTTTGGTGAATGTGTGCGGGTGCTGTTCAACTACACGAAGAACCTGACCGGCGGCTCCGCCGGCTACCCCGGCATCCCGCCCTATTCCAGTATGCTCTTCAGCGTGATATGCGCCGTGATCGCCTTCTTCGTGGCCTGGCGGTTCATCCACTCCAAGTACGGCAGGAACCTGACCTCCATCCGTGAGAACGCCATGGCGGCCGAGGCGGTGGGCGTCAACGCTTACCGCACCAAGCGCATGAGCTTCACCTTCTCCGCCATCTACGCGGGCTGGGCCGGGGCGCTGTACGGCGGCTACCTGATGTATATCGTCCCCAGCAGCTTCAACCTGGCCAAGAGCTGCGAGCTGATCACCACCACGGTCATCGGCGGCCTGGGGTCCCTGACCGGCTCCGTGCTGGGCGCCATCATCGTGACGGTGCTGCCGGAGGTCTTCCGTGCCCTGGCCAACTACCGGATGCTGCTGTACGGCATCGCGGTGGTCATGATCATCATGTTCAAGCCCAGCGGCTTGTACGGGTATAAGGAGTTCTCTATCAAGCGCATCATCGCGTTCTTCCGGAACCTGGGGAAGAAAAAGGCTCCGCAGCCGGTCGCCGCTTCCGAACAGGGAGAGGAGGCAGAGAAGAAATGAGCGAAGAAAAGAACTTGGTCCTTGAGATGATCAACGTGGAAAAGCACTTCGGCGGCGTTCACGCCATCGACGACTTCAGCGTGAAGATCGAGAAGGGCCAGATCCACGGCCTGATCGGACCCAACGGCGCCGGGAAGACCACCATCTTCAACAACATCACCGGCATCTATAAGCCGGACGCCGGCAAGATCCTCTTCGACGGCAAGGACATCACCGGCACGCCGCCCCATAAGGTGGCCCAGCTGGGCATCGGCCGCACGTTCCAGAACATCCGGCTGTTCTCCAACCTGTCGGTGCTGGACAACGTGATCATCGCCAGCAACCTGGACGCGACCTACAATATGCCCCAGGCCATCTTCCACAGCAAGAAGTATAAGGACCGGGAGAAGTTCGTCCAGGAGAAGGCCATGGAGCTGATCCGGATCGTGGGCTTGCAGGACCGGGTGGCCGAGCGGGCCAACTCCCTGCCCTACGGCCACCAGCGGAAGCTGGAGATCGCCCGCGCCCTGGCGCTGGACCCCAAGCTGCTGCTGCTGGACGAGCCTGCGGCCGGCATGAACGCCGAGGAGTCCATGGAGTTGGTGGAATTCGTCAAGGAGATACGCGACCAGTTCCACATCACGATCCTGATGATCGAACACCACATGGACGTGGTGACGAACCTGTGCGATTACTGCACGGTACTCAACTTCGGCAAGACCATCGCCGTGGGTACGCCCGCCGAGGTGAAGAGCAACCCCGACGTGATCACGGCGTATCTGGGAGGTGCTGACTGATGGGTACGATCCTGAAAGTTGAAAATCTGACCGCGGCCTACGGCGGCATCCACGCGCTCCGGGGCGTGTCCCTGGAGGTGGAAGAGGGCGAGATCGTCGCGGTGCTGGGCGCCAACGGCGCCGGCAAGTCCACGCTCTTGAAGTGCATCTCCGCCGTGATGAAGTTCAACAGCGGGAGCATCGAATTTTTGGGCAAGCCCATCTCCAACAAGCCCTACGAGTTGGTGAGCGCGGGCCTGGTGCAGGTCCCGGAGGCCCGGCAGATATTCGCCAAACTCACCGTGGCGGAGAACCTGCGTATCGGCAGCAGCCTACGCAAGGACAAGGCGGGCATCAAGGAGGACATGGAGCGGGTCTACGCCCTGTTCCCCCGGCTGAAGGAGCGCGAGAAACAGTACGGCGGCCTGCTCTCCGGCGGCGAGCAGCAGATGCTGGCCATCGGCCGCGGCATCATGGCCCGGCCCAAGCTGATGATGTTCGACGAGCCCTCCCTGGGCCTGGCGCCGGTCATCGTTCACGCGGTGTTCGAGGCCATCAAGGAGATCAACAGAGAGGGCACGTCCATCATGCTGATCGAGCAGAACGCGAAGATGGCGCTGGGCATCTGCAACCACGCCTATATCATGCAGACCGGCCAGGTGGTCACCTATGGCACCGGCCAGGAACTGCTGGCGGACGAGAGCATCACGGCGGCCTATCTGGGCGAGTGAGTCCTCTGTCCCGACAACGAGCAAAAAGCCTTGGGAGCATCGCTCCCAAGGCTTTTTTGTGTCCGTTTTCTCTGTCAGTAGCCGCGTGTCCGGTCAACCAGGTGGGCCAAGGGCCGGCCGGCCATGTAGTTTACCAAGTCCTCGCAGAAGCTGTCCACGTTCCTGTCGCAGGTATAGGGCAGCGTCAGGTCGCCGGAGATGTGGGGGGTGAGGATAAGGTTCTTCGTCTCCCACAGGGGGTGGTCCGGGGGCAGAGGCTCCGGGTCCGCCACGTCCAGGGCGGCGCCGGCGATGCGCCCGGCGTTGAGGGCGTCCATCAGCGCCGGCTGGTCCACCGCCGTGCCCCGGCCCACGTTGACCACCAGCGCGTCCGGCCGCAGCAGGGCGATCCGCTCCCGGCTCAGGATGTGGGCCGTCTCGGCCGTGCCGGGCACCGCCATGATAAGCAGTTCCGCCTCCGGCAGCGCCTCGTCCAGCCGGGCGGTGGGGAGGACCCGGTCAAAGTCCGGCAGGGGCCGGCCGCTGCGGCTGACGCCCACGATCTCCGCCGCGCCCAGCGCCCGCATCCGGGCGGCGATGCACCGGCCGATCTGCCCTGTGCCCAGCATGACGATGTGCAGCCCGTGGATGGAGCGGATGGGCAGGTGGCCCTTCCAGAAGTGGTCCCGTATCCGCTGGCCGTACTCCGGCAGCCGCCGCAGGAGCATCAGCGTGACCATGACCGTGTGTTCGGCGATGGTCAGGCCGTAGACGTTGGAGTTGGTGAGCAGACACTCGGGGTTGGGGAACAGGGACGGGTCCCGGCAGTACTGGTCCACCCCCGCGTTGGTGCTGCAATACCATTTGAGGTGGGTGCATTCCTTGAGCAGCTTGGGGGAGTTGGAGTAAAGCACCTCGGCGTTTTTGCCGCAAGCGGCGGCCTCGTCGTACTGGCCGGACTTGAAGAAATGGGCGGTCATGCCGCCGGACGCCGCCGTGCGGGCGATCTGGTCCCGGTGGGCGTCGGTGATGAAGTTGAGATAGACGCATACGTCTCTGGACATAGCGGTCCTCCTCCCGTATCGTATTGATCCCATTGTAATTCCGGCGCGGAGAAATTGCAAGACCCGGCGGCGGCCGGGACAGGCTGGGCAGAATAGCTAAAAAATCCCAATAAATTGGCAGAAAAATGTCTTTGCCGTCCGGAGGGGAAGAATTGACTTTCCGCCGGGGCGTTTGCTATAATATTGTCAACAATGAAACACAGGGGCCGGCGACTGACGGAACGCGTGGAACGCGGGGGAGCCGGGACCCGGTTCAGCCGACCGTCTGGGCAGTTCTATTCACAAGAAGATAGGGCTGCCTTCACTGTTTTTTAAGGAGCGATCGCAATGAAAAAAGTAGCCATCATCATGGGCAGCGACAGCGACCTGCCCGTGGCGGAGAAGGCAGCGCAGACGCTGGATGATTTCGGCGTGCCCTACGAGGTGCATATCTTCTCCGCCCACCGCACGCCGGACCAGGCCCGGGATTTCGCCCGGAACGCGAAGGCCGCCGGATTCGGCGTGCTGATCGCCGCCGCGGGCATGGCGGCCCACCTGGCCGGGGCGCTGGCGGCCAACACGGTCCTGCCCGTGGTGGGCATCCCCCTGAAGTCCAAAAACCTAGACGGCGTTGACGCCCTGCTCTCCACGGTGCAGATGCCCTCCGGCATCCCGGTCGCCACCGTGGCGATCGACGGGGCCGCCAACGCCGCGCTGCTTTGTGTGCAGATACTGGCCCTGGCCGACGAGGCCCTGGCGGAGAAGCTGGAGCGCCACCGCCGGGAGGCCGCGGAAAAGGTCCTGGCCAAAAACGCCGCCGCCGAGGCGCGGTTCAACCACTGACATACTGACATTCTTTCAAAACGGAGGATATCCCCATGGAGAAAAAGGAACAGCTTTATGAGGGCAAGGCCAAGAAGGTCTACGCCACCGAGGACCCCGATCTGGTCATCGTCTCCTACAAGGACGACGCCACCGCCTTCAACGGTCTGAAAAAGGGCCAGATCGCCGGCAAGGGCGCCATCAACAACCGGGTCACCAATTACCTGATGCAGCTGCTGGAGAAGCAAGGTGTGCCCACCCACTTCGTCCAGGAGCTGAACGACCGGGAGACGGTGGTGAGAAAGGTCTCCATCGTGCCGCTGGAGGTCATCATCCGCAACATCTCCGCCGGCAGCTTCGCCAAGCGGTACGGCGTGGAGGAGGGCATCGTGTTCGACGCGCCCACCTTCGAGACCTCCTACAAGAACGACGAGCTGGGCGACCCCCTGATCAACGACTACCACGCCTTGGCTTTGAAACTCTGCACCAGCCAGGAGCTGGACGCCATCAAGGCCATGGCCTTCAAGGTCAACGACGTTCTCAAGGCCTTCTTCAAGGCGGTGAATGTGGACCTGGTGGACTTCAAGCTGGAGTTCGGCAAGACCTCGGACGGCTCTCTGGTGCTGGCCGACGAGATCAGCCCCGACACCTGCCGGTTCTGGGACAGCACCACCCACGAGAAGCTGGACAAGGACCGCTTCCGCCGGGACCTGGGCGGGGTGGAGGACGCCTACGCCGAGATGATGAAGCGCATTTTGGGATAAAAAGGGAGCCTTATGAGTAGTCTTCACGAAGAATGTGGTGTGTTCGGCGTGTTCGCGCCGGGGCGCACCCCCGTCGTGCCCATGGTCTACCACGGCCTGTACGCCCTGCAGCACCGGGGCCAGGAGAGCTGCGGCATCGTGGTGAACGACGACGGCCTTTTCAGCTTTTACAAGGACCTGGGCCTGGTGAGCGACGTGTTCACCGGCCCGGTGCTGGCGCATCTGCCGGAGGGGAATATGGCCGTGGGCCACGTCCGCTACGGCACCACCGGCGGCAACGGCCGGGAGAACTGTCAGCCCATGGTGGTCAACCACATCAAGGGCCGCATGGCCCTGGCCCACAACGGCAATCTGGTCAACTCCGGCGAGCTGCGAAAGGCCCTGGAGCTGCAAGGCTCCATCTTCCACTCCACCAGCGACACGGAGGTCATCTCCTACGTCATCACCAAGGAGCGGCTCACTGCCCCCTCCATCGAGCAGGCGGTGAACCAGGCCATGTTCCTCATCAAGGGCGCCTATTCCATGGTGGTCATGAGCCCCTCCAAGCTGCTGGCAGTCCGGGACGAGAACGGCTTTCGGCCCCTGTGCTACGGCCAGCGGGAGGACGGGACCTATGTGGTAGCGTCGGAGACCTGCGCCCTGGAGGCGGTCAACGCCCGCTTCATCCGGGACCTGGACCCAGGGGAGATCGTGGTGTTCTCCAAGGACGGGGTCACCTCCATCCGGGACCACTGCGGCAAGGCGCCGAAAAAGACCTGCGTTTTTGAGTACATCTACTTCGCCCGGCCCGACTCGGTGATGGACGGCGTGTCCGTCCATGAGGCCCGGGTCCGGGCAGGGGAGCGGCTGGCGCTGCGGCACAGCGTGGAGGCGGATGTGGTCATCGGCGTGCCGGACTCCGGTCTGGACGCCGCCCTGGGCTACGCCCGGGCCTCCGGCATCCCCTACGGCGTGGGCTTCATCAAGAACAAATACATCGCCCGCACCTTCATCGCCCCCGGCCAGTCCACCCGGGAGGACATGGTCCGCATCAAGCTGAACCCGGTCTCCAGCGTGGTCCGGGGCAAGCGGGTGGTGGTGGTGGACGACTCCATCGTCCGCGGCACCACCAGCGCCCGGTTCGTGAACCTGCTGCGGGAGGCCGGCGCGGCCGAGGTGCATATGCGTATCTCCGCGCCGCCATTTCTGAACCCCTGCTACTACGGCACGGACATCGACTCCAGGGAGAACCTGATCGCCTGCCATCACACGGTGGAGGAGATATGCGCCATCATCGGCGCGGACAGCCTGGGCTATCTGCCGGCGGAGGACCTGCCCTGGCTGCTGGGCGGGGCGGCGTGCCAGGGCTTCTGCGACGCCTGCTTCACCAACGACTACCCCACCGCCATCCCCGCCAACAGCGCCAAGAGCCGCTTTGAGTACAAGATCAGCGAGGGGAGGGGCGAGAAGGATGCCTGACGAGAGCTATTCCGCCAGCTA
Source organism: uncultured Oscillospiraceae bacterium (assembly GCA_947630645.1). Taxonomy (GTDB): domain Bacteria; phylum Bacillota; class Clostridia; order Oscillospirales; family Oscillospiraceae; genus CAJOIG01. The sequence continues at coordinate 6,996 of CANRIF010000024.1, read as the reverse complement.
CGCCGCCGCCGGGGTGGACATCACCGCCGGATACAAGGCCGTGGAGCTGATGAAGGGCCACATCGCCCGCACCGCCATCCCCGGCGTGCTGGGGGGCATCGGCGGGTTCGGCGGCCTGTTCGAGCCGGACCTGACGGGGATGGCCCATCCCGTGCTGATCTCCGGCACCGACGGCGTGGGGACCAAGCTGAAGGTGGCGCAGTACCTGGACAAGCACGACACCATCGGCGTCGACTGCGTGGCCATGTGCGTCAACGACGTGGTGTGCGCCGGGGCAAAGCCCCTGATCTTCCTGGACTACATCGCCTGCGGGAAGAATATCCCGGAGCGCATCGCCGCCATCGTGGCGGGGGTGGCGGAGGGCTGCGTCCAGGCCGGGTGTGCCCTGGTGGGCGGCGAGACCGCCGAGCATCCCGGCGTCATGGACCCGGACGACTACGACCTGGCGGGGTTCACCGTGGGCGTGGTGGACAAGAGCAAAATACTGGATAATGCAAAGACCGCCCCAGGCGACGTGCTGCTGGCCCTGCCCTCCAGCGGGGTACACTCCAACGGCTTCTCCCTGGTGCGGCGGGTGTTTAGCCTGGACGAGAGGCCGGAGATACTGGACAGGCACTTCGACGAACTGGGCGCCACTCTGGGCGAGGCGCTGCTGGCACCCACCCGCATCTACGTCAAGACCGTCCTGGCCCTCGCGGAGGCGGTGGCGGTGAAGGGCGTCAGCCACATCACCGGCGGCGGCTTTTATGAGAACATCCCCCGGAGCATCCCCGAGGGCCTGGCCGTCCGCATCGAAAAGGCGGCGGTGAAGACCCCGCCCATCTTCGGCCTGATCCAGCGGACCGGGGACATCCCGGAGCGGGATATGTTCAACACCTTCAACATGGGCGTGGGCATGACCGTCACCGTGGCGGCGGCCGACGCGGACCGTGCCCTGGCCCTGCTGCGGGCCAACGGCGAGGAGGCCTATGTGCTGGGCGCGGTGGCGTCCGGCGGAGAGAGGGTGCAGCTGGTATGACGGAAACGCGCATCGCCGTATTCGTCTCCGGCGGCGGCACCAACCTCCAGGCCCTGCTGGACGCCCAGGCCGCGGGGAAGCTGGCCCCGGGCCGGATCGTGCTGGTGGTGTCCAGCCAGCCGGGGGCCTACGCCCTGACCCGGGCGGAAAAGGCGGGGGTGCCCGGCGTGGTCTGCTCCCGGAAGGAACTGGGGAGCCAGGCGGCCTTCGAGGCGGCCATTTTGAAGGCTCTGGACAAGGCCGGCGCGGAGATGATCGTGCTGGCGGGGTTCATGAGCATTTTGAGCAAGGACTTTACCGACCGGTTCCCGGAGCGCATTTTGAACGTCCACCCGGCGCTGATCCCCTCCTTCTGCGGCCAGGGCTACTACGGCCTGAAGGTCCACGAGGCGGCGCTGGCCCGGGGCGTGAAGGTCACCGGGGCCACGGTGCATTTCGTCAACGAGATACCGGACGGCGGGCGCATCATCGCCCAAAAGCCCGTGCCGGTGGAGGACGGGGACACGCCGGAGACATTGCAGCGGCGGGTCATGGAACAGGCGGAGTGGATCATCCTGCCCCAGGCGGCGCAGATGGTCGCCGCGGATATCGCAGGGAGGAAAGAGCATGACTGATCTGGCAGCGTACCTTCGCGCGCGCACCTACCCCGGCCGGGGCATCGTCCTGGGCCGCAGCCCCGACGGCAAAAAGGCCGTCATCGTCTACTTCATCATGGGCCGCAGCGTCAACAGCCGCAACCGGGTGTTCGTTGAAACGGACGACGGCATCCGCACCCAGGCCCACGACCCGGCCAAGATGTCGGACCCCAGCCTGATCATCTATCACCCGGTCCGGACCGCCGGCCGAGGCACGGTGGTGACCAACGGGGACCAGACCGACACCATCCGGGACGGGCTGCTGGCGGGCCAGAGCTTCGCCGCCGCCCTGCGGACCCGCACCTTCGAGCCGGACGGGCCCAACTGGACCCCCCGCATCTCCGGGCTGGTGGACCCGGACGGCAGCTATAAGCTCTCTATCCTCAAAAGCCTGGACGGGGACCCGGTCTGCTGCTGCCGCTATTTCTATGAGTACGATAAGCCCCAGGCCGGCCTGGGCCACATCATCCACACCTACGCCGCCGACGGGGACCCGTTGCCCTCCTATCAGGGGGAACCCGCCCCCGTGTCCATCGGCGCCGCCGACGCCGATGCCCTGGCCGGGCAGGTCTGGGCGGCGCTCAATGAGGACAACAAGGTATCCCTGTATGTGTCCTATATCGACCTCGCCACCGGGGAGCGGGACACGGTGATCGTCAACAAACACGCCGACTGAAAGGGGAAAGACATGAACGAACTGGAACTGAAATACGGCTGCAACCCCAACCAGAAGCCCGCCTGCATCTTCATGGCGGACGGGGGAGAACTGCCCGTCCGGGTGCTGAACGGCAAGCCGGGCTACATCAACTTTCTGGACGCCTTCAACTCCTGGCAGCTGGTGAAGGAACTGAAAGAGGCCACCGGCCTCGCCGCCGCCGCCAGCTTCAAGCACGTCTCCCCGGCGGGCGCCGCCGTGGGCAGGCCCCTTTCCGAGACGGATAAAAAGATATACTTCGTGGACCCGGCCCTGGAACTGACCCCCATCGCCTGCGCCTACATCCGGGCCAGAGGCGCGGACCGCATGAGTTCCTACGGCGACTGGGCGGCCCTTAGCGAGGTCTGCGACGAGGCCACCGCCCGGTATCTGAAGGACGAGGTGTCCGACGGCGTCATCGCCCCCGGCTACACGCCCGAGGCCCTCGCCATCCTCAAGACCAAGAAGAAGGGCAACTATAACGTGGTCCAGATCGACCCCGCCTACGTCCCCGCCCCGGTGGAGCGCAAGGACGTGTACGGCGTCACCTTCCAGCAGGGCCGCAATGACTACAAGGTCACGGCGGACACCTTCGCCAACATCGTGACGGAGAATAAGGCCCTGCCCCCCGAGGCGGTCACCGACATGACCGTGGCCCTGATCACCCTCAAATACACCCAGTCCAACTCCGTCTGCTACGTCAAGGACGGCCAGGCCATCGGCGTGGGCGCGGGCCAGCAGAGCCGCATCCACTGCACGCGCCTGGCGGGCAACAAGGCGGACAACTGGTATCTCAGGCAGCATGAGAAGGTCCTCTCCCTGCCCTTCAAGGCCGACATCCGCCGGCCCGACCGGGACAACGCCATCGACGTGTACATCTCCGACGAGTGGGAGGATGTGCTTTCCGACGGGGCGTGGCAAAATGTGTTCACCCGGCGGCCCGAACCCCTCACCGCCGAAGAGAAAAAGGCGTGGATCGCCACCCAGTCCGGCGTCACCGTGGGCAGCGACGCCTTCTTCCCCTTTGGGGACAACGTGGAGCGCGCGAGAAAATCCGGCGCGGCCTATATCGCCGAGCCCGGCGGCTCCATCCGGGACGACAACGTGATCGCCACGGCGGATAAATACGGCATGGTCATGGCCTTCACGGGTATGCGGCTGTTCCACCACTGACCGTGTTCGGGCAGGAGAAAAAGCGCCGGCGCCGGCTGGAGGCGGCCTTCGGAAAGAGGCCGGACGTGTACTTTACCGGCGGGGACATGGAGCGCATCCGGGCCTGGTCGGACTACCGCCGGGAGCGGGAGGACGGTTACAGCGTGGATGATGTCACCTGGCACGACCTGGATATGGACCGGGTGTTCCGGCGCATCGATACGGGCCTGTCCACGCCGGGGGAGCAGGTGCTTTACGACACCCTGCGCCATCCCGCCCTGACCGAGGAGGAATACGGCCGCCGGGCCAGGCTCATCGCGTTCATGGAGGCACGGCCGGAAAAGCGGCTGGAGGTCCAGGCCATTTTGGACAGGCTGGGCCGGACCCGGCGGTCGGACCTCTGCACGGCGTTCGCGCCGGAGGCCGGGGGACGGAGCCTGTTTGGCCTCTATGTGACCCTATCGGTGGCGATCGTGGCCAGCCTTGTGCTGGGGGTACTTGGTGTCATCCCGATCATGGCGGCGATCCTGCTCATGTCCTTCAATATGGCGCTCCGGGAGTTCATGCTGCGGCGGGTGCGCCGGGAGTTTGACACCCTCAACTACTCGGTGGCGGAGGTGTTCGCCCTGCGGCGGGTCCAAAAGCTGGGCGCGCCGGACCTGGACCGGGAACTGGCGGGGGCCTACGGGGCGCTGAAAAAGCTGCGGTTCGTGCTGCGTACCGGCGGCATTTCTGGCATGGACACCGGCAACGTGGGGGACCTGCTGGCCTCTCTGCTTTTGCTGGACCTTATCACCTATGAATACTTAAAAAACAAGCTGTGGGCCAACCAAAAGGACTTGATGGCCGTCATCGAGGGCCTGGGACGGCTGGATACGGCCATCGCGGCGGCCTCCTGGCGCAAGAGCATGGAGGTGTACGCCGTGCCGGACATCGCCTTTGACGGCTCGGCCCAGCTGCACATCCGGGGCATGGTCCACCCGCTGCTGGACGCCGCTGTGCCCAACGATCTGGACCTGGGCGGCCCCATGCTGCTCACCGGCTCCAATGCCTCCGGCAAAAGCACCTATCTGCGTACCGCGCTTTTGAACGTCCTGCTGGCCCAGAGCCTGTGTACGGCGGCGGCGGAGAGTTACCAAGGCGGCGTGTTTACCCTCTATTCGTCCATGGCCCTGGAGGACGATCTGCTGGCGGGGGAGAGTTATTACGTCACGGAGATCAAGTCCATCCGCCGCATCCTGACGGCGGCGGAGAGGGAACGGCCCGTCCTATGCGTGGTGGACGAGGTCCTGCGGGGCACCAACACCGCCGAGCGCATCGCGGCGTCAAGCGCCATTTTGGAGACGCTCTTTGACGCGGGGGTCCTGTGCCTGGCGGCCACCCACGATCTGGAGTTGTGCGCCCTGCTGGCGGGGAAGTGCCGGATGTGCCACTTTGCGGAGACGGTGGGCGAGGATTCGATGCAGTTCGACTACCGGCTCCGGGAGGGACCGGCCCGGTCCCGGAACGCCATCCGGCTGTTGGGGCTGATGGGCTTTGACGCCGCGCTCGTGGCCAAGGCGGAGCGCCGGGCGAAGAAATATCTGGAAACAGGCGCGTGGGAATAAGATTTGGAGGCAGGAGAAGAAACCTATGAAACTCATGGTCATCGGCAGCGGCGGCCGGGAACACGCCGTCATCCGCAAGCTGAAAGAAAACCCCGCCGTGGAGACGGTCTACGCCCTGCCCGGCAACGGGGGCATCGCCGCGGACGCGGTGTGCGTGGACGTGGGCGCGAAGGACATTGACGGCGCGGTGCGCTTTGCAAAGGAAAACGCCATCGACTTCGCCGTGGTCACCCCGGACGACCCCCTGGCCCTGGGGATGGTGGACGCCCTGGAGGCGGCGGGGGTGCCATGCTTCGGGCCGGATAAGAAGGCCGCCGTCATCGAGGGCAGCAAGGTGTTCGCCAAGGAGCTGATGAAAAAGTACGCCATCCCCACCGCCCGCTACGAGGTGTTCGACGACGCGGCGGCGGCGCTTGGATATGTGCGGACCGCCCCGCTGCCCACGGTGGTGAAGGCCGACGGCCTGGCCCTGGGAAAGGGCGTGCTGATCGCCCAGACCCACGCCGAGGCCGAGGAGGCCGTGAAGTCCATCATGGAGGACAAAAAATTCGGCGCCAGCGGCGACAGGATCGTGGTGGAGGAGTTTTTGACCGGCCCGGAGGTGTCCGTGCTGGCCTTCACCGACGGCAAGACCGTCAAACCCATGGTGTCCTCCATGGACCACAAGCGGGCCCACGACGGCGACGAGGGCCTCAATACCGGCGGCATGGGGACCGTGGCCCCCAACCCCTATTACACCGACGAGATCGCGGACGTGTGCATACAGACCATCTTCCAGCCCACCGTGGACGCCATGGCCGCCGAGGGCCGGCCGTTCAAGGGCTGCCTCTACTTCGGCCTGATGCTCACCCCCGACGGGCCGAAGGTCATCGAGTACAACTGCCGCTTCGGCGACCCGGAGACCCAGGTGGTGCTGCCGCTGATGGAGTCTGATCTGCTCACGGCCATGATGGCCTGCCGGAACGGGACCCTGGCGGATACCGAGGTCCGGTTCTCCCAAAAGCACGCCTGCTGCGTAGTGGTCGCCAGCGACGGCTACCCGGAGCAATACGAAAAGGGCTATGAGATCGGCTATGACGAGGGCATATCCGCCCAGGTCTATGTGGCCGGGGCCAGGCTGGAGGGCGGGAAGCTGCTGACAAGCGGCGGCCGGGTGCTGGGCGTCACCGCCGTGGCGGACACCCTCCCCGGGGCCATCCAGGCGGCCTACGCCGACGTGGAGAAGGTGCATTTCGCCAACGCCTTTTACCGCCGGGACATCGGCGCCCGGGCTATGAAAGCGCGGGAGGAGTGAGGCGTATGGTCTATCGGATATTCGTGGAGAAAAAGCCGGGGGTGTCCCCGGAGAGCGCCGGGCTGCTAGCGGACCTGCGGGACTTCCTGGGCGTGAAGGCCCTGGAGGACGTGCGTATCCTCAACCGCTACGACGTGGACCATATAGAGCGGGCGATCTTCGACCGGGCCAGGTCCGTGGTCTTCTCCGAGCCACAGGTGGACATGGTATACGACGAGACCTTCCCTATGCCGGAGGGGGCATGGACGGCGCTCGCGGTGGAGGCCCTGCCGGGGCAGTTCGACCAGCGGGCCGACTCCGCAGCCCAGTGCATCCAGCTGATGGCCGGGGCGGAGCGGCCCCTGGTGGCCTACGCCAAGGTGTATCTGCTGAAAGGGGACCTGGCCCCGGCGGACCTGGAGAAGATCGCCGGGTACGTCATCAACCCGGTGGAGAGCCGCCGGGCCTCCATGGACAAGCCCGACACCCTGGCGCGGACCTACGCCGTGCCGGACCATGTGCAGACGGTGGAAGGCTTCACCGCCATGGACGAGGCGGCGCTGACGGCGCTGCTGGATAAGCTGGGCCTTGCCATGGACCTGGACGACCTGAAGTTT
>CANRIF010000023.1 GCA_947630645.1 uncultured Oscillospiraceae bacterium | reverse complement strand
CCCATCCTCTTCGGCGACGCGGACGGCCACATCGTCCTGCGCCACATGAACGTGGGCCGCAAGCGTTCCCTGGAGACTCTGGCGGCCAAGTACCGCCAGTCCTGCGTCGACAAGGCCGCCCCGGTGGGCCTGGCCCACTGCGACAGCCCCGCGGACGCCCGGCAAGTGGCGGATAAGCTGCGCCAGGCCGGCTGCACCGGCGAGATCACCATCGTCTGCTATGAGCCTGTCACCGGCTCCCACGTGGGTCCCGGCACCGTGGCCCTGTTCTTCTACGGCCCCAAGAGATAAAAACACGCCCCCTCGTCAGAGGGGGCATATCATCTGCCAGCTTCGGAATCCGGCCCCCTCTGTCGTCGAAGCACGCGCAGCCAGGTCGCACCATGCCGCAAGCGGCAAGGCGCGAATGGCTCGCGGCTTCTCCTCTCCCCAAAAGGCAGGCGTGCCTTTTGGGGACCCCTGGGGGCTGTCAGCGCCATTATGGGGTCCCCGCGGGAAACCAGCGAAAGCGTTTCCCGTGGGGGGAGGAGGAACAGCGGAACGGACGAACTCTGGCGCTTGCGCCAGAGTGAGGGATGTGCAGCTTGTTCCGACGAGACTGGGGGAGAGAAAACTTATAGCTTGGCGTATCTCTCCCTCCGTCTCGCCCTAAAGGGCGAGCCACCTCCCTCGTCAGAGGGAGGCTATAAAGTGACGAAAGGGTCTGTTTTGCAACAGACCCTTTCTGATATTCTTTTTTTACTTGGTCAGGCCGTACTTCTTGTTGAACTTGTCCACGCGGCCGCTGGTGTCCACCAGCTTCTGCTTGCCGGTGAAGAACGGGTGGCACTTGGAGCAGATCTCGACGGTGATGTTCTCCCGGGTGGAGCCAGTCTCGATCACGTTGCCGCAGGCGCAGCGGATGGTGGTCTTATAGTACTTGGGATGAATGCCTTCCTTCATGATTTTCACCTCATTTTGAGCTGCCTTGAGTGCGCGCCGGGCGCGCCGTTACAAGACGCAAAGGGTATGATACCACAGCTTTTTGAAAAACGCAACTATTATTTTTTCTCCTCCAGCGGGCAGAGGACCGCCTCCCGCCGGCGCAGGTACCACAGCGCCGCCTGCCGCACCGGTTTCTGGAAGATGCGCTCCATGGCGGCGGCATAGGCCCGCAGCTGGCCGTCGTACCGTCCCGGCTCCACCTGGCCGTCGGTCTTGAAGTCGATGACGGTGAGGGCGCCGGCCTCCTCGATGCAGCAGTCCACCACGCCTTGCAGCAGCACCTCCTCCCCCTCCGGGGCGTCGGGGTACCACAGCCGGGCCGGACACAGCAGGGAGAACCGGAACTCCCGGCTCACTCTGTCCGCCGCCAGCACCCGCCGGCCCAGGTCCGAGCGGAAGAAGGCCAGGATGTCCTCGGGGTCCACCGCGGCGGCCTGGCGCTCGTCCAAAAAGCCCATGCGCTCCATCCGCTCGATCTCGCCGGAGACCTCCTCCGCCGAGCCGGTCCGGGAAAAGTCGATGTGCTGCATCACCAGATGCACCGCCACGCCCCGCTCCGGCCCGGTGAGGGGCCGGGAGGCACGGCCGAAGTCCGGCCGGCGCAGGGGGGCCTCCCCGCCGCCCGCCGTCCGGGGCAGCTCCGCCGCCTCCGGGTCCCCGGCGTCCGGGGCCAGTTCCCGGGCGGCCGTGGCAGTCAGCTTGGAGGGCAGCGCCACCGCCGCCTGCCAGGGGTACTGCCAGGCCAGCCGCCGGGCCAGCCGCTCCGTCATCTCCGGGTCCCCCGCCGGGATGGACCGGGCCGCCTCCGGCGCCGGCGCGGCGGCGGAGGCTGGGTCCGCGTCCGTCACCTGGATGGTCTTCCCGCCGTCCGCGGAGGCGGCCTTCATCAGCCAGAACGCGGCGTTCTTGGCCCGGACCAGCACCCGGGGGCTGATAGGCCCGCTGGACGGCGGCCCCATGGTATGAAACTCGAACCCTGCGTGGGGCATGGCGCAGGTCATGATGAGCCGCTCCTTGGCCCGGGTCATGGCCACATACAGCAGCCGCTCCTGTTCGCTCAGCTCCTCCATGGCCTCCATCCGGTCGATGGCGCGCCAGGGCAGGGTGGGCCAGCGCACGCCCCGGACCGGGTCCGTCATCCGCATCCCCAGGCCCAGCCGCCCGTGGCAAAGCACCTGGGCGCCCTGGCGGCGGTTCCAGCCGTGGGCGGTGTCCGCCAAAATGACCACGGGAAACTCCAGCCCCTTGGACTTGTGGATGCTCAACATCTGCACCGCATCCTCCCGGCCGGGGGCGGGAGGCTCCAGGCCCCGGCTCTCCAGCCGGCGCAGCCAGGCCACGAACCGGAACAGGCCCCGGCTGCCCTCCTGCTCGAACTGGCGGGCGTACTCGTATAGCTGCATCAGGTCCGCCATCCGCCGGGGCGCGTCGGGCATCACGCCGCACACCGTCACCAGCTGGGTCCTGTCGTACAGCCGCCGCAGCAGCCCGTCCGTGCTTTCCTCCCGGGCAAGGCTCCGCAGTTCCTCCACCAGCGCGGCGAACCGAGCGCACCGCCCGTCCTTCTGTGCCCGCAGGCACAGCGCGTCCCACAGGTCTCCCGGCCCCGCCGCCCGCACCGCGGCCAGCTCGTCCGGCGTAAACGCGAAGGGCAGGCCCCGCAGCGCCGCGATCAGCGGCACGTCCTGCCGGGGGTTGTCCACCACCGCCAGCATGGCCACGGCGAAGCGGATCTCCGGCTGGGAGAAAAAGGCCCCGCCCTGGCGGGCGCTGACCGGCACCCCCGCCTCCGCCAAGGCCCGCCGGTAGGCCCCGCCGGAGGTGTTCGGCGTTCGCAGCAGCAGGGCGATGTCCCCGTACCGCACCGGGCGGGTCCCGCCCTGGCCGTCGGACACCGGCGTGCCAGCCGCCACCATGTCCCGGATGCGCCCGGCCACATACCGGGCCTCCAAAAGCTGGCGGTCCGGGGCGTCCTCCTCCCCGGCGCCGCCCGCCTCCACCAGGCACAGCTCCGGCTTTATCTCCCCCTGCGGGGGGTAGGCCGCGCCGGGGACCAGCCGGGCCGCGGCGTCGTACTCCACGTCCCCCAGCTTGGCGCTCATGATGCGCTCGAACACCGCGTTGCAGGCGTCCAGCACCGCCGCGCGGCTGCGGAAGTTCTCCCGCAGCAGCACCCTCTCCCCCTGGCTGCCGCCGGTGAAGGCGGCGTACTTGGCGTTGAAGATGGCCGGCTCCGCCAGCCGGAAGCGGTAGATCGACTGCTTCACGTCCCCCACCATGAACAGGTCCCGTCCCTCGTGGGACACCCGCTGAAAGATCATCTCCTGGACGCCGTTGACATCCTGGTACTCGTCCACCATCACCTCGGCGAACCGGTCGGACACCGCCGCCGCCAGGGAGGTAGGCCCGCCGCCGGCGTCGCACAGCAGCCCCACGCACAGATGCTCCACGTCAGAAAAATCGCAGGCGTCCGCCCGGCGCTTGCGGGCGGCGTACTCCTTTTCCAGCGCCTGCACCAGCTCCATCAGCGCCGTCAACGGCGCCTTGGACGCGGCGGTGCCGGCCAGCAGTGCCGCGCTGTTCCCCGCCAGGGAGGCCCGCAGCCGCTTCGCCGCGGCCTTCGCCTCGTCCCAGACGGCCTTGGCGGCCTCCTTGGCCTGCCATTCCTCAAAGTTCCGCGGCGACTTCAGCCGGGGGTCCGGCCGCTCCAGCACCGCCCGGGCCGCGTCCCAGCCCGTCCCGGTTGCCCGCTCCAGGTCCCGGAACCACAGGGCCATCTCGCTGAAACTGGCGCCATATGTGTCCCGCAGCGGCTTCAGCTTCGGCTGGTCCATGCGGGCGACGGCCTTGTCCAGTTCCTCCGCCCGGTAGGCCGCCTCCTCCGCCGCGTCCGCGAGAAGATAGGCCCCCCAGGGGGTCTGGCCCGCGTCGGTGCAGCCCGCCGTGTCCAGGGCGGCCAGCTTCTCCGCCGCCCACTTCTCGGGAAAGGCGTGGCTCTGCATCTGCCGGTCCACGTCCAGCACGATCTGGGCCAGGCGGCTGTCGTCCCGCCCGGCGCCCACGCTGTCCACCAGTGCGCGCAGGCCCTCGTCCGTCTCTATGCGCTCGTAGGCCCGGTCCAGCACCTCCTCCAGCGCCCGGGACCGGAGGGCCTCCGCCCGCTCCTCGTCCAGCACGGCGAAGCCGGGGCTGATCCCCAGCAGGTGAGCGTTCTCCCGCACCAGGGCGGTGCAGAAGCTGTCGATGGTGCCGATCTGGGTCCGGTATAAAAGGGCGCTCTGCCGCCGCAGCCGCCGGTCGGACGGGTCCGCCGCGGCCCGGGCGTTCAGCTCCGCCAGGATACGCCCCCGCAGTTCGGCGGCGGCGGCCCGGGTGAAGGTGATCACCAGAAAGCGGGTGATGTCCTCCCCCTCCAGCACCCGGGCCATCAGCCGCTCGGTCAGCACCCGGGTCTTGCCGCTGCCCGCCGCGGCGCTCACCAGCACCGGCCGGTCCCGCAGCCCGATCGCCTGGGCCTGGGAGGGCGTTGGATTAAAGCTTCCCATGGTCCTCTATCCTTTCCCACGCCTCCTCCGGGCTCAGCTTGGTCAGCATCCGCCAGCCGTCCCCCGCCTCGTCGAACAGGCAGGCCTCGCGCCAGTCGCACCAGGCGCAGGCGTTTTCCCGGCCGCTCTTGTACCAGGGGTCGGCGGTGACGCTGCCCGCCTTCAGCTCTTCGGACAGCTTCTTCAATGTCTCGTCTATGTACCGGCTCAAGGCGCCGAACTGCTCCAGGGAGGCGAGGCTGGCCGCGGCGGACTTGGTATAGTCCCCGGCCTTCGTCACCTTTACGGGCAAAAACCGCTTGTCCGCCCCTGGCTCCATGGCGTCCAGCACCGCCTGGTCCGCCAGCAGCAGGCCGTTTCGCCGGACGGTCTTCTCCCGCAGGGCGGCCAGCTCCTCGTCCGTGAGGTCGCTGGGGGCATTCACGATATCGAACCGGGCGGGGACGTACAGCACTCCCGCCGGGCGGATGGTCTGCACGCCGTAATGGTCCCCGCCCCGCTTTTGCAGCGCGAACAGGTACAGCAGCATCTGCATATTCATCCCCTGGCACACGTCCGCCAGGTCGAATTTCTTTGCCCCGGTCTTGTAGTCCGTCACCCGCAGGTACAGCGCCCCGTCGTGGACCCAGCCGTCCACCCGGTCGGCCCGGCCGGCCAGGGGCGTCTCGTCCGGTCCGCCGGGACCCAGCGCGCCGCCGGGGCCCAGGTCCAGCTCCAGGTCCAGGGGCTGGAATTTGGACTGGCGCAGCTCCTGCCACATATCCCCCACCACCTGGCGCACCGCGCCCCGCAGCCGCCGGAAGAGGTAGGCGAAGCGGGCGGTCTTGTCCGCGAAGCCGTGCAGTTCCCTGTCGATATACTGGTCCACATATTTGTCCGCCAGGGCCTCCATCTGCCCGGCCGTGACGGCGCCGAAGCCGCCCAGGTCGATGGCTTCCTTGGCGGTGTTCTCCAGGATATAGTGGATGAAGGTGCCGTAGTCCCGGGGGTCGAACACCGCCGGCTGGCGGGGCTTGGCCTTCAGGCCGTACTGGAGGAAGTAGCTGAAGCGGCATCCGGCGAATTTCTCCGCCCGGGTGGCGGTCAGCACCGGCTCCGGCCCGTACAGCGCCCTCACCGCGCCGGGGCCAAGGTCTTTCCGGACCGCCTCGGCGGAGGACGCCAGCCGCTCCAGCTCCGCCTCCCGGCCGTCCCGGACGAAGTGTTCCCGCGCCGCGAGACACACCGGGTCCTGGGACCCCGCCTGGCCCATCAGCGCCAGGGCGAAGGCCGGCTCCGCCGCGAAGGTCCTGGCCCGGGTCAGGTCCCCCCGCTCCGGCTCCACGCCCAGCAGGGCCTTCGCCCGGGTGATAAGCAGGCTGGGCCTGGCCTCGCCGCCCTCCCCGTCGGTGACGGACCAGCTCATAGTGAGGCTCTCCGACGGCAGGCTCAACACGCTGTAAATGCGGCCCAGTTCCCGGCTCAAGTCCTTCTCCGCGCCGCCCATATCCAGGCCCAGGCCGGTCAGTTCCTCCCGCTCCTCGGCGGTGAACACGCCGCCCTCGTCCTCCGGGGCGGGGATGCGTCCGTCCGACGCGCCCAGCAGTATCAGGTGCCGCAGGTGCCGCCGGCGCATCCCGTCGATGTCCCCGGCGCTGACCCGGTCCAGGGACACCGGGATCACGCTCACGTCGTATTTGGACAGCATCAGGCCGAACAGTTCCCGAAACTGGCCGGCGTCCATGGCCGTGTCCCCCAGCAGCGCCGCGAACTGCTCCAGCGCCGTACAAACCGTGTCCCACAGCCGGGCGTACTCCGCCGCGGCCTCCTGCCGGCCCTCGGCCAGCAGCTGCCGCCGCCGCTCCTCGATGGCCCGGGCGCACCCCGTCTCCTCCAAAAACGCCGCCAGCGCCTCGGCGTGGGCCATGCCGGTCCCCGCCAGGCGCAGGGCCTGTTCCAGCCGCTTCAGCGGCCCGATGACCCGCTGGCGCATCCCGTTGAGCGCCTCCAGCGTCGCCTCGGCGCGCGGGTCCATCTCGCGGTTATACCCCTCCGGGTGCATGGTCCAGGGCCGGTCCCACATCTGCCCCCGGATGGACCAGAGCAGCACATAGTTCTCCAGCCGGTCCGTCTCCTCCTGGGACAGCGGCCCCAGCCCGGTCTTCAGATAGCCCAGCACCGCCTCGTACTCATACCCCCGGTCCGCCGCCTCCAGGGCGCAGCCGATGGCCAGCGGCACGCTCTTCAGCCGGGTGTCTCCCCGGGCGGACAAAAACAGCGGCACCCCGTACCGGGCGCAGGCGCTCTCCAGGGCCGTCCGGTAGTCGCCGAAGCCCCGGGCCGCCACCGCCATGTCCCGCCAGCGGCAGCCCTGCCGGGCAAGCTGGGCCAGCCGCGCCGCCGCCAGCTCGCACTCGGCGGCGATGTCCTCCGCGTACACGGCCGACACCGCCCCGCCGTTTTCCGGGGCGCCGCCGCCCTGGAAGTCGAAGAGGTGCCCGCAGAAAAAGGCGATGGGCGTCTGCTCCGCCCCCTCCGGCTCCAGCCACTGTTCCTGGCAAGCTACGCCGCACGCCGCCGCCGTCTCCGCCAGCCACCGGGCCGTGGCCGAGGCCAGGGCGAAGGGCCCGCCGCCCTCCCTGTCGCAGGTCAGGCATACCGCGAGGTCCGTCCCGGCCCGGATCATCTGGCCCAACACGTCCTTTTCCAGGGCGGTGAAGTCGGAAAAGCCGTCCACCCAGAACCGGCCGTGTACGGCGTCGCTGTCGGCGATCAGCCCCGCCAGCGTCTCCAGCTGGTCGGCGCCGTCCGCCCCGCTGCGGCCCAGCGCCGCGGCGTAGCCCTCCATGAGCAGCGCCAAGTCTGCCAGCTTGTCCGCCAGCAGCCCCACCGTCTGCCCGGCCAGCTTCTCCAGCTCCTCCGACCCCACGCCGGCGTTTTTCAGCTCCCCCACCGCCCGGACCAGGCTGTCCAGCGCCCGGGGGTCCCGGCAGCAGCGGCGGTATACCCGCAGCCGCTCCTCCACCGTCCGGGCCGCCGCCGCCATGCACAGCAGCCGGCCGCCGCCGTCCACCGCCGGGCGGCTGCCACCCAGCTGGGAGAACACCCGCCGGGCAAGGCCGGTGAAGGACAGCACCTCGCCGTACCGGCTCAAGCTGTCCCCCGCCGCGGCGCACAGTTCCCGCTCCGCCTCATGGCTGTACTGCTCCGGGACCAGCAGGACCAGCCCGCCCTCGCCCCGGCGCACACATTCACTTATCTCCCGGAACACCAGCGCCGTTTTTCCCGCGCCGGCCCGGCCCAAGATCAGTCGTACCATAATGTGTGTATTATACCATAAAGTGGCCCTTTTGTCACGGAAAACGCCGCCGGGAGATACCGGCGGTGCCCCGTTTCAGAAGGAGATGACGCCCAGGGCGTTGAGAAACACCTTCAGCCCCAGCAGGCACAGTATGACGCCGCCGGCGGTGCGGGCCGCCCGCCGCCGGGCCAGGCCCACCCGGCTGCCGCAGAGGCTCCCCACCGCGGACAGCGTCACCATCACCGCGCCCATCAGGCCCCCCGCCACCCACACGGACGCCTCCATGAGGGCGAAGGCCGCCCCCACCGTCATGGCGTCCACGCTGGTGGCCAGGGCCAGCGCCGCCATGGACCCCAGCCCGCTCCCGGCGCAGGCCTCCTCCGGCGCCCGGGCCAGGCGCACCATATTGGCCCCCATCCCCGTGAGGATCAGCGCCGCCGCCCAGGGATAGGCGGCCGCGAGACTGTCCGGCAGGCTGGCCCCCAGGGCGTAGCCCGTCAGGAGCATGGCCACATGGCATCCGCTCTCCAGCGCCACGATGGGCCACACCCGCCGCCCGGCGGCCATGCCCATGCACACCGACGCGGTGAAACCGTCCATGGCCAGCCCCAGCACCAACAAAAACTGTTCCAGAATATGCAAGACCGATATCCTCCAAAAAGTCTTTTTATGGCAGGATATGACGGCCCCGGCGCCGGTGTGAAAAGCGCAGGCAGCGATTGACCCGTGGGGAAAAGGGTGATATAATATGTTGTCAATTTGTAACCTGGTGAGTGTGGGCGTATGTGGGTATCGGAAAACTGGCATGATTACGAGCTGCTGGACGCCTCCGGCGGGGAGAAGCTGGAGCGTTGGGGCAGCCATATCCTGCTGCGCCCGGACCCCCAGGCCATCTGGCGCACGGAGCGGACCGACCCCCGGTGGCGGCAGCCGGACGCGGTGTACCGCCGGTCCAGCGCCGGCGGCGGGGCGTGGGAGAAAAACAGCCTTCCCCCCAGCTGGCAGGTGCGCTACGGTGAGCTGACCTTCCAGGTCAAACCCATGAGTTTCAAGCACACCGGCCTCTTTCCCGAGCAGGCCGCCAACTGGGACTGGGCCATGGAGAAGATACGTTCCGCCCGCCGCCCCATCCGGGTGCTGAACCTGTTCGCCTACACCGGCGCGGCCACGGTGGCCTGCCTCGCGGCGGGGGCGGAGGTCTGCCATGTGGACGCGGCCAAGGGCATGGTGGCCTGGGCCAAGGAGAACGCCGCCGCTTCCGGCGTGGCGGACCGGCCGGTGCGGTGGATCGTGGACGACTGCGCCAAGTTCTGCCAGCGGGAGCTGCGCCGGGGCCGGCGCTACGACGCCATCATCATGGACCCGCCCTCCTACGGCCGGGGGCCGGGGGGCGAGGTGTGGCGGCTGGAGGACGATTTGTGGCCCTTCGTCCAGTCGGTGGCGCCGCTTTTGTCCGACGAGCCCCTGTTCGTGCTGATCAACGCCTACACCACGGGCCTGGCCCCGTCGGTGCTGACCTACATCGCCGAGAGCCTGTTCACCAAACGCCTCGGCGGCCGCAGCCAGGCCCAGGAGCTTGGCCTGCCTGTGACCGCCTCCGGCCTTGTCCTCCCCTGCGGCGCATCCTGCCGCTGGGAGAAATAGAGCGGCGAACACACCGCTTTGAAAGCCTCCCCTGTGCAAGGGGAGGTGGGCGCCGCTCCGCGGCGCTCGGAGGGGTTGTTACGGGGCCCCCACGGGAAACCAGCGTAGCGTTTCCCGTGGGGAGAGGAGGAACAGCGGAACGGACGAACTCTGGCGCTTGCACTCTGGGGTCCCCAAAAGGCACGCCTGCCTTTTGGGGAGAGGAGGAGCCGCGTGCTATTCGGGGTTTGCCGCTTGCGGCGAATCCCGACCTAGCTAAGCGAGCGACGACGAAGTGAGGGATGTGCAGCTTGTTCCGACGACAATCCCTCAGTCAGCGCCATCGGCGCTGACAGCTCCCTTTACACAAGGGAGCCTTTGATAATGTGCGCCTGCGGGCGCAAACTTAAGCGAGGCTTATAGTATCTATGGACCCGATCATCCGCGTGGAAAATATAACCTACACCTACCCCGACGCGCCCGGTCCGGCTCTGGACGGGGTGAGCCTGGACATCCTCCCCGGCACGTTCACGGCGGTGCTGGGGCCAAACGGCAGCGGCAAGTCCACCCTGGCCAAGCACCTGAACGCCATCCTGACCCCCGCCTCCGGGCGGGTGCTGGTGGACGGCATGGACACCGCCGGCGAGGCGGACCTGCTGGCCATCCGCCGGCGGGTGGGGATGGTGTTCCAGAACCCGGACAACCAGATCGTCGCCAACGTGGTGGAGGACGACGTGGCCTTCGCGCCGGAGAACCTGGGCGTGGAGCCCGGGGAGATACGCCGCCGGGTGGACGCGGCCCTCACCCAGGTGGGGATGTATGAGCTGCGCCTGCACGCGCCCCACCTCCTCTCCGGCGGGCAGAAGCAGCGGGTGGCCATCGCGGGCGTGCTGGCCATGGAGCCGGAGGTGCTGGTGCTGGACGAGCCCACCGCCATGCTGGACCCCCGGGGCCGCCGGGAGGTGCTGGACGCGGTGGAGGCGCTGCGCCGGGAGCAGGGCGTGGCCGTGGTGCTGATCACGCACCACATGGACGAGGCGGTCCGGGCAGACCGGGTGGTGGTCATGGATCGGGGCCGGGTGGCCCTGGACGGCACGCCGGAGGCGGTGTTCTCCCGGCGGCTGGAGCTGCGGGCGCTGTCCCTGGACCTGCCGGACGCGGCGGAGCTGCTGGCCCGGCTGCGGGACGGGGGGATGGACCTGCCCGCCGGCGCGCTGACGCCGGAGGCCTGCGCCGCCGCCATAAAGGAGGCGCTGGCATGAGCCTTGTGGAGATACGGGGCCTGACCCACGTTTACAGCCGGGGCACCCCCTTTGAAAAGACTGCCGTCGCGGACCTGGACCTTGCCATCGACCGGGGCCAGACCATGGCCCTGATCGGTCACACCGGCAGCGGCAAAAGCACCCTTATCAGCCATTTGAACGCCCTTTTGAAGCCCACGGCCGGCACGGTGCTGCTGGACGGGGAGGACATATTCGCCTCCAAGGCGTCCATCCGCGCCGCCCGGGCCAGGGTGGGCGTGGTGTTCCAGTACCCGGAGTACCAGCTGTTCGAGGAGACGGTGTACGACGACATCGCCTACGGGCCGAAGAACATGAAGCTGGACACGGCGGAGATCGACCGCCGGGTGCGCCAGGCCGCGGCCGCCCTGGGCCTGGACGAGGCCGTTTTCCAGCAGTCGCCCCTGGAGCTGTCCGGCGGGCAGAAGCGGCGGGCGGCCATTGCGGGTGTGCTGGCCATGGAGCCGGAGCTGCTGGTGCTGGACGAGCCCACCGCCGGGCTGGACCCGGCCGGGCGGGAGGACCTGCTGCGGACGCTGTTCGCCTGGCGCGATGAGCGGGACGCCACCATCCTTCTGGTCACCCATGATATGTCCATCGCCGGCCGGTGCGGCCGGGTGGCGGTCATGGCAGACGGGCGTATCGTCATGGACGGGACCCCGGCGGAGGTGTTCGCCCGGGACGGGGAACTGGCCTCCATCGGCCTGGCCCTGCCTGACGCGGCTATCATCGCCGGGCTGCTCCGGGACGCGGGGGTGGCGCTGCCCCCCTCCCTGTACACCGTGGACCGCCTGGCCGACGCCATCCTGGCCCTGTGGGCCGAAAAGAAGGAGGGCGGGCCATGCTGAAGGACATCACCCTGGGCCAGTACTTCCCCGGCGACACCCCCGTCCACCGGCTGGACCCCCGGACCAAGCTGGTCCTCACCCTGGTCTACATCGTGGCCATCTTCCTGGTTGGCTCCTGGGGCGGATACGCCCTGGCGGCCGCCGCGCTGGCTGCCGTCACGGCTCTGGCCCATATCCAGCCCAAGGCGCTGATAAAGGGCCTCAAGCCTTTGATCTTCATCATCGTGTTCACGGCGGTGCTGAACCTGTTCTTCACCCCCGGCGAGGACTACCTGTTCCGCTGGAAGTTCATCAAGATCACCTGGACGGGCCTGGACCGGGCCGCCGCCATGGTGCTGCGGGTGCTGCTGCTGGTGGCGGGCACGTTCCTGCTGACCTACACCACCTCCCCCCTGGCCATCACCGACGGGCTGGAGAGGCTGCTCTCCCCGCTGAAGAAGCTGCACGTGCCGGTATACGAGTTGAGTCTGATGATGTGCATCGCCCTGCGGTTCATCCCCCTCTTGATCGAGGAGACGGACCGGATCATGTCCGCCCAGAAGGCCCGGGGCGCCGACCTGGAGACAGGCACCCTGGCCCAGCGGGCCAAGGCGCTGCTGCCGCTGCTGATCCCGCTGTTCGTCTCGTCCTTCCGGCGGGCGGACGAGCTGGCCACGGCCATGGAGTGCCGCTGCTACAACGGCGGCCAGGGCCGCACCCGCATGAAGCAGCTGCACCTGTCCGTCCGGGACGGAATCGCCTTCGTCCTGGGGGCGGCATTCGTGGCGGGCGTCATCGTCCTGCGGAGGCTGGGCATATGAGGAACATCGCGCTGCGTCTGGCCTATCTGGGCACCGCCTACCACGGCTGGCAGACCCAGGCGGGACTTCCCACGGTCCAGCAGACCCTGGAGCGGGCGGTGGAAAAGACCGTGGGAGCGCCCGTCCACGTCACCGGCTGCGGCCGCACCGACGCGGGGGTCCACGCCCTCAACTACTGCGCCAACTTCCGCGCCGACTGCGCCATCCCGGCGGACCGCATCCCCCTGGCGCTGAACAGCCGCCTTCCCGCGGACATCGCCGTGTCCGCCGCTGTGGACGCGCCGGAAGATTTCAACGCCATCGGCTCCTGCATCCAAAAGGAGTACATCTATAAGATACACAACAGCCGCATCCGGGACCCGTTTATGGACGACCGGGCCTGCTTCTGGCCCGCGCCCCTGGACGTGGACCGGATGGACGCGGCGGCCGCCGCCTTCGTGGGCAGGCACGACTTCGCCGCCGTCCGCAGCGTGGGCACCGAGACGAAGACCACCGTCCGCACGGTCCACTGGTGCCGGGCGGCCCGGGAGGGCGACGTGATCACCGTGGCGGTGTGCGCCGACGGGTTTTTGTACAACATGGTCCGGGCCATCGTGGGCACGCTGGTGTACGCCTCCGACGGGAAGCTCTCCCCCGAGGACATCCCGGCGCTGCTGGAAAAGGGCGACCGGCGCCTCACCGGCCCCACCATGCCGCCCCAGGGGCTGTATATGCGCCGGGTGTGGTACGACGGCGCGGTGGGCGAGATGATGGCGGATTGGAAACGGCATCCATAGACAAATCTTGACCTTATATGCTATAATACTTATTTGCGATGATGATCGCCTTTCTTTGCGATAATCAGCGACCTTCCAAGGGGACCGCTCATGGCAAAAAAGCATCTGAAAAAAAGCAAGACCGTCCCGCCGGGACCGGACCCGGAGCCCCAGGGAAAGCACGCCGCGGCCCAGCCGGAGCCACAGGGGCGGCACGCCGCCCCGGACCCGGAACCGGAACCCCAGGGCCGGCACGCCGCCGTGGACGAATACGCCCACAGGCTCCCGGAGCAGCCCGCGCCTACCCGGAAAAAGCGGTCCTCCCGCCGGAAGAAAAAGGACGCGCCCGACGAGGAGACGGTGGCGGCGGTGCTGCAAGCCATCACCGGCGGCGAGCCGGAGGATGACGCCCCCCGCCGGGGACCGGAGCTGGTCCCGCCCCCCGAGCCGGAGCCGGAACCGGAACCGGAGCCAGAAAAGCCCGCCAAGGGCCGGACGCCGGGGAAGCACCGGAAGATGGACTTCCACCGGGACCGGGCCAAGCGGACGCCGGAGGAGAAAAAGGGCCGGCTGCTGTCCCACCGGGACGCGGTGGGCGCGGTGATCTCCCTGACGGCGGCGGCGGTGCTGCTGGCCGCCACGGTGGTCATGTGGCTGTACCGGGACAGCTTCTCCCCGGACGATCTGATCCTCTCGCCGGACACGGTGGCCGTGGCCCGGGACGAGTACGTCTTCGACGCCGGCTCCGGCGAGGCCTTCGCCGCGGCGGGGCAGGGGCTGGCGGTGGCCAACGCCTCCGGCCTGGAACTGCTGGACAGCACCGGCTCCCCCGTCACCAGCATGGTGATGCAGATGGAGGACCCCACCGCCGCCGGCTGCGCCGACTTCGCGGTGTTCTACGACCTGGGCGGGCGGCGGCTGGCCGTGGCCCGTTTCGACGGCACGGTGGAGGAGCTGTCCGTGGAGGGCGACATCCTCTCCGCCACCGTCTCCCAGGGCGGCTACATCGCCGTCACCACCGAGGCCACGGGCTACCGGGCCCTGGTGACGGTCTACGACCCCTCCCTGGAGAAGATCTACGAGAGTTATTCCTCCTCCGCCTGGGCCATCAGCGGCGCCGTCTCCCCGGACGGCCGGAAGCTGGCGGTGCTGTGCTACACCACCACCGGCAGCGAGGTCCGCTTCTTCGACCTGGGCCAGGACGGGCAGCAGAGCGTCTTCTCCGTGTCCGGCACGGTGCTGCTGGACCTGCACTGGTTCACCTCCAGCCAGCTGTGCGCCTTCTCCAGCGACCAGGTGCTGTTTTTCAACGCCAGCGGCGAGTGGCAGAACACATACAGCTTCAACGGCCGGTATCTGGTGGGCTACACCTTTGACGGCGCCAACTGCGCCGCCTTCGCCCTGAGCCCCTACCGGGCCGGCACCACCGCCACCCTGGTGAGCCTGGACGCCTCCGGCACGGAGCTGGGCTCGGCCGAGGTGAACAGCGAGATCGTGTGCCTGACCGCGGCGGACCTGGAGATCATGGTCCTCTGCTCCGACGGCGCGGTGCTGTACAACAGCTCCCTTTCCGAGAAGGGGCGGCTCAACGGCCTGCCCGGCTTCAAATACGGCTTGCTCCGCTCCCGGGGCGAGGCGCTTCTGATCGCCTCCAACTACGCGGAGATCTACACTTTCTGACAACGACGCCTTTTTCCCACTTCATTTTGCGAGAGGTAACCGCCTATGAACATCAACACGATCATCAACATCGTCCTCATCGCCGTGCTGGTCATCTGCGCCTGGCAGGGCTACAAAAAGGGCATCATCATGGGAATTATCGAGGTGCTGGTGATAATACTATCTCTATACGGCGCACAGCTTCTTTCGGACACCTTCTCCTATGAGGTCATCCCGGTGCTGAAGCCCTTCGTCAGCGGCTACATGGAGGCCCAGGTAGAGCGCACCGCGTTCACCGAGTTCGGCTACACCCCCGACGACCAGGGCAACTTCAACGTGCCGCTGTCCATGACGGACCTGCTGGTGCAGCAGCCGGGCCACGAGGAGGCGATCGCCAAGAACACCTTCGCCGGCCTGGGCCTTTACGACGACATGGCCGACACCCTCGCCGGCCGCGTCATGGCCTACTCTCAGGAAAACGACGCCTCTTTGAGTTCCTCGGTGGTCACCATCGCCTGCCAGGCCGTCACCTGGTACGGCGGGTTCCTGCTGGCGTTCATCATCGTGTTCGCCGTGCTGACGGTGATCGTCAACATCCCCAATTTGAGTTTCAAGATACCCTATGTGGGCATCGTGAACGATATCGGCGGTATCGCGATCGGTCTGTTCACGGGGCTGCTGTTCTGCTCCATCCTGGTGTGGGTCTGCCAGTTCGCGGGCCTGCTGCTCAGCGAGCAGACGCTCCGGGGTACCGGTCTGGCCGCGTTCCTCATGGACAAAAACCTGCTGGCCAACTACATAACCCTCTGACCGCCTCACAAGGAGGAGCAAATGCAACCTACTCTCTGCGCCCGCTGCCATAAGAATATGGCGGTGATCTTCATCACGAAGATCGAAAACAACCAGTCCAAAAACGAGGGGCTGTGCCTCTCCTGCGCCAAGGAGTTGCACATCAAGCCCGTGGATGACATCATCTCCAAGATGGGCCTTTCCGACGAGGACCTGGAGACTTTCTCCGGGGAGATGACCAACGCCTTCGGCGGGCCGGACGGCATCGAGGGGCTGATGAACATCGACGGCGCCGACGCCGATGACAACGACAGCGACCAGGGCAAGACGGCCACGTTCCCGTTTTTGAACCGGCTGTTCGGCGGCCCCCAGGGCCAGAACGGCCAGTCCGACAACGGCGGCGACCCCGGCCCCGGACCCTCCCCCGGTCCCGGACCCCAGACCCAGGACCGCCGGGGCGGCAAGAAGAAGTTTCTGGAGAATTACTGCATCAGCCTGACCCAGCGGGCCCGGGAGGGCAAGCTGGACCGGATGATCGGCCGGGCCGAGGAGCTGGAGCGGGTCATCCAGATATTGAACCGCCGGCAGAAGAACAACCCCTGCCTCATCGGCGAGCCCGGCGTGGGCAAGACCGCCATCGCCGAGGGCCTGGCCCAGCGCATCGCCGCCGACCAGGTGCCCTACAAGCTGCGGGACAAGGAGGTCTATCTGCTGGACCTGACGGCGCTGGTGGCCGGGACCCAGTTCCGGGGCCAGTTCGAGAGCCGCATGAAGGGCCTGATCGACGAGGTCCGGCGCCAGGGCAACATCATCCTGGTCATCGACGAGGTACACAACATTGTGGGCGCCGGGGACGCCGAGGGCAGCATGAACGCCGCCAACATCCTCAAGCCCGCCCTCTCCCGGGGCGAGATACAGGTCATCGGCGCCACCACCTTCAACGAGTACCGCAAGTACATCGAGAAGGACGCCGCCCTGGAGCGGCGCTTCCAGCCGGTCACCGTGGCGGAGCCGTCCGTGGCCGACAGCGTGGAGATACTCAAGGGCGTCCGCAAGTACTACGAGGACTTTCACGGGGTGGACATCTCCGACGAGATGTGCCGCCTAGCGGTGACCCTCTCCGAGCGGTACATCACCGACCGCTACCTGCCCGACAAGGCCATCGACCTGTTGGACGAGGCCTGTTCCGACGTGGACCTGAAGAACCAGGACACCGCCCGGCGGCTGGAGCTGGAGAAGGAGAACGCGGACCTGGAGAAGGAGCGGGAGATGCTCCTCACCGCCGAGACGGACAACTTCGAGCGCCTGGCGGCCATCCGCTCCCGGCAGATGCAGATCTCCGATGAGCTGACGGCCCTGCGGGCCAAGGGCCGCCCGGCCCTGACCGCCGCCAACCTGGCCCGCATCATCGAGTTGTGGACCAAGATACCCGCCAGCAACATCACCGACGACGAGTTCGACCGTTTGAGCGAGCTGAACGCCCGGCTGAAAAAGCACATCATCGGCCAGGACGAGGCGGTGGACGCGGTGTGCGCCGCCATCAAGCGCAGCCGTGTGGGCCTCCAGGCCAAGCGCAAGCCCTGCTCCTTCATCTTCGTGGGCAGCACGGGCGTGGGCAAGACCGAGCTTGTCAAGCAGCTGGCCATGGACCTGTTCTCCGCGCCGGAGAGCCTGATACGCCTGGATATGTCGGAGTTCATGGAGAAGTTCTCCGTCTCCCGCATCATCGGTTCGCCCCCGGGCTATGTGGGCTATGACGAGGCCGGGCAGCTGACCGAGAAGATACGCCGCCGGCCCTATTCCGTGGTGCTGTTCGACGAGATCGAAAAGGCCCACCCGGACGTGATGAACATCCTGCTGCAAATTCTGGACGACGGGCGCATCACCGACGCCCAGGGCCGGACGGTGAACTTTGAGAACACGGTGCTGATCATGACCACCAACGCAGGCTCCGACCGGCAGGTGGGCGGCCTGGGCTTTGGCCAGTCCCTGGGGGACATGGGCCGGGAGAAGGCCCTCAAGGCCCTGAAGGACTTCCTGCGGCCGGAGTTCATCAACCGTGTGGACGAGATCGTGTACTTCCAGCCCCTGAGCGAACAGACCTTCCGGGGCATCGCCGCGCTGATCCTGGGCGAACTGAAGGACGTGATGGCGGAGCGGAAGATCGACTTTTCCTGGGACGAGGCCGTTGTGGACTACCTGGTGGAGAAGAGCTACTCCGTGGCCTACGGCGCCCGGAACCTGCGCCGGCAGATACAGAAGGACATCGAAGACGCCATCGCCGCCGAGATCATCGACAAGCGCAAGGGCCAGGTGCGGACCATCTCCGTGTCCGCCTCGGGCGGCCAGATCGTCATCGCCGCCATCTGACAAAAAAGCAAGAAAGAGGGACCTGCTCTCGCAGGTCCCTCTTTGCGTTTGTTTTCTTTTCACCCCAGCCGGGCCAGCAGGCCAGCCACGTCCGACGCATCGGTGCGGCCGTAGCGGTCCTCCGGGGGATAGACCGCGCCGCCGAAGTAGATGGCCGGGTTCCCCATGGCGCTGCGGTCGTAGGCCGTGCGCTGGATGGCGAGGTGGACCGTGTCCACCCCCAGCTCCCCCTTCACCCAGGCGGCGTTCTCCGGGGTGATGCCGCCGCCGGGCAGTATTTCGATGCGCCCCGCGGCGTGGCCGATCATGGCCCGGAGAGTCTCCATCCCCTCCGGCACCGTGGGCCGCTGCCCGCTGGTCAGCACCCGGTCCACCCCAAGGCCGATCAGCACGTCCAGCGCGGCGATGGGGTCCGGCGTCACGTCGATGGCCCGGTGGAACACGGAGGTCTTCCCCCCGATCACGTCCAGCATGGCCCGGCAGCGGGCCTGGTCCACCGTGCCGTCTTCGTGCAGGAAGCCGAACACGATGCCGTCCGCCCCGGCGTCCAGCAGCGCCCGGGCGTCGGCCAGCATGACGGCAAATTCCGTCTCGGTATAGCAGAAGCCGCCCTCCCGGGGCCGGACCATGCACATCACTTGCAGCCCCGGCGCGGCCTTCTTCACCGTCAGCAGCGACCCCACCGTGGGGGTCAGGCCGCCGTGGAACAGGTCGGAGTTCAGCTCCACGCGCCCCGCGCCGCCCTCCCAGGCGGCGATGGCGTCCTCCGCCGAGCCGCAGCATATCTCCAGCTTGGTCATAAGCCTATTCCTCCTCACAGGTGCATCTCGAACAGCGTCTTGCGCTGGCCCACCACCGTGTCGTTGTCGTTGAGGATGTACTTCGGCTGCAGCGCCTCCAGCCGGGCCTGATGCTCTTCGGTGAGCGCGCCCAGGCCCCGGAGCAGCTCCATGGCCAGCAGGGGCCAGGCGCTCTCCGTGCCGTCGACCACCTTGAACGCCACGCCCAGCCGCTGCTTTTTCAGTCCGAAGCCGTAGACCCCGTTGGCGCCGCCCTTGGCGATGATGTTGGGGTCCCGGTTCATGGCCGTACACAGCAGCGCCCCCCGGATCATGTGGGGGTAAAGGCCGATGCGCCGGACGTTCTCCGCCGCCGCGGCCTGGAGAGAATCGTCCTGGATGGTGTCGATGCAGGCCAGATTTTTATAGGCCACGGCGATGTTGCGGATGGGCACCGCGAACACCGGCACGCCGCAGCCGTCCACCCCCACGTTCACCCGGTCCGTCTCGCTGATGACGCGGATGGTCCGCTCTACCCGCCGGTGGACGGGGGTATCCGTCTTCCAGTAGTCCTCCACCGCGCCGCCCAGCTCCCGCTGCATCATCAGCAGCGCGCAGTGCTTGCCGGAGCAGTTGTGGTACACCTTCCGCAGGGGCAGACCCGCCCGGATGCGGGCCTCGTTGGCGGCCGCGTCGCCGGGGCGGGTGGGCTTCATGCACAGCACGTCCTCCGTCAGCCCCATCCGGCGCAGGATGTCCTC
Organism: uncultured Oscillospiraceae bacterium; assembly: GCA_947630645.1. Lineage (GTDB taxonomy): Bacteria > Bacillota > Clostridia > Oscillospirales > Oscillospiraceae > CAJOIG01. Next base: position 5,920 of record CANRIF010000023.1, on the reverse strand, counting down.
CACCGCCGTTACGTGCATGGGCATCCCCAGGTGGGACGCCGACAGCACCACCGACTGCTCCTCCGTCAGGCCGTATTTTTTGTCCAGCCCCATCTCGAACACGGGCAGCGCCTGGATGGGCTTGGAGGCGGAGCGGTAGAACACCATGTCCTCCGCGTCCCCCAGGGACCAGACCACCCGGCCATGCTCGTCCACCACGCATATCCAGCCATGGTGGATAAGGTCAAAATAGCCGTTCCTATCCTCTTGTACCAGCGGCGCGTACATCCCTCGCGTCTCCTTTTCCCGTCAGTTCCCGGCGTCTTCCGCGGGCAGGTCGGCGGTGCAGTGGGCGCACTTGGTAGCGGCGATAGGGATCTCGCTCAGGCAGTAGGGGCAGATCTTGGTGGTGGGGGCGGCGGGCGCCTCCTCCGCCTTCTTGTGGGTCAGAGAACTTGCCTTATTTAGGGCCTTGATCATCAGGAAGATGACGAAGGCCATGATCAGAAAGTCGATGACCGCGGAGATGAACGCGCCGTAGTTGAAGGTGGTCACGCCCAGCTCCGTGGCGGTGGCGAGGCTGGTCACCTGGGCGGCGTCCACCCCCTCCGGCAGCCGGAGGATGAAGAAGGCGTCGTTGAAGTTGGAGTTCCCGGTGATGAGGCCGATCAGCGGCATCACCAGGTCGTTCACCGCGCTGGTGACGATCTTCTGGAACGCGGCGCCGATGATGACGCCAACGGCCAGATCCACCACGTTGCCCCGGGTGGCGAACGCCTTGAATTCCTGGAAGAACTTTTTCATTTGGTATGTACCTCTCTATTTTTCCGCGCCCCTGGGGGCGCTGATCTTACGATATCCGTGTGTCATTATAACATAGATAAGGGAAATAGCAACGGCTTTTGCCCGATTGATTTCCGCCCGCCGGTGTGCTACAATATCCGCCGCGAAGCCGGGGGCTTTGCACATCTTGTCTGTGGGGAGAGCGTTATGTTCGCCTATCTGAAGCGGGAGAAGGTGCTGACCGTCTCCCTTATCCTGGCGGCGGCGTCCATGTTTTTCGTGCCGCCGGACCGGGGGTATCTGGACTATATCGACCTGCGGGTGCTGGGGCTGTTGTTCTCGCTGATGCTGCTGGTGCGCGGGTTCCAGCGCGCGGGGCTGTTCGATCTGCTGACCGACAGGCTCTTCGGCAGCGTCCATAGCAGCCGCCAACTCGCGCTGACGCTGGTGCTGCTGTGCTTTTTCACCAGCATGATCATCACCAACGACGTGGCCCTGATCACCTTCGTCCCCTTCGCCCTCCTGGCCCTGGACCGCTGCGGCCGGAAGGACCTGGCCATCCCCGTGGTGGTATTGCAGACCGTGGCCGCCAACCTGGGCAGCATGGCCACGCCCATCGGTAACCCCCAGAACCTCTACCTGTTCTCCGCCTACGATATGGATATCGGCACGTTCCTGCGCCTGATGCTGCCGCCGGCGGCGCTGGCGCTCATGCTGCTGGCGGGGGCGGCGGCGCTGCTCCCGGCGGGTCCGGTGCAGATGCGGCCCGGCCCGGCGGCGGGACCCATCCCCCGGCGGGACGTGGCGGTGTACGGGGCGCTGTTCGTGCTGGACCTGCTGGTGGTGTTCCGGGTGCTGCACTGGCTGCCGGCCCTCGTGATCACCGTGGCGGGGGTGGTGCTGCTGGGCAAGGGGCAGCTGCTGGGCCGGGTGGACTACGGGCTTCTTTTGACCTTCGTGGGCTTTTTCGTCTTCGTGGGCAACCTGGGCCGGATCGGCCCGGTGCGGGAGCTGGTGTCCGGGCTGCTGACCGGGCGGGAAGTGGTGATGTCGACCCTGTTCAGCCAGGCCATGAGCAACGTGCCGGCGGCCATACTGCTGTCCGGCTTCACCGAAAACGGCGGCGCGCTGCTGCTGGGCACCAACGTGGGCGGCCTGGGGACCCTGATCGCGTCCATGGCAAGCCTTATCTCCTACAAACTCTATGCCGCCCAGCCCGGCGCCCGGCCGGGGAAGTACTTCGCCGCGTTCACCCTCTGCAACCTGGCGTTTTTGGCGGTCCTTCTCCCCTTCTCCCTGCTCATTTCCTGAAAGATGAACGCACGCGCCCGGGGCCTTCGCCCCGGGCGCGTGTCCTTATTCCGCCGACATATAATCCCGGTCCAGGGTGACGGCGCACACCGCGTCCGGATAGATCTCCCGGACGATGTTCTCCAGCATCCGCACGATCTCCGCCTCCGGCACGGTCACGTCCGGCGGCACGAAGCAGTCGAACTTGACGTGCATGACCCCGTCCACCCGCCGCAGCCGCAGGTCGTGGACGGTGAGCCTCCCGTCGATGACGGTCATGCGCCCGGCCAGATGCTCCCGCAGGCGGTTTTCCGCCGTATCGGCGCCGGAGATGGGGTCGTACTGGAACAGCATCTGGACCCCCTCCGCCTCCAGGATCGCCCGCGCCAGGCCCTCCAGCGTCTCGCGGGTGGCCATCACGTCCGTCTCCGCCGGCACCTCCACATGGGCGCTGGCGAACCGGCGGCCCGGGCCGTAATCGTGGATCATTAGGTCGTGGGTCCCCAGCACGCCGGGGCAGGCCAATATCTGCTCCCGGATGCGCCCCACCAGCGCCGGGGACGGCTTGCCGCCCAGCAGCGGGTCCAGGGTCTTGCGGATCAGGGACACGCCGCTTGCCAACACGAACGCCGCCACCGCCAGGGCCAGCACCCCGTCCAGGGCCACGTTCCAGCGCCAGCTTGCCAGCATCCCCGCCAGCACCGCGCCGGTGGCTATGGCGTCGTTGCGGCTGTCGGCGGCGGAGGCGGCCAGCGTCTCGGAGCCGATGGCCCGGCCCACCCGCCGGTAATAGATCATCATCCCCAGCTTCACCGCCGCGGACACGGCCAGGGCCGCCGCCAGCAGCCAGGAGAACGCCACCGGCGTGGGATGGACAAGCTCCTCCACGCCGCTGCGGAAAAGCTCCACCCCCGCCACCAGCACCAGCACCGCCACGGTCAGCCCGGCCAGGTACTCGTACCGCCCGTGGCCGTAGGGATGCTCCGCGTCCGCGGGCCGGGCGGCCAGCTTGAAGCCCAGAAAGCCGATGATGTTGGACGCGGCGTCCGTCAGGTTGTTGACCCCGTCGGCGACGACGGCCACGGACCCGGCCGCCAGCCCCACCAGCAGCTTCGCCGCGAACAGGGCGATATTGCAGGCCATGCCAAGCATACTGGCCCGCCAGCCCCGGGCCAGGCGTGTCTTCCCGCCGTCCTCCACAGGCAGCGCCCCCTTCCTATCCGTGTTATTCCATGATATGCGGCGGGAGCGCGTTTCGTCAATGCTAACTTTTCCGCCATATATAAGAAGTGAGCCGTCTGCTGAACCCAGACGACTCACTCTTGGTTTGGGGATTCCCTAGACCGTGTCTGCTGCACCAGACGGCTCACTCTTGGTTTGGGACTTCCCTATGCTAAAGGATAGCTTCTGCGGTGCCTTTCGGCTACCACACTTATATTGTACCATGTCGTGTGGTTCTGGCGCAAGCCAGGAACACGACTGGTATCTTTTCGGTATAACAGCGCGGAGCGGCTGTTATACCACGCCTGTCAAGCCTCCGCTCCCAGCGCCTGGCGCTCGAAAGCCGCCAGGTCCACCGTCTCGCCGCCTCGGGCGCGGGAATGTTCGGCGGCCAGGGCCATCACATGGCTCTCCACCGACGCGTCCACCCCGGTGAGCGCGTCCCGGCCGCCGGACAGGACCAGGTCGAAGAAGCTGTGCAGCAGGCCGAAATCGCCGCCGCCGTGGCCGGAAAAGAGGCCCTTCTCGTCCTTCAGATCGATGACCTCCTCCGGCTGGCCGAACCGATGCAGCGTCAGGGTCTGCCGCCCCATGTCCCCCCAGACCTCCCCCTCGGTGCCGGTGAGTTTGATGGTCCGGTAGATGGTGTCGGAGAAGGCGCTAGCGGTGAAGGTGGCGGTCAGGCCGCCCTCGAACAGCAGATCAACCGTCTGGTGGTCCGCCACGTCGTTGTCGCACCGGAACACGCACCGGCCGTATGGCCCGGTCCGCAGCGCGGCCCGCAGCTTCTCCGGCGTGGGGTCCGTGGCCACCACGTCCACCGGCCACTGGGGGCCGATGTGTTCGATGCCGCAGTGGGGGTCGGTGAGGTAGAGTTTTTCCGCGTCGAAGCGGCACCCGTCCCGGGCCGGACACTCGCAGCACCGCGCCGCCGCCCCCGCCGGGGCGTTCTCCGGCCGGAAGAAGTCCAGGCCGCCGAAGCTCTGCACCGCCAGGCACCGCCGCCCGGCCAGCCAGCGCAAGATGTCCATATCGTGACAGCACTTTTGCAGGATCATGGGGCTGGTCTCGTCCTGCCGCCGCCAGTTGCCCCGGACGAAGCTGTGGGCGAAGTGCCACCAGCCCACGTTCTCCGACGCCTCGATGGTCACGAGCCGGCCCAGCTGCCCGGACCGGACCATCTCCTCCAGCGCGGCGTAGAACCGGGTGTAGCGCAGCACGTGGCACACCACCGCGATCCGCCCCGTCTCATGGGCCTTCTCCCGCAGGGCCAGGCACTGGCCCAGGTCCGGGGAGATGGGCTTTTCCAGCAGCACGTCGTAGCCCTTCTCCATGGCGGCCGCGGCGTTCTTCACATGGGTCCTGTCCATGGTCGCCACGATCATCACGTCCGCCAGCTTTGGCTGGGCCAGCATCTCGTCGTCGCTGGCAAAGCACATATCCGGCGCCACGCCGTAGAGTTTTTGCAGCTTCTCCAGCCGGTCCGGCCGGGGGTCGGCGCCGGCCACGATCTTCATCTTCTCGGGAAACGCCGTCTGGAACGGCGCGTAGGCGTCCAGCCCCCGGCTGCCGCACCCGCATATAGCCACTGTGACAGGTCCTGCCATCGGAAACCCCTCCCGGTGTTTTTTCTGATTATATCCCCCCGTCCGGCGGGCTGTCAACGGTTTACAAACCGCCTCCGGTGTGGTAAAGTGATACGGCGTTTTGGAGGCGGTATATGAGCATCAAGATCATCTTCACGGACCTGGACGGCACGCTGCTGGACAGTGAAAAACGCCTGCCGGAGGCTGACCGCGCCGCCCTGGCGCGGGCGGCGGAAAAGGGCGTACACATCGTCCCGGCCACGGGCCGGTTCTACACGGGCATCCCGGAGGCGCTGCGGGCGCTGCCCTTCATCCGCTACGCGGTGTGCGTCAACGGCGCCCAGGTCTACGACGCCCGGGAGGACGCGGTCCTGGCCCGGGCGGAGATACCCCTGGACCTGGCCATGCGGGTGTTCGACCGGCTGGACAGCCTGCCCGCCATATACGACTGCTACCTGGACGGGGCAGGCTATATGGCCACCGCCTTTTACCGGCGGCTGGACGAGTACATCACCGACCCCATCATCAACCGAATGGTGCGGGGTATGCGGACCCAGGTGGACGACTTCAAGGGCTACCTGGCCGCCCGGGGGCGGAGCCTGCAGAAGATCGTGCTGTTCTTCCGGGACATGGACGCCCGGGCCGTGGCGCTGCAAACGCTGCCGACGGAGTTCCCGGAGCTTGCGGTGACGAGCGCCATCCCCAACAACATCGAGCTGAACATCGCCTCCGCCAACAAGGGCGCGGGCCTGCTGGCGCTGTGCGGCCATCTGGGGATCGACCCGGCCCAGGCCATGGCCCTGGGCGACGGCAGCAACGACCTGGCCATGATCCAGGCGGCCGGGCTGGGGGTGGCCATGGCCAACGCCGACCCGGCGGTGCTGGCGGCGGCGGACTATGTGACCGGCTCCAACGACGAGAGCGGCGTGGCCCAGGCCATCGAAAAATTCGTACTGTGACCCCTCCGGCGAGGGGGTATAAAGCAGGGCGCGTTTTGAAAACGCGCCCTTGCTGTTATTTTATCTCCCCGTACACCGCTTCCACATCGCCGCCGCCCAGGA